>NZ_FYAV01000055.1:0-311194 GCF_900185745.1 Stappia sp. TSB10GB4 | reverse complement strand
CAGATGCGGTTCAAGCAGCCCAAACTGCTCATCGCTGAGCCAGAAATAGTCGCGATCCATGACGGGTCCCCCTCAGAGACCCTGAATCACAATCCCGCCGTCAGAGGAACCCCTTTTATGGGTCCGGACCCTAAGCCAATACAGAACCGGTCGCAATGCGGTGGTCGGCCGGGGAAGGGCCGCCAAGGGCTACTGGATTGACCATTCGACTCGACATCACACTCTTTGTAACTCACTCCGACTGGCTCGCATGGTGGCTTGATTTGCGAGAACTGCGTGATTGTGTGTAAGATTGATGGGGTTCGAGAAGAATTCTCAAAGGAAATCCTTATGGCTCCCATACATGACGACGACGCTTCAAATAGTCCGGATGGCACTCCTTGTGGTGAGCAGCGTCATGCGCCGCGTTTCAGCACCACGGACGCTGCGCGTCGGCGTGAGAACGGTTTCCAGCCTCGTCCTGTTCGCGAGATCGCGAAGGATGTGATGGTGCGTCACGCTGAGACTCTCAAGAGGCTCGGCGACTAGCGTGTCTGAGCCTGTTTGGCTCGGGTTCAGTGACCGTCGTGAGCAGGAGGCGGGGGCTCAGTGTAGCTTATTGATGTGCAGTACGAGAAATATTTCTCCGCAGCCTTATGTATCTCGCTGCCAAATAAAGATGTTTTTAAAATAGCGAGTTATGCGCGTGTTTATTTTGTATTAGGCGCTTGGTTCTGATCGTCGGGCGCTGCCGCCGAATGCAATTTCTCGATGCTCGCCTCCTGTGTGAGCGAGAGAAGAGGCGCTTATCACTTCTTTTTCCGCTTGTTCTTGCGCTTGGATTTCCCTTTCCGCAGCTTCTTTTGGGCCCCTGTAGTGTCGTCCTCTTTAGGCACTAAATGGGCAGCTGCGAGATCCAGGAGCACACTGAGCAGTAATTCGTCCCGATGTTCTTTTCGAGGTGAAGAGACAGCCTCGACCAGATCTGGAAATTTCTCGGCCATCCCATACGCGACAACGAGCATGTGGACGGCTTCTTTCATGACGTCAACTTGCTTTTTTCCCAAGGTGGCAGCCAGCAATGAAAACGCATGCTTATATTTTTCACTTACCTTGAAGCCGATATCGCGCAAGTGTTCACCCTCCGAAGCGTTGAATTTTTATTTTACAGAATCTTCGGATTTTGTTAAATTTTGTTATAAGAGATAAGTAATTAGTGACTTATGTATGAATTTTCTGATTTTTACATCGTCTATTGCAGTTTGAGCGCTTCGGTGTCCAATGGCTGAGATGTCACCATCAATATCGATAGTCACTGTAATTATTCGGGGCGGGAAAAGGCACCTTGCATCAGCAGCATATCCAGATGTTGGCGAAGGCTGGCCAGTGCCCGTTCTGCAATGTCGATTTCGTCGCGGATGACGCGCGCGTCGCGATGGTCGATGCGTTGGTCGACAAGGGCCTGGTAGGTGGCGCGCAGAACATCTGCGGCCTCGATGGCGATGCGTTCGGCTCCGCGCTGGATGTCGATGTCCTCTGACGGGGCGATCGTCTCGATGCGCTCGGCCGGCACGAAGGGCGTTCCCTCCAGCAGAAAATGCAGGAGCCGGGCGTCCGGCATCACGGCCAGCAGGCGGCGGATCTCGTCGGCGCTGAATGGGGTCGTGTTGCGCAGCCGATTGTAGAATGTGTGGTAGGGCATACCCATGGCCCGGGCAGTTGCCTCGATGTCGGTGCGGTCACTGCCTGTCAGCAGGCGATGCACGAGTTCCGCGAAGGCCTGTCCGCGGTCACCAGTGGCGCTGTTCGTTGCACTCGCTTCAGTTTCCGGCAGTTCGGCGCCTGCCTCCATTCTGTCGTCCATCGAGGATCTCGCGTTTCGAACTGGTCTGCATTTGCGTCCCACGGCAAGGCTGCCGCCATGTGATCAATTCATGCGCCCTGCAGCCGCTTTCTCAATTGGTCCAGGCAGCGTTCCGAGCTGCCCAGATCTGCAGGCAGTACGACCAGGTCCATGACTCTTGCGCGTTCCACGAGCTTTGGACTGCGAAAGCGTCGAGCCTCCTCGTCATAAAAGTCTGCGGTGGTTGCCAGGATCGCAAGCGCCCGCCCTTGGCCGAAATGGTCGTTCCAGTAGGCGAGTTCCATCATCGCACTGAAGACCCGGTCGTCGCCATGAGTTCGGGTCAGCGTGTCGAATGCCAGCGCCTTGCAGGAGACCAGAACCAACCGGTCCCGGTGGAGGCCAAGAGCATCAATCTCGTTGCCGTGCAGGCTGCCGTCGATTCCAGCCCGCCAGAGAACCTTCTGCGAGAACCGCACATCGTCGCATCCCGCCTCGATCAGCAGCAGCGCCATGAATTCCTCAAGCCAGGCGCCGGATAGATAGCTGCGCGCTTGCGGCCCGGCGACATCGAACGCGCCCTTGCCGTCTTCGATCAGCACACCGCAATCGCGTGCATGGTCGAGGATTTTTCCGAGCGAGGCAGGTCGCGCGTCGGCGGCGATCGGCTCTCGGAGCGTCAGGCGTCTCTTGATGACCTCCAGCACCTCCGGTTCCTCGAACAGGGCGCGCGTCAAGGCGGCTCGCCGCCGGGCGGCCTGCAGATCTCCGCCCGGTCCGTCGAAGGCGAAAGGCATATTGGTATGAGGGCGAAACGGTTGCTGCATTGAGGAAGTCACTTCTCGCTCAAAATGAATAGCCCGGAGTTTTGTGGACACCTTTGGGTTATATTTCCTGCTGCCGTTCGAACTGGGCGGGTGACAGCATCCCGTTACTGACTTGCTTGCGCTTCGGGTTGCAGTCTAACCCACCTCGGGTGAACACCTCCTGAGAGCCCGCGCTCGCAGTGGTGGCAGATCGCCGTCGAGCAGCCTAACCCACCTCGGGTGAACAACCTCCTGAGAGTCCAGAGCTAGGCAACGAGCAGCCGATAGCGGCCGCAGCCGAAGGCCGTGTCGGCACCGAAGCGGACCGCCTGTCCAAGCGCAAGGACAGGCCAGAGGACAGGCCAGACCGGGGGGGGCGTCGCGTCGGTTGGCGACTGGATCACGAGATTTCCGATATGCCCCCGCATGGGAATGCGCCGGCCCTGACGGCGCGATTCCCGTTCCCATCGGAGCGCGATGTCGTCTTCCCAGGCCATGTGCAACTGATCCAGCCCGGCACGGAGCGCCCGCCAATCGACGGCATCGAGCAGTGTCAGCCCGTGCCATCGGGCAATGCCTTCCAGTCTGTAGCCCGCCTCCGAGAAGATCGCCTGCGGCTCCTGTTCCGCGTCCCGTCCGCCGACGGTTACCGGGGAAAGAAAGGTCAGCATGGCCGCCTGGGGCGGGCCGGGGTCGTCGCGTTGAAGCGCAAGCCCATCGATCATGGTCACCTCTCGCCCCAGAATGTTCTCCCGCTGGCGGCCCGCCCGCCGTCCTTGTCTCTCGGCGTGGGCCGTTGTCTGGTGCCGCCAGTCGACACGGTCGGAGAGAACGCGCGTGAAGACCTCCACCGCCGCGGGCATCCACTCTGCCGCGACGCCGAACACCGAGAGCTGGACGTCAAGATCACGGCCGGCCGGGTCGCAGGCGATCAGCCAGGGCGCGGGATAGTCGATCCGCTTCGTCATCCGCCCTTTCGATCGGAACAGAGCATCGAACACACAGGGCGGAGACCATGGGCACGGGTCGCCGACGCGCGATGGTGGCGACGCGGTCTCCAGCAGCGCCGAGCCGAAGGCGGCGCGGATGCGTGCGGGCAGGTCCGGATCGGCAGCCGCCGCCGCCCGCCCGGCAAGGCGCACGGTGACCGTCTGCATATGCAGGCGGGTGGCGAACCCGGCGAGATCGGTGACCGTGTCGGGTGCGGCGAGAAAGGCGTCGAGCGAGGGCAGGGCCATGGGTCTCGTTGTGTCGGTTCGGCCGGCGTCAAACGGCAGCGCTAGTGTGGTAAATTTGAAATACGCCTCATTTTGCGGTACGCCCCGAGCGTATTTCAAATTCGAAAACCACACTAGAAACATAAACTTGCTAGTCACCCTTTTGAATCTGAAGTTCGTTCAGAGCATGCCGTGGAATGCGACGAACTTCAGATTCGGGTGACTAGGTCGTGAACTCGTAATTCTGACCTAGAGAAGCCAGAATTCCTGAGCCTCGGGAACGGGCGCGCCGCCGCGCGTGTCGGACATCTGGCGCCCGCGCTCCGTCAGACAGTACATGCGAACGGAATCGGAGCTTTCCCGTAGCCGACCCAGCCTGTCTAGCAAAGCGGCGGCGCGGTTTTGCGGAAGCCGAACCTCGAAGACGGAGTCCTGCACCCGTGTGCCGGCCTTCTCCAGAATGTCGGCGATGCGTGCCCGGCGGCGATTGCATGAAATGTCGTAGCAGAAGATGAAGATGTGCTCGCGTGCCATGCGGGCGGTTCCTTCGCCGGTATGTCAGGTGTCAATAGTTGAGCCGCATCGGTTCCCATTCGGCCACGCCCTCCACGTGCCGGGCATAGCGCTCGGCTTCCGCGATCATGATCCGCCGCCAGGTCATGCGCTGGCCCGTCGCCGGGTAGAGCACGGTGGCGGAACAGCGTTTTTCGTAGGCGCGGATCAAAGCCCGCTGCGCCTCGGTTCCCATGCGCACCGTGCCGTCGTCGAGCGTTGAAAACATCGAGGATTTCAGCACGCCGGTATTCGCCAGCGTCAGCACGAGGCTTTCTGCGAGCCCGGCGCGAAACGCTTCCATCAGATCATAGACGCAGGCGTCGCGGGCATCGCCCGTGGCATGCAGCGCGCCGAAGCCCGGATGCAGCCCGCGCGACACGATGACGGCGCTCAGGTCGCGCTGCAACAGCGAGGCGGCCATGTCGAGCGCGCCGTTGATCGGGTCGCCCCGCTTGCGCCGGCTGCGCCCGACAAGACGGAAATCGTTCAACAGCAGCCGGTCGAACGCCCGCCAGTAGAGTGCGGCGGCAAGCCCCTCGTGGCCCATCAGTTCCTCAACCGTGGTGGCGATGCGTACCCGCCGGATCGCACGGGTGAGCGCATAGGCCGCTGTCGCGATGGCCGGCAACTGGCGCCGTGCGTTGATCCGGCGCAGAAAGGCGCGCTGGTTGGCGATCCGCCCACGCACCAGCCGGCGGGCCAGGTCCAGCCGCCGCTCGGGATCGAGGATGCAGCGCGCCTGCGCCAGATGCCGCCCGGCGCGTGGTTGCAGCACCGGCGCGAGATGGCCGAGCGTCTCGCCATGGCCGTTCGTGAAGGCGACCGGGATCCCCGAGGCGAGCGCATGCCTGAGCGTGTCGCCCTCGACCGCGACATGGGGCCCCAGTTCAATCCGGTCGACACGAGTCGGGTGCAGCGCCAGGATTTCGCGGGCGGGCTCTCCGGGCAGCGCTTCCTCGGGCGCCTCGAGGATCGAGAAGCTCTGGTTGCGCAAGGTCAGCCGCCGGCCGTGGGTGGCGAGCGCGAGCACCCGCAGGCCCGGATCGTGCCCTGCGCGGGCGATGCGTCCCTCGTCTTCTGCCTGTTGGCGCTCGGCTTCCGCCTCCTGCGCGTCCGTTTTCGCCAGGTGGCGCATCAGCGCCGCCGCCGATGTGGTCGCCTCGTCGTCCGCGTCGTCCTTGAGCATCCAGGAGCGCACGAAGGCCTGGCCGAGAAAGCGCAGCGTCGAGGAATAGTCGCGCAGTGTCGTCTTGTCCCGGTTGAGCGCCAGCCCGTGACGGTCGAGAAAGACGGCAAGCCGGTCGAGCGCGTCTTCGGCCGCCGGACGGTCGCGGGCGAGCACGACGAAATCATCGGCATAGCGCACGATGCGCAGCCCCTTGCCCGAGAACGCCTCGTCGAGATCGTCGAGATAGAGATTGGCGATCAGCGGCGACAGCGGCGAGCCCTGCGCGAGCCCGCGTCCGTTGCGCGCACCGTGTTCGAGCCACAGGCCGATCAGCTCGGAGGCCGGGCTTTCCGTGACCGACCGGTGCAGCCGCTCGAAGGCCGCATCGATCGGGATGCGGTCGAAGAACGCTTCGATATCCGCATCGACGGTCCAGACATAGCCTTGCTCGCGAAACCGCCGCACGGCCTCGAGCGCCTGCGCGACGCCGCGTCCGGGGCGATAGGCGAAGCTCGTTTCCTCCATCTCCGGGTCGAGCCGGGGCGAAAGCGCCTGCGCCATGGCCGATTGCGCCACCCGGTCGCGCACGGCCGGGATGCGCAGCAGCCGCGTATCGCGCTTGCCGGGCTTGGGGATGCGCACCTCCCGCAAGGGTTGCGGCCGGTAGCGCCCGCTGCGCAGATCGCCGGAGAGCACGGCGAGGCGCTCGCCGACGGCGACGGAAAACGACGACAGCGTCTGCCCGTCGCCGCCCGCCGCCCCGCCATTCGCCCAGGTGCGTGCCCAGCCGGCGCCGAGCCCGGCCACGCTCGTGGCCTCGGAAAAAAGCGCTGCACCATCAATGCGCTGCGTCAACCGGTTGGGCTTTGGCATGGGTGTCTCCGGACCAAAATACCACTGGAAAACTCTTTATGCGTTGAGAAGATTAAGCTAATAACGACTGAAGGCAAGAGTGTTCTATATTTGTACTTTCGTCGGATCGAGTTTTTCGGCCTCCTGCTGGATTGATGGGATCCAGATTTCGGATTGACAGGGAGGAAAAATGGGGGGAGTCTGACGACCACCGCGAATGTGAAGCGGATTGAGACTCAGTCCATTGCAAAATGCTCTGGTCCTTTGGTCTGACGACCACCGCGAATGTGAAGCGGATTGAGACACTGCCGGACCTCCGGCCGATGTCCTTGTTGGGTCTGACGACCACCGCGAATGTGAAGCGGATTGAGACTACAGTCTTGGGGGTGTGTCCACCGCCCTGGTCTGACGACCACCGCGAATGTGAAGCGGATTGAGACAGAAATTTGAGTTTGTGCTTCCGCGGTTCCGGTCTGACGACCACCGCGAATGTGAAGCGGATTGAGACCTGCTCGCACCAAGTGCGAGGAAGACCTTGTCGTCTGACGACCACCGCGAATGTGAAGCGGATTGAGACCGTTACTCTCTTTCTCCGACCGAGAGCCCGAGGTCTGACGACCACCGCGAATGTGAAGCGGATTTGAAACGAAAACGGCCCGGCGAAAGCGCCAAGCCGGTAGTTTGTGCGGATCGGAGCGGAAGCGCCGGTGACCGTCTGATCAGTCCCGATAGGGGAATGTGAGACCGGTCAGATGCTGTGCGGTGAGATAGCGTGGCCGCGCGCGGTCCGGTTCCTCCCAGTCCTTATGCGTGTCGAGCTTGGCGGTCGCGCGCAGTTCCATATGCGCCTTCGGACCGTTCAGATACTCGGCCGCCAGTTGATGCGACGCAATTGGGGCGCTCAGGGTAAGGAAATCCTTGATCGGGAGGTCGTCGGGCCATCCCCGTACAGTGGCCGTCATGTGATCATGGAAGGCGTTGAGAAATGGCGTCATGCTCGCCGAGCCAGGCTCGAGCCATCCCTCGTGTTTTCCGTCCTTGAGTTCCCAACCTTTCGGCGCCTCCAGTTTTTTGCCGGCGGCCCCGTCGTTGCCGTGCAGCGCGAGCTTGATCCGAACGACGCGCACCTGGCCCGCGCCAGCGGTCTTGGCGCGTCCAATCATGTGACGACAGGGCTTGCGCGGGTCGCCGCCATGCGTCAGCGCCCACAGAAGCATGCCGATTTCGGCTGCCGTCACGTTCGTCAGTCGGATTTCGCCGGAGAACCGGAGCCGGTTTGCGCCCCTTGGCCTAAGAAACTTCAGGCGGCTCAGCAGGTCCGTGTTGTCCGTCACCCGACGCGCAGTCAGAGTTGCCGTCACCTTGTCTCGCACGGTTTGCGGTTGATTGGTGTCGGCAACACGAAAGCGGGGGAAGTAGCGCTTGCGGCCTGCGAGCTTTGAGCTGTCGGACGACCAGTCCTTGTACTGGCCTTGCAGGTAGAAGGGCGCAAAGGATGCCCGTGGCGCCATCGCGACCGTTCGCACCTCCTCCTCGTCGATGATCGCATCCTGCGGATTGTCGAGCGTTGCGAAGCCGAATGCCACCCGGCCCTTGCGTTGCAGCGTCTCGGTGTCGCCCGTTCCGTCAACGAAATCGGCGCCCTCATAGACGTAGCCGAACAGCGCTTCCACCATATCGGGCCTGAAGTCGGCATGCCGCAGCACATGCTCCGGATGTTTCGCGACCTTGTCGGCGACGCTGTAGCGGTGCCCAATCTTGAAGACGCGCGTCAATCCCAGTTCGAACCCGGCGTTCTGTGCCCTCGGATCGCCTGTGTAGAACACCGGAATCCGCCGGTTCGCGGCGAGTGTAGGTGCAAGAATGGCCCAAACGCCATCAGGCTGCCAATCGTTCTTTCCGGGGCGCGAGTTGATGATCCGAAAGGCATCGAACCGGTCTTGTCGGACACGATAGATGTCTGGTGCTTCGTGTTCGAGAAAGACACACTCGCGCTTCTTGTGAAGATTCGTCGTTGTCTTGGTGTCCTGCGCGTCCAGGTCAGTCACAAGACGATCCAAATTCTCTCGGTAATTCCTGCTGTTGGCGCTAGGTGAGACATCCGAGAAAACGAAGACGCCGGCATAATCGCCGTCTTCATCCGGTTCCAGGTCGCTGGCATGGTTGGAGCTTTGCGAGAAGCGGTGCCGGGCCGTGAAATCGAAGAGCGGGTTGTCATCGTCGTCTTGGCCCACCTCATAGGCAGAGTATCGCCCGCGCAGGCCCCGTTGCAGCCATCTTGCGTGAAACACGCCCTCACTGCTGTCGTCAGTTGTTCCGAACATGTCGTACATGTCGCGAATGCGGATCAGTTTCAGGTCGCAAGGTTCGATGATGTAATCGCTGTCGCCGTCCCGCTTTTCGGGATCCCCGTCGCGGGCCGGCCGCAGAAAGCCTGCTCGAAGTGCATTGAGGGAGGTACGCCGGCTCTCTGAATTGCCATCGCCGGCGAAGTCCGGGTGGAAGAAGTCGCGAAGGCCATAGCGATGGTGCTTGTTGACGGGGGTCAGGCGCGCATAGGCGACGATCTCGGACACGCTGCGAAGCAGCCCGCGCATGGTCGCGCCGGGTAACACCCAAGGACCGTTCCGTCCCAAACGCATCGGTGCGCTGACGGCTTCATCGTCCGGATCGGGCGTTCCGATGAGGATCGGGGACTCTGCAACGAGCGTATAATGAATCGAACCACTGAAACCGCCGGGTAGCGGCGTATCCGCCGACATCCGCTCCACAGCTCTCTCGGCGTGTACAACCCGCTCGTTGAGGGTCACGAAGCGATAAGGGCTGGTGAGTTGCTCCGGCCTTACTGTTGGGCGACCTTTAGCCTTCTCCGAGGTCGGCGGCTTCGGCGAGGTCGATGGGTTGGATCCTTGAGCCTGCTGCGACTTCTCCTCGAAGGCGAAGACCGCCTCGATAAACTCCTCCCAGTCATCTTCTGGAACGCGGCTGTTCTTGTCCCAGCTCTCCATTACAATCAGCGCCCGACTGCGCGCGCCGGGTTGCGTTGTGCGGATGTCGGCGAAGTAGCGTTTGGCCTCGCTGAGCAGATCCCGATCAAACCTCATCTCACGCGTCCTCCGTGACCGTTTCGAACCAGCCGAAGCCCTTGTTGCCGCCATGGCCGAGCATCAGCCCGTTCACCCGGATGTCACCGACGAGCCGCTTGGCGAGTTCGATATCCGCCTCCGAAGGCCGCGTTGTTCCACGCGAGGCTAGCCGCAGTGTGACGGCGATGCGCGTTCCGACGAAGGTCGCGCTGGTGAACAGCGCATTGTCGATCGGTCCGCCGGAAAACCGGTCGAGCTTGACGGACGTCACCTCCCATGGTTCCGCCTCCGTCACCTGCAGGTCGACGATTGACAGAAGCCCGCGGAAGCCGGTGACACCGAACAGCCGTTCGACCGGTGTCAGTTGCTCGATTTCGCCAGCCGTGCGGAGCACCTCGTCGGGATTGTCGACCGACTTCGCGTCGATAGGCGTGCGGGTGTCCTCCCGCGCACCGTGCGCCGCGAGGCTTTCGAGCCAGGCGGCGCGCGCGCGCAGCGGACCCTTGAGGCCCGGCCCCATCAGCAGCGGCAGCCTTTCGCGGATCCGGGCGGCCTTGAGTTGCGGCTCGCGGTTGCGCGGATCGTTCGTCTGCTTCTTCTTCCGGGTGCGCGATGAATCGATCACCATGAACGGCCCCTCGCAAACGAGTTCGAGCCGCTCCTCGAAAACGGCGCCGGCGCTGTCCGTGGCCGGGGAGGGGACGACGTCCGTCATGTCGCTGGTGGTCAGCGTCAGATCGGGTGTGAGCGTCGTCTTGCGCACCGACAGGCTTCCGGCGACGACCCGGAGGGCGCCAAGCGCTTGGCCGCCGCCCTTGCCAAAGGTCGCGGGCTCCTTGGTCAGCCCGTCGAGTAGGCCGAGCAGGTCGGCGAGCAGATCCCGTCCCTCGTCGCGCGCTCGCCGCGCGGTCAGGACGAGACGCAGTGGAAACATCGCGCCGGGCGCCACCATTTCCTGAAAGAACAGCTTTCCGTCGTCGACCGTACCGCTCGCCCGGTCGATCCGGGTTCGCCCTGCCACGAAGACGCCGGCCGGCAAGCCGCCCGCGTCGTAGGCAAGACCCGCGTCCTGCGCATAGGGAAGATCCGCGGTTGAGGGCGCCCGTTTCGCATCCATCGACGAGCCGCGAAAGAGCACAGCGCCGATCCGCCCCGTGCCGTCGTCCTTCACCTGGCCGAACAACGCCTCGACCCGTTCCCCGGCGCCATACCGCCGTCTGGCAAGATCCAGCAGGATGCCCTTCTGCGTCGAGGCGGGCAGATAGGGCAGGCCGGCATGATCGAGCTGGATCGCCGCGACCCATGGCGCGTCGTTCTCGTCTTGCTTGCCCCTGACCCTTGCCACACGCCGCGTCCTGCCCGAGCCGACATGCAGCGGCGTCACGACTTCGAGTTCGGCCGTGATATCGTAGTGCACCTCAGACATGGCTCACCTCGTCGCGCAGAGCCTTCACCTTTGCCGGATCGCTCAGATAGTCGGCGAGGATCTCGCCATACCCGTTTTCGGGAACGAATGGACAGGTCCGCCAACCGACCCTGGCCGCGTCCACGCCCTCGAATGGAGGAAGGGGCAGACCGCTGCGCATCAGCACCGAAAGACGGTCGCGGTCGACACCGGTGACGCGGAAGACTGAGCCGGCATCCGTGAGAAGGAAAGGGTAGTAGCGCGCGCCACCGTACAGACGGCGGCGATGCGCCAGATATCCGCCGGCAAGGCTTTGCGTTGCGTAGAAGTTCCCAAGCCTGGCCCCCGGCAGCACCCGCTCCCAATAGGCGGAATAGGCGTCGAAGGGCGTGCAGCGCCAGTTGCCGGCGTCGTCGTGCAGGGCGTTGAGATCGAGCATCAGCGCCGGGGTGCGCAACAGGATGGCGAAACTGTCCGATGTGCCGGCGATCGGCTTCGGCTGCGGCGGGACGGCGCCCGTCACCTGGCTGAAGCATGCTGAGGCGTCGGTCTTGCCGAGCCCGTCGAGACCCTCTTCAAGCACGCAGACCAGTTGCGCGGCGAGCTGCCGGTCGCTCTCGGACGAAAGGCTGCTTGCATCGAATGTGAAGCGGAACCGCACGAGCGCGCCGGAGTCATGCCTGTTCGATCGGGCGATCATCGTGAAGAGTTGGCCGTCGTCCGCGACGTCGTCCTTTACGCGGGTGCGCGTGCGCGCCACCGTTCTGAGCTCGGCGTGACCCGCGAGCCCCGTCACCTCAAACGCCTTGCCAAATGCCGCATCCTTCCAGTCGATTGGAAAGAAGGGTGCCTGTCCATGCAGCAGCGCGGCTTGGTCCGCCTCAAGATGCAGTGCGTCGCCGATCCTGGTGTCCCTGTCGACGGTGGTGGCGATCAGCGAGGCCGGAAGCCGCCAGATCGCCGGAGGCGCGCCATCCGCGGCATCTTCGGGGAGCGGGAAGGCATGCGAGATCCGGATGGCTGCGAGTACGCGGCCCAGATCGCCAGCGCTGGGGTCTTCGCCACTCCGCTCCAGCCGGGCGGCGAGCCCGCCCTTGATGACCGCGCCCGGCACGATCTCGCTGCCGAGAAAGGCATTGTCCGCAATGCGCCGGGCGTCGACCAGAAGGGGACGGTCGAAGGTCGCGTCAAAGACAAGAGGCGTTTCCGAAAGGGGGGGCGACGCTGCCGGCATCGCCAGGGTCCGAGCCGGTGTCCTCGGCTTGAGGGAACTGTTCCCGGCGACGATCTCGCCGAACCCGGCGCTTTTCATGGCACCGATGGCGGGGGTGATCTTCAGCGCCGTGTCGAACAGCGCGACGAGCGCGTCGGCTTCCTCCTGAGTGCCGAACAGGACCACGGAGCCGTCGAAGGCGATGTCGGCGCCGGGCCGGGCGACCTGTTCGATGACCTGCAGCGCGCCGGCTTCGGCCGCGCCGGTCGTCTCGTCGATCTTGACGCGATAGGACGGCGCAAGCGGTGCCGCCCCCAGCTCGCGCGCTGTGAGGTCGGCAAAGATCAGGCGGCTGCGGTTCGGCTTGTCGCCTTCGTCCTCATCGCTGGTGGAGTCGCCGCCGAAGGCGCCGGCGAGCGCGGCGATGAAACGATGATCTGGGGCGACTGCCTTCATGCGTCCGAAGGCATCGACAAACACTCCGCGGATCTGGTCGCGCGGCAGAACGGGGTGTTCGTTGCAATCGCGCATCTGCGCTTCGTCGTAGCCGTGCATCGGGGCGTCGATTGTGCGAAACAGAAACGGCGCGCGCACCGTCAGCCGCAGATCGAAGGCGTGGCGAGACCATGAACCGCTCATGCCGCCACCTCGTTGGCCGTCGCGTCGGATGCCACGCCGATGCCGAGACCGACATAGTCCCAGAGCTGGACAAGGAGCGCCAGATCGAGCGCCGCGCCGCGCCCATCCGCCTCCGTCGCAGGCAGGCGCAGGGCTTCAAGGGTCAGCCTCTTCTGTCCGCCGAAGCGGCCAAGATACTCGCTGAAGTGCTCCGTCACGGCCCGGTCGGCTGCCGCGGTGACCAGCGAACCGGTTGCCTGGGCGGCGCGCAGCGCGCCATAAAGCTGGGACCGGGGAAAGCCGGGCAGGTCTTGCGCGGGGTCTCCGTCCTTGAGCGTGACGATCCGCGCGACGAGGTCCGAGAAGCGGTCGCCGGGCAGGGCCAGCGCCTTCGTCACAGTGTCCTGGGCGGCCTCCCGCGCATCGGCCGGCACGGCGCCCAGCCCGTACTGGTTCGCCCGCGTGCCGGCGATGGTGACGTCAGGCGGCGCGATGCTTTCGAAGATTTCGAAGGTCGCGGTCGAGCGGTCCCTGTAGCCGACCGACTTCGCGCGGTCGGCGATATCCTGCGCCCGCGCCCGCAGCAGGCGGATGGGGGTCTTGGCGTTGGCGATGACGACGCCCAGGGAGTGGGTCAGCCGCCCGCTTACGCCGGCCTCCGCAAGGGCTTTGTCCTCGATCTCCCAGCCGGCCGATTGGGCAAGGAACCGCTCGACGAAGGGCACAGCGAGCCAGGCTGGCACGACAAAGATGAACTCGTCTCCGCCCCACAACAGCGTTTCGAGCCGAAGAGCCTTTTCCACACCGGGTTCGTCGCCCGCCTTGGGGTTCCAGGTGGCGAAACCTGACCAGTCGGGCCCCTTCAGCTCACCGAGATACCAGCACAGGATTTCGGCGAGAAACTCCCGCCGATGGCGGGTGAGTGTCGCCGAGAATGTGTCCAGCGTGACATGCTCGCGGATTTTGCCGAAGGCGTTGCCGTCGGCGTAGATCACCGCGACCTTGTTGCGGAGCGAAACGGGCAGGACGCTGCCGTCCCGCCGCGTCGGATGGGGCTTTTCGACGATCTCTTCCAGACTGTCGGTCACGCTGACGGCGGCCGGGAACGGGGCGTCCAGTCCTTCGGCGGCGAGTTCGTCGCCGTAGAAAGCCTTGCGCTGGGTGCGGCCGAAGGCGCGGCGGGCCCTGGTCGAGGCAGAAACCCGCACCCGCTGTCCGCCGTCCGGACGTTTGGAGACATCCACCAGCGCCGGCGACATGTCGACCTTGTCCTTGGGCAGGTCGATCGAAACCTGCGCCGGGCGAACCCTGTCGAACGGATCGCAGGCATTGTCGGGCGCATCCGCGAGCGAGACGGGGCCGGGCGGCGGCAGGCTCCAGTCGCGCAGTTGCCGGCTGCGGTTGCGCGCCTCGAGCCGGGCGACGACCGGGGCGCGATCGTCCGCGTCGAAGTGCGGCTCCGCGTCCACGACGAGCGACAGATGCTCAAAGGGCTCGTCGAGACCGGCACGCGGATGGGCAGGATCGGCCTTCGGTCCGGCCTGGCGCAACTGCCGCAGAAGATCGGCGACGGCGCGTTCCAGATAGGCTCCGAAGCTTGCCTCCGGCGCGGCCAACCGCACCTCGACAAGACATTGCGATGCACCGGAAAACAGGAGGCTCGCCGTCGCCCCGGGAATGCGCGCGATTGCGGCCTCGACGAACCGGTCGATCCGAAGCAGGGCCAGCGAGGCGCCGCGGATGATGGACAGATCTTCGGTGTCGGAGAGCGTATTGGCGAAATTGACGCCCTCGGCGCGCACCAGCCACCGCGTGGACCCTTGCGTGGCCCCCGGCGGGAAAGAGCTGTCATCTGTAGAGGTCGAGGCGGGATGAGACGCGGTCATCGGCAACCCTCTTAAATCGATAAACGAATGACTGTCGCGGGATAGTAGAAGGCGCCTTTGTCTGTCCGCAAGATCCTGGATTGCAAAATCTCGCGTGGGATTTGCGGGCGGGTGTGTTGGCGCCGGGCAGCGCCCGGCCACTGACGGATTTGGGGGGAGGGCGGGCACTTCGCGCGCTTCACCGGATGGCGGAAAACACGAAAAATACCACTGGAATTTTAATAAGATACTATAATAATTGAAGATATATAAACTTTACCCTCTTGAGTTCGATATTTGTTCTTTCGGATCGGCTGGAATTTGACCTTCTGCTGGATATCGATGTTCGGAACCACTGCTTGACAAGCGAGAAAAATGGGGGGAGGTCTGACGACCACCGCGAATGTGAAGCGGATTGAGACCCACAGGGAGTCAACGACAACCTCCTTGTTTCGGTCTGACGACCACCGCGAATGTGAAGCGGATTGAGACTCTTTCGGTGCCTCCCTAGGGGCACAATAATAGGTCTGACGACCACCGCGAATGTGAAGCGGATTGAGACACAGGAAGTCTGGCGATATGTACCAGAAAAAGTCTGACGACCACCGCGAATGTGAAGCGGATTGAGACCACGAAAGCCTCGGCAGGGATACCCTGCCCGGGTCTGACGACCACCGCGAATGTGAAGCGGATTGCCCTTGTCGTGCGCCGGTTCGCGCGGCATGGTTGCGCCGGGCGAAAGCCGATCATCAAGCGGGCGCGGGGGCGACATGACGGAGGCGGCAGGGGCCGGCGCGGAAGGGTTTGACCGCGAAACGGGCGATGGCGACCACGACGCACGGCTCGAGGGTGCGCCGTCCGGTCTCTACCGGCCGGATCTGTGGCGTGCGGCACGGGACATTCCGGTCGCCGCCGCCACGCATGTCTTCATCTGGCCACTCGTCCTTCGAATTCCTGACGACCGCGCCGGCGCGTCCGATTTCGCGCTGAAGATGCGTCGGAAAGTGATCCGCGACCTCTTGGCCGAGCAGGGTGATGGCGCCCCCGTCTGGGAGGAGGTCGAGGATCTGCTCCGCCACGCCGATCCGCCATCGCCGATGTCGACGGCCGCGTCGACCGAGCCTGTGGACCGCGCATCCGGCGCCGAGCCGGACGACCTCGCCGAGCGGCAGGTGGCCTATGCCGAGTTCGTCTATTTCTATGATTTCCTGCAGAACGTGCTCTTTCGCAAGAATGATCGCCAGAGCGGCTCCAGCCAGGTGCTCGGTCTTGATGGGAGCGAGCCCGTCATTCGCCTGTTTCGCCGCAAGGACGCCGCGCGCCTGACGGTCTGGCTGGACGCGACGACCCGCGCCGCGGCCGAGATCAAGCGCTGTAATCTCTATCTTTTCGGCACGGGGGCGGCGGCACTGATCGTCGAGGCAAACCTCCATCCCCGCCTCTATGGCCCTGACGACAAACCGTCGAAAGATCCCTTGAAGCAACACGACGACGACCGGACGCTCACGCTCGACCGCGTGCAAACGCTCATCGACAGGATGCGGCGCTGCTACCCGCCCTACTATGACGACAAGTCGACGCCGGGCCTGGTTCCGCACCGGCTCGTGTTCGAGGATCGCGCAGGCAGGCCGATCATCGTCCCTGGCACGCCGGAGGCGAACGCCTCCGAGCATGTCGGCAACATGCTGCCCTTCGACGGGCCGGGGGGCGCCTGGGCAACGATCGCGCCCGACCCGAAGACCGGTCGGCGCAACGCGCCGGTGATGGCACAGTGGCGCGGGTTGCTCGCCCCACTGCGCATCGATGGATATGTGCCCGGCGATATGTCCTCCGACGAGCCCGTCTGGCGTCACGTGGTCGACGAACGCATCCCGATGATGAGCTTCGTTTCGGTCACCGGTGCCTACGAGGCCGCGCACAGGACCCGCCACCCGTCCCTCGACGGCTGGCCCGAGGACGACAGGCTCTACCACGAGAAGAACCGCCGCGACGGGCTGGATCTCCTCTCGATCTCCCGCGGCGACTGGATGCGCCTCTGCTTCGCGGATGCGGCCGGATCCTACGACCTTCCGTATTCGCCGAACTTCCTCGCCGACTTCGAACGGAAGTCCTGCTATGATCGCTTCTTTCCCTCAACGGTCAGCCAAGGCGCGTCGCGGACGATGTTCGCGGGCTATCACACCGCCTTCGTCGGGGCGGGCGGCTTTTTCGACGGGCTGATTTCGCAGCACTTCCGACGGCACTATTTCCAGATGGCGCTGATCCTGACGATGGAGTTCGCTTCGCTGCTGGCGCTGTCGAGCCGCATCTCGGCGCAGGTCACCAACCTGAAGCGCACCGCCGACGTCGGCACCAATTCCGACGTCGCCGCCGACTTCCGCGACGCCATGCTGCAGATCGAGCGCGATTTTCTTGCCTTCGTTCACATCTACCGTTTCACCGGTATTTCCAACCAGATCCAGCCGCACGAGATGTTCTGCAAGTGGCGGGAGTCGCTCGGGCTGGATGCCCTGTTCGACGACGTGAAGGAGGAACTGCAGGCGGCAACCCGGTTTCTGCTCTCCATGGAGCAGACACGCCAGGCCGACAGCGCGAACCGGCTCGCCGTCATCGCCAGCGTCGGGCTGATCGTCGGCCTCGCGGCCGCCGTCCTCAGCATGAACTTCCTTCTCGTGCCGGAACTTTTTCCGCGCCTCTTCGGCATGCCGGGAGCGGACGGCGCGGGGGAGGCGCCGGGCGAATGGCCGGTGTTCCTGCAGCATCTTCGCGTGGTCCTTGCGACCTTCGGGGCGACCTCCTTCTCGGGCTTCGGTCTGATGTGGCTGCTGAGGGACAAGGCTGCGGCGACCGACCGGACCACGCGCAAGCTGATGTCCTTCGCCCTGGTCTCGGGCGTGCTCGGCGCGCTTGGCTTTGCGGTCGCCACCATCATGCTGCCAACTCCGGGGCTGTGAGCATGCCCTCTGCCCTCTCTCCGAACGGGCTTGTGTTCTGCCTTGGCGGTGCGGATCTCGAAATGCGCGAGATCCGCCGTCTTCTTGAGGACGCCGGCCATGGCGCCCGCATCCATGACAAGGACTTGAGCTGGGGGGCGCGGGCCTCAGCCTATCTGCCGGAAATCCGTACCGCGCTGGTGCGGGGACAGACACCCGTCCTGATCGAGCTTGGAGACGATCTGCCGGCAGATATCCCCCGGGCGCCTCTCGTGATCGTGGACCACCACGGGGAGCGGGCGCGCGCGGGATCGCCTTGCGCGCTGCGCCAGATCTTCGATCTGATCGGTGGGGAGGCTGTTGCCGGCTGGACGCGCTGGCGTGAACTCGTGGCCGCCAACGATGTCGGACATATCCGCGCGTTGCGCGAGCTTGGTGCGAGCGACGAGGAAATCCGCAGCGTGCGCGATGCGGATCGCGCGGCACAGGGGATCTCGCCGCAGGTCGAGGCCGGATCGCGCGCGGCCTTGCGGCAGGCCGAACGGATCGGCCCGCTTCTTGTCATCCGCACGGATCAACCGACGTCCTCGGCCATCGTCGATTTCCTCGATCCCGTCTATGGCGGACCGGGCGTCGACGATGTGCTGGTCGTCATGCCTGACAAGCTCGCCTTCTTTGGCCGCGGAGCCGCGATCGACGCCCTGGCCGACATGGACGGATGCTGGTTCGGAGGCGATCTTCCCACGCGTGGTTTCTGGGGCATTGCCGAGGTCTCCGACGCTCGCCGGAGCGAGGTGCTGCGGCGTCTCGTGACCGTTCTCGGCGACGTGGCCGACGACGACTGAGATCTGAGCCATGCCCATCCCCTCCGCCCATGCTCGGCTTCGCCCCGACTGCAGCATTTTCCACAGCCCGTCCACCTGCAAGGCTGCATACAAAACGCGCCTACAAATCTCCTCTTGGGTTTCATGCAAGATATTGATTACATTGCGTTATATTGTCCGATCAGGGAGTTCAAATCTCTCCGGCAGCACCACCCATCCCCTTGAAATCGTTATTCTCCCTTGCTTTTCGGCCGCTGACCGCCGAGGGGATCTGCGCGCAGTGACACGCAGATCGTCTGGAGACTTGCGAAGAACCGCGGGATCTGTCGCCAGTTTATGCCCGGATTGGCGCAGATGACGGGCAGATAGCCGATGTGAAGGCGATTGCCGTCGGCGTCGCCAATGATCTCGTCTGCGCTGACTGGGGTCGTGTTGCTCAGCCGATTGCTGCGATCGGAAAGCGTTGCTTCTTGTCGGTGCGGCTCGGCTCACGCTGCCCAACGGCCTCAAGATCCGTGCCTTGCAAGCAAGATGCAGCACCGATCAGGCTGTGATGCCGCAATAGTATGCAAGTCCTGCGGTCAAGGCTCGATGGCGGCAGGCAAAATTTACCCTTTACGATGACCCGCCTTTGACTGACATCAAATGGTTGTGCACGCGGGTGCCCTAAGCGTGCATTATGCAAAGCATGATCGGCGCTGTGCAGGCGCAGGCCGACATGACGCCATGCATTTTCTGCTTGCAAGGGACTTTCGATGAAGTGGAAACAGGTCATCGCCGTGACGGCTCTGATCGCGGCCGTCGCGGGCGGGTTCTATCTGTGGCGCACGATGAACACCGAGACGCTGCCCCACGGCATCGCCGCTTCGAACGGCAGGATCGAAGCCGAGCGCGTCGACGTTGCCACCAAGATGGCCGGGCGCGTGACGGAGGTCCTGGTCAGCGAGGGCGAGATGGTCGAGGCAGGGCAACTCGTCGCACGCATGGATGTGTCGGAACTCAACGCCCGGCTCGCCCAGGCTCGCGCCACGGTCGCCCAGGCCGAGCAGGGTCTGCGCCAGTCCGAAGCGCAGGTCGCCTTGTACGAGGCCAAGCGCGACCTCGCCGAAAAGGAGCATCAGCGCACCGTCGCGCTGGTTGAGCGGCAGGTGAGTTCGCAGGAACTGGCCGACCAGCGGCGCACCGCGCTCGACACCGCCGTGGCGGGGGTGGAAGCGGCCAAGGCCGGCGTCGGACTTGCCAAGGCCACCATCGAGTCGGCCAAGGCTGCGGTCGCCCAGCTCGAAGCCATTCTCGACGACACCCAGTTGCGCGCGCCCCGCGGCGGCCGGGTCCAGTACCTTTTGGCCCGCGAAGGCGAGGTGCTCGGCGCCGGCGGCAAGGTGCTCGCCCTCACCGATCTGACCGACATCTACATGACCATTTTCCTGCCGGCACGCGATGCCGGTCTGCTGCAGGTCGGCAGCGAAGCGCGCCTGATCCTCGACCCCATTCCCGACTACGTCATCCCGGCGAATGTCACCTTCGTCGCCAGCAATGCCCAGTTCACACCGAAGTCGGTGGAAACGTCGGATGAGCGCGAGAACCTGATGTTCCGGGTGAAGCTGTCCATCCCGAAGGATCTTCTGACCCGGTACCAGGACCGCGCCAAGGCCGGTGTCGCAGGCGTCGGTTATGTGCGGACCGACCCTGCCGTCGCCTGGCCGGGCTTCCTGGAGGTCAAGCTGCCGCAATGACGGGAGAACCGGCCGCCAGGCTGCAGGGCGTCACGCATCGTTATGGCGAGGTCGCAGCCCTCTGCGATGTCACGCTCGACATTCCGGCCGGCTGCATGGCCGGCCTGATCGGCCCGGACGGGGTTGGCAAGTCGACCCTGCTGGCGATCATCTCCGGCGTGCGCCGCATCCAGTCGGGTTCGGTAACGGTGTTCGGCGGCGATATGGCCAGCGCGGCCCATCGCCGGGCCTGCAGCCGGCGCGTCGCCTATATGCCGCAGGGGCTCGGCCGCAACCTCTACCCAACCCTGTCGGTCCGCGAGAATCTCGATTTCTTCGGACGTCTGTTCGCACAGTCGGAGGCGGAGCGCGCGGAGCGGATCCACGCGCTGCTGGAAGCCACCGGCCTTGCGCCGTTTCCCGATCGCCCGGCCGGCAAGCTTTCCGGCGGCATGAAGCAGAAATTGTCGCTCTGCTCCGCCCTCATCCACGATCCGGACCTTCTGATCCTTGATGAACCCACCACCGGCATCGATCCGCTCTCGCGCGAGCAGTTCTGGGAGCTGATCGCCAGCATCCGGCGCGACCGCCCGCAAATGAGCGTCATCGTCGCCACCGCCTATATGGAGGAGGCCGAACGCTTCGACTGGCTGGCCGCCATGATGGATGGGCGGATCATCGCTGAGGGCACGCCCGAGGCGCTGCGGCAAGCTGCCGGCGTCTCGACGCTGGAAGCTGCGTTCGTTGCCATGCTGCCGGAAGCCGAGCGGCGCGGACACCGTGCCGTCGAGGTGCCGCCGCGCGTGCCGATGGAGGGACCGCCGGCGATCGAGGCGCACGGCCTGACCTGCCGCTTCGGCGACTTCACCGCCGTCGACCATGTGAGTTTCGAAATCGAGCGCGGCGAAATCTTCGGTTTTCTGGGATCGAATGGCTGCGGCAAGTCGACCACGATGAAGATGCTGACCGGGCTTTTGCCGGCAAGCGAGGGCGATGCGCTGCTGTTCGGCGAGACGCTGAACGCCAACGACATGGCTACCCGGCGCCGCGTCGGCTACATGTCGCAGTCCTTCTCGCTCTATTCCGAGCTGACGGTGCGCCAGAACCTGGAGCTGCACGCAGCCCTCTACCGTCTCGCCCCCGAAACGCGCGCCGCCCGCATCGAGGAAATGCTGAGCACCTTCGACCTGCGGGGCGAGGCGGACATGCGGCCAAACGGGCTGCCGCTCGGCATCAGGCAGCGGCTGCAGCTTGCCGTGGCGCTGATCCACAAGCCGGAAGTGCTTATTCTCGATGAGCCCACCTCCGGCGTCGATCCGGTCGCGCGGGACATTTTCTGGCAGTACCTGATCGACCTAGCGCGCAATCAGGGCGTGACGATCTTCATCTCGACCCATTTCATGAACGAGGCGGAGCGGTGCGACCGCATCTCGCTGATGCATGCGGGCAGGGTGCTGGCCGTCGGCGCGCCTGACGAACTGACCCGCAGCAAGGGCGCGGCCAGCCTGAACGACGCCTTCATCGACATTCTGCGCGAGGCGTCCGGGCAGGACGTCTCACCCGAACCGGTCAGGGCAGCTCCGGTTTCCGAACCCGAAGTTCCAGCCCCGCGGCCGGCTCCGGCGTCCATCGCGGATACAGGCGGATTTTTCAGCCCGTCGCGCCTTTGGGCGTTTGCCCGCCGCGAGACGATGGAACTGCTGCGCGATCCCATGCGGCTGGTCTTTGCCTTTCTCGGACCGGTCATCCTCATGCTGACCTTCGGTTACGGCATTTCGCTGGACGTCCAGAACCTGCCCTATGCCGTGCTGGACCGCGACCGGTCCATGGAGAGCAGGACGCTGCTGGAGAGCTTCTCCGGCTCGCGCTATTTCGAGGAGCACGCGCCGGCGACCGGCAGGCGGGATCTGCAACAGCGCATGGTCGACGGCGAAATCAGCATCGGCATCGAGATTCCGCCCGGGTTCGGGCGCCAGCTCCTGCGCGGCGATACCCCGGAGATCGATGTGCTGATCGACGGTGCGATGCCGTTCCGTGCCGAGACGGCGCGCGGCTATCTGCAGGGCCTGGCCCTTGGCTACTACACTGACCAGATCGAGCGGCAGTTCGGCGAGGTGATCTCGCCCTATGCCACCGAGGTGGTCACCCGTTTCCGCTACAATCAGTCCTTCAAGAGCGTGTTCGCCATCGTGCCCTCGGTGATGATGCTGATGCTCGTCCTCATCCCCGCCATCATGACGGCAATGGGCGTGGTGCGCGAAAAGGAAACCGGTTCGATCGCCAATTTCCGCTCGACGCCGGTCACGCGCAGCGAGTTCCTGCTCGGCAAGCAGCTTCCCTATGTCGTCATCGCCCTGATCAGCTTCGCCAGCCTCGTCGCCATCGGCTATGTGGTGTTCGGTGTTCCCCTGAAGGGCTCTGCTCCGGCACTCATTGTCGGAACCCTGTTCTACATCCTGGCAACAACGGCCTTCGGCCTTCTGGTGTCGACCTTCACCAGGACGCAGGTGGCCGCCACCTTCGCCGCCGCGATCATCGCCATCATTCCCGCCGTCAACTTTTCCGGCCTGATCGTGCCGGTCTCCTCGCTGTCGGGGAGCGGGCGCCTCATTGGCCTGGCCTTCCCGTCCTCCTGGTATCAGCAGGTCAGCGTGGGCACCTTCACCAAGGGGCTGGGCTTCGCCGAGCTTTGGCACAATCACCTGGCGCTGGCCGGTTTCGCGCTGTTCTTCACCGTCCTGTCGATCGCCATTCTGGACAAGCAGGAGACATAGAATGCTTCTGTGGCTCGCCAATGTCTATCGCCTGGGGGTCAAGGAACTCAGAAGCCTCGTCTTCGATCCCGTCCTGCTGCTGCTGATCGTCTATGTCTTCACGCTGGCGATCTACGCCGTTGCGACAGGCGCCAAGCTCGAGGTGCTGAACGCGTCCGTCGCCTATGTCGACGAGGACCGTTCCGCCCTGTCCGGACGCATCATCAGCGCCATTCTGCCGCCGGAATTCGATACCCCCGTCGAGATCTCCGCCGACCGGATCGACGCGAGCATGAACAGCGGCGCCTTTGTTTTCGTGCTGCGCTTTCCGCCGAATTTCGAAGCCGATCTGCTGGCCGGTCGCAAGTCCGAGATCCAGCTCAATGTCGACGCGACCGCCATGGCCCAGGCGGGCAACGGTACGGTGTTCCTGCAGTCGATCATCCAGGCCGAGACCGCGAAGTTCCTGAGCGGCAACGAAAACGCCGCGGCGCTGCCGATCAACCTCGTCGTCCGTGCCATGTTCAACCCGAACCTCGACTCGAGCTGGTTCAACGCGGTGATGCAGGTGATCAACAACGTCACCCTCCTGTCGGTGCTTCTGACCGGGGCCGCGCTGATCCGCGAACGCGAGCACGGCACCATCGAGCATCTTCTGGTGATGCCGGTGAAGCCCTCCGAGATCATGGTGGCGAAGATCTGGGCGAACGGACTGGTCATCGTACTGGCCGCCGTTCTGTCGCTGATCTTCGTGGTGCAGGGTCTGCTCGGCGTGCCGATCCACGGGTCGATTGCCCTGTTCGTCTTCGGGGCCCTGATCTACATGATCTCGGTGACGGGGCTCGGCATCCTGATCGCCACCTTCACGACCTCGATGCCGCAGTTCGGCCTTCTCGCACTGCCGGTTCTGGTCATCATGAACCTGCTTTCCGGCAGCACCACGCCGATGGAAAGCATGCCCGAATGGCTCCAGGCGATCATGCAGGCATCGCCCTCGACCCACTTCGTTGCCTTTGCCCAGGCCATTCTCTACCGCGGCGCAGGGCTGACGACCGTGTGGCCGTCACTCGTCGCGATGTCGGTCCTGAGCGCGGTTTTCTTCGTCGTCGCGCTGTCGCGTTTCCGCAAAACCATGGCCGGTGCACGCTGACCGCGACGCCAGAGTGGGCAGGGAGTTCAAGTCTCTCCAACGGCACCATTCTCCTGCATTTTCCGATGGTTCAGCGCCTCTTCGGCCGGCGCTCGGCTTTCGTGCCGGGCGAGGTGCCGCTCTGCCGCATCGCGCAGGATCGCACAAAGGTCGGCTGCGGCTGATGTGGGGGCCTCCGCGCTGAGCAGTCTGACCTCTATCGGCGGCAGATGGGGCAATCCGTGCGCGTGAGGGTCGATCTCCCGCAGGTCGGCAGGGATGCGGTGCCGTGTCCGCGCCGTGAGCCCATGGCCGGTGCGCAGCGCCGCCCACAGCCCTGGGAGGCTCGGCGTCGTTAGCGCCAGCCGCCAGGCTCGCCCCGCCTCGTCGAGGCCGCGCAGCGCCGACTGGCGGAACAGGCAGGGATGGTCGAACAGCACCAGCGGCAACGGAACTTCGATCGCTTGCGCCGCACCCGTGCCGATCCACACCAGCGGCAGGGTGGCGATGCGCTCGCCGTGCCCGTCCGAGCCGGCCGGAAAGAAGGCGAGGGCGGCATCCAGCCGCCCGGCGCGCACCTCCTGCGCCAGCACGTGGTTGCGGCCCGCGCGCACCTCCGCATGGGTGCCGGGATGCCGTTTGGCGAAGGCCCGCAGCGCGTCCGGCATCACGTCCTCGAAGAAGTCCTGCGGCAGTCCGAGCCGGACCGCGGCCGGCTGCGCCGCGGCGCCCAGCCGGTCGAGCGCCGCATCGTTCAGCGCCAGGATGCGCCTTGCATGGCCGAGCAGCGTCTCGCCGGCCTCGGTCGGCACCAGGCCGCGGCCGCTGCGCCGGAACAGGACCTGGCCGGTCTGCTGCTCCAGCTTTTTCAGATGCATGCTGATCGCCGATTGCGAACGGCCGAGCTGGGAGGCGGCCCGGGCGAAGCTGCCGAGTTCGATGCCGGCGACCATGCTGCGCAGCGCGTCCATGTCGAGATTGGCTCTGATCATCCCGAAATCCTGAAGTCGATATCCTGAATTATCCGATATTCGAAAGATCATGGCCGCGCTAGCCTTTGCGCAGGTCCGACAAAGGAGGGTGGGAATGCGTATCGGGTTCATCGGTCTTGGCGTGATGGGGCAGCCGATGGCGCTCAATCTGGCGCGGGCGGGCGCCGATCTGCTGGTGTGGAACCGCACGATTGAGCGCTGCGACCCCTTGCGCGAGGCCGGCGCGAGCGTTGCGGCGAGCGCGGCCGAGGTGTTTCGGAACGCGCAGGTGATCATCCTGATGATGGCGAACGGGGCTGCCACCGATGCGGTGCTCGGCCGCGGCACGGAGCGCTTCGCCGCCAATGTCGGCGGGCGGCTGATCGTCTCGATGGGCACCAGCGCGCCCGACTGGTCGCGCGGGCTGGACGCCGACATCCGCGCGGCCGGCGGGCGCTATGTCGAGGCGCCGGTCTCCGGCTCCCGCGTGCCGGCGGAGGAAGGCCAACTGGTCGGCATGCTGGCGGGCGCTGCCGACGATGTCGCGATGCTGCGCGAGCTGCTGCGGCCGGTCTGCCGCGAGACGGTTGCCTGCGGCGCGGTGCCGGGCGCCCTCACCATGAAACTGTCGGTCAATCTGTTCCTGGTCACCATGGTCGCGGGTCTTGCCGAAGCCTTCCATTTCGCTGAGCGACAGGGCGCGGATCTGCAGTGTTTTCAAGCGGTTCTGGACGCCGGGCCGATGGCCAGCGCGGTCTCCCGGATCAAGCTCGCCAAGCTGTGCGCCGACGACTTCTCGGTGCAGGCGGCAATCTCGGACGTGAAGATGAACAGCGGGCTCGTCGCCGAGGCGGCGCGCGGCGCCGGGATCGCCGCGCCGCTGCTCGATGTCGCGGACGCGCTTTTCAACGAGGCGGAGGGGCTGGGCCTGGGGAAGCAGGACATGGCCGCCGTGGTCAAGGCGATCGCGGCCCGCAGCGACGGCGGGCCGCACGGCGCCTGATCAGGTGCCGGAATAGACCGGCACCCGCCGCTCGATCCAGGCATCGAGCCCTTCGTGAATGTCGTTCGTCGCGACCATCCGGGCGAACTGCTCGCCCTCCGCGACCAGGCCTTCGGCGATGGTCATGTTGAGGCCGCGGGCGACGGCGGAGATGATGCCGGCGGCCGCCAGCGGCGAGTGGCGCAGGATCCGGCGGGCAAGGGCGCGGGCGCGGTCCATCACCTCGCCGGGCGGCACGACGGCGTTGACGAGGCCCATCTCCAGCGCCCGCTCGGGCGTGAAGGGATCGCCGGTCAGGAGCAGCTCCAAAGCCCGTTTGCGGCCGGAAAGCCTAGGCAAACGCTGGGTTCCGCCGAAGGTCGGCGGGATGCCGATGGCGATTTCCGGCTTGGCGAAACGGGCCTCGTTGCTGGCGACGGCCAGGTGCGCGGCCTCGGTGATCTCGCAGCCGCCGCCATAGGCAAGGCCGTTGACGGCGACGATCACGGGCTTCGGAAAGGCCTCGAGCCGGGCGGTCATCGCCTGGCCGCGGCGGACGAAGTCGCGCACCGCGCGGGCCGGGCCGAGCCGGACGCTCTCGCGGAACTGCGGAATGTCGCCGCCGGCGGAGAAGGCGCGCTCGCCGGCGCCGGTCAGGATCACCGCGCCAACGCGCGGGTCGAACTCGATCTCCTCCAGCCGTTCGAGCAGCCGGTCGGCCATCTCGTAGTTGATCGCGTTGAGCTTGTCAGGCCGGTTCAGGGTCAAGGTGGCGATGCCGCCGTCGATTTCGCACAGCACGGTGTCGGACATGGGGGTCTCCTCGTCGGTCCAGTCACGCCATGCTGGCCCGATGGCCTGCCGGACACAAACGAGGAAACCTCGCCTCAGATGAACAGAATTCATGCTCGGAAAGCCGCACTCTCACCCTTCAGCCAGCGCAGGAAGGCGGCGATCTCCCGGCGCGGCTCGTGACCGGAGGGCAGCAGCGCCCAATAGCCGGTGCGCACCGGCACGGGCGGGCAGCCGGCCAGCGGCGAGAGGACGGGGGAGGCAGGAGCAGGAGAGGAGGGCGTGGGAGAGGAGAGCGCGGACGACGGGGACGCGGGCGAAGAAGACGCGGGGGAAGCGAGCGCGCCGGCGCAGAGCGGCAGGCGGGCAAGGGCGACGCCGAGCCCCTGCGCGGCGGCTTCCAGCGCCAGATCGACCGTATCGACATGCAGCCCCCGGCCGGGCGGCGGCAGCGTCTCGCCCGTCGCCGACGCCCCTCCGACGAACCATGCCGCCCAGTCGTTCTCGACCGACGCCACATGAATGAGCGGCGCGCGCGCCCAGTCGATCCGCCCCTCGCGCTGCGGCAGGCGGGCGGCAAGGTCGGGATGCGCGACCGGCTGCAACGCCTCGCGGAACAGCAGTTCGGAGCGCGCCGACGGCCAGGGCGCCGGCCCCATGCGGATGGCGAGATCGACGCCGTCGAGCGGAAACACCGCCTGCCGGTGGCTGGTGTCGATATGCAGGTCGATCTCCGGATGGCGGCCGGCAAACCGGCCGAGCCGCGGCACCAGCCAGCGGCGGGCGAAGGTCGGGGCGACGCTGACGCGGATCCTTCGGGCGCCGAGCAGCGGCGACACCCGGTGCGCGCCGGTGGCGATCATCGACAGGCCCTCGCTGACGTAAGGAAGCAGATCCTCGCCGGCGGCGGTCAGCGTCACAGCGCGGCCCGAGCGGTCGAACAGCGGCGCGCCGAGCCAGGTCTCCAGCGTGTCGATGCCGTGGCTGACGGCCGACGGGGTGAGGCCAAGCTCCTCGGCCGCCAGCTTGAAACTGGCATGGCGGGCGGCGGCCTCGAACAGGCGGAGCGAGGCGAGCGGCGGCAGGCGCAGGCTCATCGGCGGGTCCCCGTGAAATGAGTTTTGCTCATTTAAACGCGGGAAACGGGCGCGGGGCAAAGCAAAATCGGCGGGGCCGGCCCGCCGTGCCGGCCGGGTCCTCCGGCGGCCTTGTCCCCGATTGCGAGGCTTGCGACGGATTTTGCGAAATTCCGTCTCAATTTCCGCGAAAATTGACGCAAGGCGTCGCAATTTCGCGAAATCGTCGCGCCGCCCGGTCGGCGGGGCAGGGGCGCTGCTCAACCCATGCCGACCGGACGGTGTCTCGTAAAAAATAACAGGGGTGAGCCGCGTCGCCGAAAGACCTGCCGCCGCGCCGGTGCCATGGCGCGCCGGGTGTGCCCGCAAAACCGGGGATAAGGTTTTTGGGAGAGGCGTCGGCGCTGTCAGACGATCAGGCAGGCAGGAAAGCCGTTCGTCCGCACGGCTGATCGCCCCACAATCCTCGACCGTCAAGCCTGGTCTGCGTGGGTCTTGCCGGCAAGGGTCCGGTTCGCGAAAGGCCGGCGCCTTTCGCGAACCGCAATGGCGAGGTCAGGCGCAGCAGCCGCCCGGCGTCCGCGCCTCGGCCGAGGGCGTGCAGCAGGCCGCCGCGGCCATATGGGCCTCCGACACGGCGGCAGTGCCGCAGCAGGCCGCCTGCTCGCCCGGTGCCCGCGCCGCCGCACTGCGTTCGGCCGGCTTGCACACCGCCCGCGTCTCGTTGAGGCGCAGCACCAGGCGGCCATCCTCGGCCTGCGGGGCATCGGGAAGCATCAGGCGCAGGCCCCGGTTGCCCGGGGCGAACTCCACGATCACCGGAGCCTGCGCCAGCGCGGGCAGCGCCTTGAGGCTCCTTTCGAGAATGCCGACGAACTTGCCGGCCGGCATGTGGGGGCGGCCCGTCCCGTCGAGCAGTTGCAGGCGCACCTCGGGCCAGGCCTCGATGGTGCCGCCGCAATCGATGCCGGTCGAGGCGGAATGGCGCAGTTCGGTGACGTGATATCCGGGGCCGATGTCGCCGGCCTCGCTGGCGAAGACCAGCGGGGTTTCCTGGGGGTGGTCGCGCAGCAGGGCGATGAGGTCGGGAAGGGTGATCATGGTCGGGCCTTTCATTTCAAGCTATGTTGAAATAATATCTGCCACAGCAACTCTGACATTTCAAGAGGAATTGAATTGTGAACGAGCAGGAAGCTGCCACCCTTTTCGGGGCCCTGTCGAACGACGACCGGTTGCGGGTGATCAGGGCCTTGGTGCGGGCGGGGCCGGCCGGCCTTGCGGCCGGAGAGATCGCCGAGGCGATCGGCGCCAGCCCATCGCGCGCCTCGTTCCATCTTTCGACACTGTCGGAAGCCGGCTTCGTCCATGCCGAGCGGCAGGCGCGCAGCCTGCGCTACCGGGTCGACTTCGACCGGATCGGCGCGCTGATGCGCTTTCTTCTGGAGGAGTGCTGCGCCGGCCACCCGGACCTGCGGTCGTGCTGCGGGTCGTGATCAAGGTGGGGCCAACACCCATCGCGCGGCTGATCTAATCCTCGTCCTCGCGGCCGAGGCCGAACGCCATGGATTCCGACAAGGCCGAGATTGTCACGCACTCAGTCCTGGATTATCGCCTCATCCGCCCTTGCGCGCATTCAGCCGCCGGCGCAGCGGGTAGAGGCCGATGATCGTCAGAACGGAGAAGGCGGCGCCGGCGAGGAAGGTGCCTTGCGGGCCGACACCGTCCCACAGCGCGCCGGCGATGACGCTGGCCGCGAGCAGGGCGATGCCGGTGATGAGATTGAACATGCCAAAGGCGGTCCCGCGCAGTTCGGCCGGCGCCGCATCGGCGATCAGCGTCGCCAGCAGACCCTGCGTGAACCCCATATGCAGGCCCCACAGCACGACGCCGCAGGCGATGCCGAGAAGGCCGGGGGCTAAGGCGAGGACGAGGTCGGCGGCGATGAGTAGGCCCAGGCCGATAACGAGGATGGTGACACGGTCCATCCGGTCCGAGAGCGCGCCGGCGGGATAGGCCGACAGGGCGTAGGCGACATTCATCACCACCAGGACGGCGGGCACCAGCATCAGCGGCAGGCCGGTGCCTTCGGCGCGCAGGATCAGAAACGCCTCGCTGAACCGGGCAAGCGTGAAGACCGCGGCAACGGCGACCACCCACCAGTAGGTCGTCCCCAGCAGTGCCAGTTCGCGCCGGCTCAGCGGATTGCGTACCTGCCGAAGCCCCTCCTGGCGCCTGGGTTCGCGAACGGCGAAGACGATCAGCCCGAAGGCGAGGAAGGCCGGGATCACGGCGACCCAGAAGACCGAGACGAAATCATCGGCGAAGAGCCACATCAGGCCGATCGCCAGCAGCGGGCCGAGGAAGGCGCCGACCGTGTCGAGGGACTGGCGCAGGCCGAAGCTCGCGCCGCGCAACTCGGGCGGGCTGATGTCGGCAACGAGCGCATCCCTCGGCGCGCCGCGAATGCCCTTGCCGATCCGGTCGACGAAGCGGGCGGTGACCAGCCAGCCGACGGTCGGCGCCAGCGGGAAGATCGGCTTGGTGACGGCGGCGAGCCCATAGCCGAGCGCCGCCAGCTCCTTGCGCCGGCCGATCCGGTCGCTGAGCGCCCCGGAGAAAATCTTGGTGATCGAGGCCGTCGCCTCGGCGATGCCCTCGATAATGCCGACGGTGAGCGCGGTGGCACCGAGCCCGACGACCAGATAGACCGGCAGCAGGGCATGGATCATTTCCGACGAAACATCCATCAGCAGCGAGACGAAGCCGAGTGCCCAGATGCCGGAGGGAATCCGGCGCCACACCGGACCTGAATTGGCCGTCGGCCCGACATTGCTCATGCGATGTCCCTTGTGATCATCGTGCTCAACGTGACCATGCCGCTCAACTCCAATGATGCCGCCGGTGTGGTGGCCCCGGTGTGATGGCCCGGTTCGCTACTTGTTCTCGTCGTGAGCTTCGAAGACGCGCTGGGCATAGGCGTCCAGGATCGTCTCGCATGTCTTGAGGCGGCTCTCGGCCTCGGCGCGCAGGGTGGCACCGTAGAAGTCGAGTTTCTTGATCTTCTCCAGCCAACCCTGGAGCTTCTTCAGGTCGACATCGTTCTCTTCGAGTTCGGCGTAGGTGTAGTGATTGGCCGCCTCTTCCTTGGCGATCTCGCGCTCGAAGTCGTCGCACTTGTCGAGGAACTCCTTGTATTCCTCGTCGCGGTCGGCCTTGAAACGCGACAGCACCTTGTCCTCCTGGCTGCGGTCGAGGCCGACGGTCTGCAGGAGGACCGACTCGCCATTCATCTCGGCGACATCGTTCTCCAGCATCTTGAGCCGGCGGAGATGGTCGTCCGTCTTCGGCAGCAGGCAGACGCCGCTTTGCAGGTAGACGGCGCCCATGCCCTTGAGCCGGCGCCACAGCGCGACGCGCTTCCTGGCGGGCTCGGGGGGAACCTTGTAGGTCAGCAGCAACCAGGATGTTGTCATCGTCACATCATGGTGTTACGGCCGTTACATGTCAATCGGCAGGTTCGCACAGAATTGGCATAACGTATCGAAAGTGACGGCCGTCGCGCCCCTCACGCGACCTTGCGGATGACGACGGCGTCTTCCCAGTCGGGGTCGAGGCGCGGGTAGAGGGTGAGGACGTCGGGGTCATGGCCGGGCAGGATCTCGCAGCCGGCCTCGATCAGCTCTTGCAGCACGCGGTAACCCTCGACCGTGCGGAAATAGTCGGCGAAGACCGGAAAGATCTGGCCGTCGGTCAGGTAGCGGCGCAGGTGCAGCGCGTCCGAGGCGATGACCAGCGGCGTTGTCCCGTCGACGACGAGGATCTGCAACCCTTGCGAATGGCCGCCGACGAGGCGGGCGGTCAGCCCCGGCAGCAGCGTGTAATCCCCCTCGTGGAAGCGCACGCGGTCCAGGTAGACCATCTCCACCGCGGTCTTGACATCCTCGACCGCGAAGGGCTTGCGCATCCGGGCATGGCACATGCAGCGGCCGGTCGCATAAGCCATCTCCGCATCCTGCAAGTGGATGGTCGCATTGGGGAAATGGCGCAGGTTGCCGGCATGGTCGTAATGCAGATGGGTGATGAAGACGTCGGTGACGTCCTGCGGCGCGACGCCGATGCGCTCCAGCGCCGCGACCGGATGGACCAGCAGGATCCGCTGGCGGGCGGCGCCTTCCTCGGGCGCAAAGCCGGTATCGACCAGCACGGTTCTGTCCCCGTTGCGGCACAGCCAGATATAATAGTCGAGACGGGCCTCGCCCTCGTGCGGGTCGGGATCGAGCACGGCATGGCCGGGCGGCAGGTCCTTGGTGGCATAGCGCAGCGCGATCACCTGCCACGGCGCGGCGGGGGAGGAGGAGGAGGAAGAGGAGGAGGAGGAGGAGGAGGAGGAGGCCTTGCGGAGGCTGGGAATGGTCACGGAACGGTCTCCCTGAAGTGGACGGTCGGCTGTTGCCTGGCGGCCTGGCGCTGGCAGTTTGTCTGACAATCTGTCATTCTAGCTCTATACCTGCCGGACCACGGGATGTCCAACAAGCAGCGCGCGCGGCGCGGGATGTGCTATTCAACGCCGAGCAACCGGAGCCCGGCCGGCTCGGAGAAAGTGGACTCGATGGAACAGCCGAGACTGAGAATCTCGAAAGAGCGCGCGACGATCCGCCATTTGGTGGAAGAGAAGATGCGCGAACTGATCGCCACCGGCCATTTCAAGCCGGGCGACCGTCTCATCGAACGCGAACTCTGCGAGACTTTCGATGTCGGGCGCACCTCGGTGCGTGAGGCCCTGCGGCAGCTTGAGGCGGAAGGCCTGATCCGCACCGAGCCGCATCGCGGCCCGATCGTCACCAAGGTCTCCTTCGGGGAGGCCCAGCAGCTCTACCAGCTTCGCGCGCTGCTGGAAGGGTTCTGCGGCGCCGAATTCGCCGTCAAGGGCAGCGACGAGGAACACCGTCGGCTCCACGCCGCCTGCGAGGCCTTCGCCGCGGCGGCGGAAGGCAAGGCGCCGACCGAGCAGCTCGTCGCGCGCAAGGCGGAGTTCTATCGCTGCCTGATCGCGGGGGCGCGCAACATCTATGTCGAGGACATGCTGACCTCGCTGCACAACCGCGTCTCGATGCTGCGCGCGACGACGATGACCCAGCCGCACCGGCTGCCGAAAAGCGTCGAGGAAATCCGCGACATCACCCGCGCGATCTGCGCCCGCGATGCCGACTGGGCGCGCCAAGCGAGCATCACCCATGTGGAAGAAAGCAGCAAGATCGCCCTGCAACTGCTCAGCGACGCAGAGGTCGCCTGAGGGGGATACCACTTTCTCAGGACGTCATCCCGGCCGCAGGCGAAGCCGGAGAGCCGGGAGCCATTGGCAACCTCGGCAGGGGTGAGGCGGGACGGCGTGAGGCGGGACGGTGTCGCTCCTTTCGCTGCTGCCGTTTTGCTGGCTCCCACCTCTCCTTGGCGTCTTCCCGGACGAGGCCGAAGGCCGAAGATCCGGGACCGGGGAGGCACGGCGGTTGCGGGTTCGTTCGGGGGGGGCCTCGTGAGGCTCTCGGCTCTCCGATCCCGCATCTTCGCTGCGCTTCGTGCGGGATGACGCGAGGAGAGATTGGCGCGTCCCCGCCGCCGCTCTGGCAACGAATAGGCCCCGGCTCTGCGCTGCGCGCGGCCGGGGTGACGGCTGAGAGGATGCGGGGCGGTGCCTCCGTCTCGGAGGTCATCCCGGCCGCAGGCGAAGCCGGAGAGCCGGGAGCCATTGGTATCCTCGGCAGGGGTGGAGTGGCGTCTCCTGTCCGGCATCCCGCCTGCGGCTGACATTCGCTCCATCCTCTCCTTGCGTCTTCCCGGACGAGGCCGAAGGCCGAAGATCCGGGACCGGGGAGCCACGGCGGGCGTGGTGTTGTTCGCGAGTGCCGTCGACAGGCTCCCGGCTCTCCGATCCCGCATCTTCGCTTACGCTTCGTGCGGGATGACGCGGGGAGGGATTGGCGCGTCCCCGCCGCCGCTCTGGGAACGAATAGGCCCCGGCTCTGCGCTGCGCGCGGCCGGGGTGACGGCTGAGAGGATGCGGGGCGGTGCCTCCGTCTCGGAGGTCATCCCGGCCGCAGGCGAAGCCGGAGAGCCGGGAGCCATTGGTACCCTCGGCAGGGGTGGAGTGGCGTCTCCTGTCCGGCATCCCGCCTGCGGCTGACATTCGCTCCATCCTCTCCTTGCGTCTTCCCGGACGAGGCCGAAGGCCGAAGATCCGGGACCGGGGAGCCACGGCGGGCGTGGTGTTGTTCGCGAGTGCCGTCGACAGGCTCCCGGCTCTCCGATCCCGCATCTTCGCTTACGCTTCGTGCGGGATGACGCGAGGAGAGATTGGCGCGTCCCCGCCGCCGCTCTGGCAACGAATAGGCCCCCCGACGCGCGCCCCCCGACGCCCTCGCGCCCTTCTTCTTGCGCATGTTCACACCCGCATCGCGATCTCGGCCGCGGCGGGTTTGCCAGCAGGGGCAGGCGGTTGCGCGACTGATTGACAGATTGTCTGATAATCTGCTAATGCCGTCCTGTCAGTTATGCAGAGGCCGCAAGCAGGGGCCGGAGAGGCCGCGCGGCGGCGTCCGGCGAAGCGTTGCGGCAGGCGGGGAGTTGCGGACATGGTCGGGCAGTCGGGCCAGCAAACGGGCCAGCAGACGGGCCAGAAATCAGGTGCGGCCACGAAGATCGCCTTCATCGGCCTCGGGCGGATGGGGCTGCCGATGGCGGTCAACCTGCTGAAGGCCGGCTTTGACGTGACCGGCTACGACCGCTCGAAGGAGGCCGGTGCGGCCTTCGCCGCCAAGGGCGGGAGGTCAGCGGCGAGCGCCCGCGCGGCAGCAAACGGTGCCGACATCGTCATCACCATGCTGCCGACCTCGGCCATCGTCGCCGCCTGCCTCATTGGCGAAGAAAACGCGCTGGCGGATGTGGCGCCGGGCGCGCTGGTGATCGACATGAGCTCGTCGGTGCCCGCCGACACGCTGAAGCTCGCCGAAGAGCTGACGGCGCGCGGCCTGTCGCTGGTCGATGCGCCGGTCTCCGGCGGCGTCGGCAAGGCCATCGACGGCACGCTGGCGATCATGGTCGGCGGCGAGGCGGGCGATGCGGTCCGCGCCGAGCCGGTGCTGAAGGCGATGGGCGAGCGGATCTTCCTCGCCGGCAAGCTGGGCGCCGGCCATGTGATCAAGGTGCTGAACAACTACGTCTCGGCGGCCGGTGCGCTGGCGGCGGTGGAAGCACTGATCGTCGGCCGCGAGTTCGGCCTCGACGAGGGCGTGATCACCGACATTCTCAACGCCTCCACGGGGCGCAACAACACGACCGAGAACAAGGTCAGGAAGTTCATCCTGTCGGGCGCCTTCAACTCCGGCTTCGACCTGGCGCTGATGTCGAAGGATATCGGCATCGCGGCGGGGCTCGCAGGCGACCTCGGCCTCGACATGAAGCTGCTGGCGCGAACCTTTCAGGAGTGGACCGCGGCGACCGACGAGCTGCCGGCCGGCGCCGACCACACCGAGATCTACCGCTATGTCGACGGCGGGGCGCGCCGTGGCTGACCTGCTCGCCGCCCTTGCCGGCCACCTTCAGGCCGCCTCCGGCGACCCGGAGCTGACCCGGCTGTCGCCGGGCCTTGCCGTGGCGCTGGCGATCCGCGCGGGCGAGGCGCGCGCCGTGCTGCGGATCGCGGAGGGCAGGGTGGAGCCGGCGGGCGCGGACGCGTCCGCCGATATCGAGATGATCCTCGGCGAGGGCGTGCTGGAGAAGATGCTCCAGGTGCCGCCGCCGCCGCGCCACCAGGGCTTCACGGCGCTGCAGATCGCCAATCCGGGCGTAACGGTCGAGGGCGATGCGCTGGGGCTTGCCAGGGCACGCGCCGCGCTGGAGCGGCTGTTCGAACTGGCGCTCGCCGCGCCCGAACTCGCCGCGCCGAGGCGCACCCGCCGCACCGAGGGGATCACCGGGCGCCGCGTCGCGCTCGACTGCGCCGAAGGGCCGCTGGAGATCCACACCGATATTGCCGGGCGCAAGGGCGCCGTGCCGCTGGTCTTTTTGCACACGGCGGGAGCGGATGCGCGCCAGTTCGAGGCGCAGATGGCCGACAGCGCGCTGGGCGATGCCTATGAGCTGCACGCGCCGGACATGCCGTTCCACGGGCGCTCGATGCCGCCGCTTGGCTGGGACGGCGCGCCCTACGCCCTGACGGCGGAGCGCTATCTCGACTGGGTGAGGGCCTATCTGGCGCAGGTCGTCGGCCGGCCGGCGATCCTTGCCGGCTGCTCGATGGGCGCGGCGGTGACACTGGTCTGCGCGGCCCGCGCGCCGGAGCTGCTGCGCGGCGTGCTGGCGATCGAGCCGCCCTACCGCGCCAAGGGGCGGATCCACCGCGGCCAGAACGATGTCGGCGTCCATGCCGGCCTGCACAACGGCGCCTTCGTGCGCGGGCTGATGGCGCCGACTTCGCCGGAAGGCTACCGCCGCCGCGCCGCCTGGATCTACTCGCAAGGCGCGCCGGGCATCTATCAGGCGGATCTTGGCTTCTACTCGCTGGAATTCGACGGCGAGGAGACCGCCCCGAAGGTCGATGCGCGGCGGCTGCCGGTGGTGCTGCTGTCGGGCGCCTACGACTATTCGGCAACGCCGGAGGACGGCGCGCGGCTCTGCGCCCTGATGCCGGGCGCCCGCCAGATCGTCATGCCCGATCTCGGCCATTTCCCGATGACCGAACATCCCGACCTTTTCGCCGGCTACCTGGACCAGGCGCTGGCGCTCCTCGCCGCCGGACCCGGCGACCAACCCTCGAACGCGAGCAACTGAAGGAAGTGAACATGAGCACGAAGACCATGCGTCCCGACGGCACGCCGGCCGGCGAACGCTTCGAAGCCGGCCTCAAGACCCGCCGCGAGGTGCTGGGCGACGACTACGTGAACGCCTCGGTCAACAAGGCGACGGACTACAACTGGCCGATGCAGCAGCTCGTCACCGAATATTGCTGGGGCGATGTGTGGAACCGTCCCGGCCTCGGCCGCCGCGAACGCTCGATCCTCAATCTCGGCATGATCTCGGCGCTCGGCCGCAGCCACGAGCTGCGCCTGCATGTGCGCGGCGCGATCAACAACGGCCTCACCAAGGAAGAGATCCGCGAAATCATGCTGCAGGTCGCGATCTATTGCGGCGTGCCGGCGGGCATCGACAGCTTCCGCACCGCCCAGGACGTCTTCGACGAGATGGGCATCTGATTGCGCCGTGCCCGGAGCGACATCCGGGCAATCATTCCAGGGAGGAAGCAATGACCAAGACCACGACGAAATCCCCGTTCAGCCTGTCGCGCCGCCAGGTGCTGGCGGCCGGTGCCGCAACGGCGCTGACCATGCCGTTCTATGCGCGCCGGGGCTTTGCCGCCGACACGATCAATGTCGGCGTGATCCAGCCGCTGTCGGGCGCCAATGCCCAGTTCGGCATCAACTCACGCAACGGCATCCAGCTCGTCGCCGACGAGATCAACGCCGCCGGCGGCATCCAGTCGATGGGCGGGGCGAAGATCAACCTGATCATCTCCGACGCCACCTCCAACCCGACCCAGGCCGCGACCGTGGCGCAGCGGATGATGTCGCAGGACGGCGTGTGCGCGGTGCTCGGCGCCTTCGCCTCGTCGCTGACGCTGGCGATCTCCGAGGTGACCGAGCGGCGCGGCGTGCCGCTGCTGACCATGTCCTTCTCGGACCAGGTGACGGGGCGCGGCTTCCGCAACATCTTCCAGGTGGTGTCCAAGGCCTCGCAACTCGGCAGCGCGACGATCACCCATACGCTCGACCTTGCCCGCAAGGCCGGCGACGAGATCAGCAAGATCGCCATCATGTACGAGGACACCGCCTACGGCACCTCGCAGGCCGGCGGCCTGCGCGCGGCGGCGGAGGCCAACGGCATCGAGGTGGTGATGGACGAGGCCTATCCGCTCGGCATCACCGACGTGTCGCCGCTGATCAATCAGCTTCGCCGCACCCAGGCCCAGGCGGTGTTCCCGGTCTCCTACCTCAACGACAGCCTGCTGATCATCCGCAACATGCGCCAGCAGGGCATCAACCTGCCGACCATCGGCGGCGCGGCCGGCTACATCATCCCCGACTTCCGCAACGGCCTCGGCGAGCTTGCCGACGACGTGCTGTCGATCTCGCCGGCGGCCTACGACCAGGCGCCGGAGTTCACCGAGCGGTTCCGCGAGCGCTTCGGCTATTTCATGGTGCACGAGGCGCAGGAGCACGCCGCCTGCATGGGCGTGCTGGCCTCGGCGCTGGAGAAGGCCGGCAATGCCGACCCGCGCCAGCTCCGCGAGGTCATCGCCGCCGAGACCTTCGACGAGGGCTGGGCCACCGTCATGTCGGGCGGCAAGATCAAGTTCGACGAGACCGGCCTCAACATCCACGCGGTGCCGATGATGGTGCAGTGGCGCGGCGACGAGCTGGTGACCGTCGCCCCGGCGGACTACGCCAAGGCCGAGGCCGTCTGGCACCGCCTCTGATCCCGACCTCAAGCCCCCGCTGAGGGGCTGCCAGGCGACCGGGAGGGTCCTCAAGCACCCTCCCGGCGAACCTTGTGAGGGGACCATGGAATACCTCATCATCCTGCTCCAGACCCTGCTCGACGGGATCATGATCGGCGGCGTCTACGCGGTGCTGGCGATCGGTCTCAGCCTCGTTTTCGGCGTCATGCACATCGTCAACTTCGCCCATGCGGAGTTCATGATGATCGGCATGTTCATCGGCTGGGCGTGCTGGCACTTTCTCGGCCTCGACCCGATGCTCGGCGCCTTCATCGCGCTCGCCGTGACCTTCGGCTTCGGCATGGTGCTGCAGCGCGTGCTGATCCGCCCGGTGCTCGGCGCGCCGCAGGTCGCGCAGATCTTCCTGACCGTCGGCATGCTGTTCGCGCTGGAAAACGCCGCGCTGATGATCATGGGCGCCGAATACCGCTCGGTGACGACGCCTTACCAGACGCAGTCGCTGACGCTGTTCTCCCACGGCACGGAGCGGGTGCTGGTCGGCATGGACAAGCTCTACGCCTTCCTGATGGCGCTGCTGTCGGGCAGCGCGGTGTGGCTGTTCCTCAACAAGACCCGCTTCGGCGCGGCCATGCGCGCGACCTCGCAGGACCCGATGGCGGCCAAGCTGATGGGCGTCAACACGGACTTGATGTACGCGGTCGCCTTCGGCCTCGGCGTCGGCACCACCGCCTTCGGCGGCTCGGTCGTGCTGCCCTATATCACCGCCTCGCCGGCGGTCGGCTCGGGCTATGCGGTGCTGATGTTCACGGTGGTGGTGCTCGGCGGCCTCGGCTCGGTGACCGGCGCGATCATCGGCGGAATCGCCGTCGGCATCATCCAGTCCTTCTCCGCCCTGTTCATGCCGATCCAGCTCCAGAACCTCGCGCTGTTCGTGGTGTTCATCCTGGTGCTGGCGCTGCGGCCGGAAGGCATCGTCGCCCGGAGGCGCTCATGACCCGCGCCGAGACCCTGTCCATCGCGCTTCCCGCGCTGGTCGTGCTGGCGCTGATCATCGCCCCGCTCGGCCTCGATCCCTATGGCTACACGCTGCGCATCCTGTGCCTGATGCTGCTGTTCTGCGCGATGGGCCAGGCCTGGAACATCGTCGGCGGCCTCGCCAACCAGATCTCGCTCGGCCACGCGGCCTATTTCGGCATCGGCGCCTACAGTTCGACGATCCTGTTCGGCTCGTTCGGCCTCTCGCCGCTGATCGGCGTGTTCGTCGGGATGTTCCTGGCGGCGTTCTTCGCGCTGGTGCTGTCGCTGCCGACGCTCCGGCTGAAGGGCCACTATTTCGCGCTGGCGACGCTTGCCGCCGGCGAGGTCGCCCGCGTCGTCGCCAATTCCTGGACCAGCCTGACCGGCGGACCGGTCGGCATCTCCGTGCCCTACCGGCCCGATGCCGGCTTCTGGGCGCTGCAGTTCCAGACCGTGCTGCCGAACTATTACCTGTTCCTCGGCGCCATGGTCCTGGTGTCGCTGGTGTTCTGGCGCGTCCAGACCTCGGCCTTCGGCTACCGGCTGCGGGCGATCAAGGAGAACGAGACGGCGGCCGAGGTGATCGGCGTCAACACCTACCGGGTGAAGCTGCATGCCTCGCTGCTGTCGGCGGTGCTGACCGCGATGCTCGGCACGCTCTATGCCCAGTTCCAGTTCTTCTTCGATCCCGACACGATCTTCGGCGTGGCGACGATCTCGGTGAAGATGGCGCTGATCGTCATCCTCGGCGGTGCCGGCCGGCTCTATGGCCCGTGGATCGGCGCGGCGGTGATCATTCCGCTGGAAGAGATGGCCAATTCCTATCTCGGCAACTCCATCGCCGGCCTGTCGCAATTCGCCTATGGCGTGCTGCTGATCGTGGTGATCCTGCTCAACCCGCGCGGCCTGATCTCGCTGTTCGAGTCGCTGCGCGACCGGCTCAAGCGGAGGCAGCGCGCATGAGCGGCCAGCTTCTCGAGGTGCGCAACGTCACCCGCCGCTTCGGCGGCCTGGTGGCCAATTCCAACGTCGCCTTCACCGTCGCGCCGGGCGAGATCGTCGGCCTGATCGGCCCGAACGGCGCCGGCAAGACGACGCTGTTCAACGTGCTGGTCGGGATCTATCCGCCGAGCTCGGGCGAGGTGATCTTCGACGGCAAGAGCATCGGCGGGATGAAGCCGCACCAGATCGCCAAGGCCGGCCTGACCAAGACGTTCCAGAACGTCGCGCTGTTCGCCGAAACCTCCGTGCTCGACAATGTGGTGACCGGCGGGCTGGTCAACCGCAGCCTCACGGACGCGCGCCGCTTCGCCGCCGAGTGCCTGGAGCGGGTCGGCATCGGCGCCATCGCCGGCAAGAAGGCGGGCGACCTGTCCTTCCCCGAGCGCGCCCGCGTCGAGGTGGCCCGTGCCCTGTGCACCTCGCCCAAGCTCCTGCTGCTGGACGAGGTGATGGCGGCGCTGACGCCGGCGGAGATGGAGGAGATCATCGAGCTGGTGCGCTCGCTGCGCGAGGAGGGCATGACCTTCATCGTCGTCGAGCACCACATGAAGGCGGTGATGAAACTGTGCGAGCGGCTGATCGTGCTGAATTTCGGCGAGATGATCGCCGACGGCACGCCGCAGGAGATCGCCAGCAACCGCAAGGTGCTGGACGCCTATCTCGGCGCCAATTTCTCGACGCAAGGGGAGGGCCACTGATGCAGGCCACGGCCAGTCACACGGACGTCCTGCTGGAGATCGGCGAGCTGACCGCCGGCTATGGCGCCCAGCCGGTGCTGCACGGCATCTCGCTGCATGTGGCGCGCAACGAGTTCGTTGCCGTGATCGGCGCCAACACCGCCGGCAAGAGCACGCTTTTGCGCGCGATCTCCGGCCTGCTGCCGCAGTGCCGGGGCCGCATCGCCTTCGAGGGGCGCGACCTGACGCGGATGAAGGCGCATCAGATCGCCGGCCTCGGCATCGCCCATGTTCCGGAAGGGCGCCATGTCTTCCCGGAGATGACGGTGGAGGAAAACCTCAGGATGGGCGCCTTTTCGCATGCCGACAAGGGAGCGGTGCAGCAGGCGCTGGAGCGGGTGTTCGAGCTGTTCCCGCGGCTGAAGGAGCGGCGTGCGCAATATGCCGGCTCGATGTCCGGCGGCGAGCAGCAGATGGTGGCGGTCGGCCGCGGCATGATGCTGGAGCCCAAGCTCCTCATCCTCGACGAGCCGAGCCTCGGCCTTGCGCCGATGGTGGTGGAGGAGATGCACCAGCGCTTCCTCGACATCCACCGCTCCGGCGTCACGGTGCTGCTGGTCGAGCAGAACGTGTCGCTGGCCCTGCACAGCGCGGAACGGGCCTATGTGATGGCCTCGGGCGCGATCGAGATCGAGGGTTCGGCCCGCGAGCTGCTGCATGACGACCGCATCCGCAAGGCCTATCTGGGCATCTGAGCGCGGGTCTCCGGCCGGCACGCCACGCCGGAGACCTGCCGTCAGGCGACCTGCCGTCAGAAGACCAGGCGCCAGAAGAAGATGACACTCATGAGCCCGCCGACGGCGATGACGATGGCCCGCACCGCCTGTCGCGGCAGCGCGCGGGCGACCGGCGCGCCGGCATAGCCGCCGATGGTGGCGGCGACCATCATCAGGATGGCCTGCGGCCAACTGACGAGACCGGCCGCGGCGAAGGTCGCGACCGAGATGGCGGAGAGGACGAAGGAAAGGCCGGTCTTCAGCCCGTTCATCGTGTTGAGGTCGCGCAGGCCCCACAGCGAGAACAGCGCCAGCAGCACGATGCCGAGGCCGCCGTTGAAATAGCCGCCATAGATCGACACCAGCACGGTACCGAGCGGCCCGCCGGGCGCAAGGCGCTGCCGCTGCGCCCAGATCTGCAGCCGGTCGGCGAAGGCGAAGGTGAGGGTGGCGGCGAGCAGCAGGAAGGGGACGACAGCCGAGAACGCCTCGTTGGAGGAGACCAGCAGCAGCAAGGAGCCGAGGAACCCGCCGAGCGCCGTGACGAGGACGACGCGCAGCAGCAGGCCCCGATCGATGGCGGCAATCTCCTTGCGGAAGCCGACGGCGCCGCCGAGATAGCCGGGAAACACGGCAACCGCGCTCGTCGCATTGGCCGCCACCACCGGCACGCCGGTATAGACGAGCGCGGGGAAGGTGAGGAAGGTGCCGCCTCCCGCGACCGTGTTGAGCATGCCGGCGGCGAAGGCCGCCGCCGCCAGCACCAGGTAATCGAGCATGGCTGTCGTCTCCAGATCGGACGCGGGCGTCAGGCCGCCGAGGGGCCGGGGTCTTCCGGCCCCTTATAGCCGCCGGCCGGCGGGCCGTCCGCGCCGGGCAGGGCGCCATGCACCAGTTTCAGCACGGGCCGGCGCCGCGCCGGCTCGGGAATCGCCTGCGGCAGGCCCTCCGGCGTCGTGCCGCCGCGCCGGGCGGCCTCCGGCTGGAAGTGGACCTTCTGCAGCAGGACCCGCTCGGGGTGTCCGGCCGCGTCCGTCAGAACGAATTCCTCGCCCTCCGACAGGCCGAGCAGGGCCAGCCCGCGCCGGGTGGTGATCGGCAGGAACATCCCCATCGGCATGGACAGGTGGTCGTGCGAGATCACCCGCGTGTCGGGCGGGCGGCCGTCGACGCTGTAGGTGACGCGGCTGCTCAAGGTGGCGACCGTCTCCGGCACGTCCTCGCGGAAGACGATGGTCGCCGTCTCGAGCTTGCGCTTGAGGATCGGCACGAGAGGATCCTCGCGGCCGCGGCGGCGGTCGCGCATCACCTCGAGAATGGTGAAGTCCTTGGTGGTCAGGATGCAGGTCTCGGTGGACATCGCAGGTCTCCAGCGCTCCGTCCGTGGAGCGGCAAAGGTGAAACGGATCGGAGTCCCCTGGCTGCCGGGTCGGCAGCGCAGGGGTTAGGATCCTGCGATGAGACAGCCTCCGAAAATCGCCAGCCGGTCGCGCGGCTTCGGCTCTTTGGTCGACGCGGTGGCGCTCATGCCGGCCGCGCCTCGGCCTCGGCCACGGCGGGGGGCTCGACGCTCTCCACGGTCAGCCGGTGGGTGCGCCCGTCGAGAGCCGTCCAGTCGATGGACTGGCCGGCGGACAGGCCGACCAAGGCGGCGCCGATCGGGGTGAGGACGGAAATCTTGCCCTCGGCGATATTGGCCTCGCCCGGGAAGACCAGCGTCACGGAACGGTCCTCGCCGGCATCGGTGGTGAAGCGCAGCCGCGATCCCATGCGCACGACGTCGGCGGCAATGCGCCGGTCGTCGACGATGCGGGCGCGATCGAGCTCGCTCGCCAACTGCTCGGCGACAGCGGGATTGCGGGTGGAAATGGACTCGGCAAGCCCGGACAGCCGCTCGTGGTCGGAGCGGGTCACGGTGATGGCGGGCTTGCGCCGCTTGCGGGTATCTGGAGCCATTCTCGGCGTCCTTGCAATGTTGTAAGGCCGCCGACGCACAAAGGCGCGCGTCGGGCGGTCTGGATCTCGTGAGGGGAAGTGTTCGCCGCCGTTATGGCCTGCTGTGTGCCCGCGAGGGGACGAGCCGGCCTATGCCCCGCGGCCGGGGCGCGACGCGACCTAGCCGGGGGTCAGTGTCCCGCGATGGGGCACACCCTGAAAACGCAAATCTGGCGCGGTGCGGTCGTGTTCATGCCCCGAAGGTCGGTGCTTGGCCGGCGAAAGTCAAGTGGTGGCTTTTGCGACCCGGCGACGGCGGGAACGGATTCGCCCACTGGAGGGAGCGCGCCCCCCGCCCCGCCACGCCCGAAGATCACCTGACGCAGCGTCCGGTTGCAGCGGCGAACGGGACTGCGACAGACGATTGACTCGGGCGCGCGAAACCGCTCTCTTTGACGCCGACAGAGGTTCCGGACATGTCCGGATGAAAAGGGAACACGGTGAGGCGTACCCAACAGGGACCGAAACCGTGGCTGCCCCCGCAACTGTGAACGGAGAGTGGACGTTCGAAGGCCACTGACCCCGCCGCCAAAGGCAGGGTTGGGAAGGTGAATGTCCGCGATGACCCGTGAGCCAGGAGACCTGCCCCTGTCGGTCACCCGATCTTCGACGCGGGGTGTGTCGAGGCGCGGCTTTCCGTTGAGGTGACACCCGAAAACCGCCTGCGTCCGCAGGCCGCCGCCTTGCGTCTTCGCGCTTGGGGGCGTGCCTGCGTCCGCCGGCTCGTGCCGTATCGCGACGGAGCGCCGAGGGGCGTTCCGGCGCACGTCAGGGGTGTGTCTGGATGAGGTTCATTTTGAGGGGCGCCTTGCGCGCCCGGCCGTTGGCTGCCGTGCTGGGGGCCGGAATGGGGGCGGCGATGATTGCCGCGCCGGGCGATGCCCGCGGTCAGGATTTTGAAGAGGAGGCGACGCAGCTCGACCGGATCGTCGTCTCGGCCGGGCGCACGCCGGTCGCCGCCGAGGCGGTGGGCCGGGCGCATACGGTGATCACGGGCGAGGAGCTGGAGACGACGCAGACGCGCTATGTCGCCGATGCGCTGCGCAAGGTGCCGGGCATCGCCGTCTCGCGCACCGGCGGCAATGGCGGCATGACGCAGATCCGCATCCGCGGCTCGGAGGCCAACCACGTTCTGGTGCTGATCGACGGCATCGAGGTGGCGGCGACCTCCAGCGGCGAGTTCGACTTCGGCGGATTGCAGGTCGCCGATATCGAGCGGATCGAGGTGCTGCGCGGCCCGCAAAGCGCCATCTACGGCTCCAATGCCAGCTCGGGCGTCATCGCCATCACCACCAAGGGCGGCCTGCGCAACGACCTGGAAATCACCGGCCGGGCGGAAACCGGCACCGACAGGACGGTGGCCGGCCATGTCGGCGTGCGTGGCGGCGGCGAGAGATACGACATCGCCGTCTCCGGCGCCTGGCGCCAGAACGAGGGCTTCAACATCTCGCAATTCGGCTCGGAAAAGGACGGCGACCGCAACGCCACGCTGAACGGCCGCTTCAACTGGGACATCACCGACGCGCTGAGCCTCGATCTCAGCGCCCGCTATGTCGACCGCAAGTCGGACACGGACGACCAGGACTTCGCCTGGCCGCCGACGCCGACGGAGGGCCTCGTCATCGACACGCCCGGCTACAACGCGACGAAGGAATTCTACACCGGCGTCGGCCTGTCCTGGTCGCTGTTCGACGACCGGCTGGTGCAGAAGGCGCGGGCCAGATACACCGGGCTGGAGCGGCGCGGGTTTGGCAGCGGCAGCCTGAACGGCAATGACGACCGCCGGCTGCACCTCAGCTATCAGGCGACGGTGAGCGCCGAGACGCCGGACTTCCTCGATGCCGAGCACAGTCTGACCGGCGCCGTCGAATGGGAGCGCGAGCACTACAAGAACGCGTTCCCGAGCTTCGATCCCTCGCAGATCCCCGGCAAGCAGCGCGACCTGACCAGCTATGTCGCCGAGTATCGCGGCGCCTTCCTCGACACGGTGTTCCTGGGAGCGGGCCTGCGGTACGACCGCAACGACCAGTTCAAGGACACGCTGACCTACAGCGCCAGCGCCGCCTATCTGCTGCGCGAGACCGGCACGCGCTTCCATGCCTCGATCGGCACCGGCGTCACCAATCCGACCTTCTTCGAGCAGTTCGGCTTCATCCCGGCGAGCTTCACCGGCAATCCGAACCTCAGGCCGGAGAAGAACTTCGCCTGGGACATCGGCATCGAGCAGCGGTTCTGGGACGGGCGGGCGGTCGCCGACGTGACCTATTTCAACGAGCGGCTGGAGGACGAGATCTGGACGCCCTGGGTGCCGGGTGTCGGCTCCTCGCCGGCCAATATGGCGGGCACCAGCAAGCGCCAGGGCATCGAGGTGTCGCTCGGTGTCGAACTGCTCGCCGACCTCTCCGTCAAGGGCACCTATACCTATCTCGATGCGACCGAGCCGAGCGGGCTGGAGGAGGTGCGCCGGCCCAAGCACTCGGCCTCGCTCAGCCTGGTGCGCGGCTTCGACGAGGGACGGGGAACCGTCTTTCTCGATGCGATCTTCAACGGCCGGATGAAGGACAGCGAGTTCATCAGCGCGACGCCGCAGACCCGGGTGACGCTCTCCGAGTATTTCCTCGTCAATGTCGGCGCCGACTACAGGGTCTCGGAGAATTTCATGGTCTATGGACGGGTCGAGAACCTGCTCGATCAGCGATACCAGGAAGTCTACAGCTATCGGGCACAAGGATTGACCGCCTATGCGGGCATCAAGGCAAGCTTCTGACGCAAGGCGCGGGGCGGCGGGGCGTGTCCTCGCCGTCCTGCTGGCGCTGGCGCTGGCGGTTCCGGCCCCTGCGGCTCTGGCGGCGGGCGAGGCGCCCCGGCGCGTCGTTTCGATGAACCTGTGCACCGACCAGATCGCCATGCTGGTGGCCGCGCCCGGCCAGCTCATCTCGGTCTCGCATCTGGCCGCCAAGCCGGACGTCTCGTTGATGAGCGCTGAGGCGGCGGGGCTTGCGATCAATCACGGGCTGGCGGAGGAGATCTTCCGCCTCGACCCCGACCTGGTGGTGGCCGGTACCTATACGACGCGGGCGACGGTCAACCTGTTGCGGCGCCTGGGGCGCCGGGTGGAGGAATTCCGCCCCGAGGCGAGCTTCGCCGACATTCGCGAAAACGTCCGCCGGATGGGCGAGCTGCTGGGGCGCGAGGCTGAGGCCGCGCGGCTGATCGCCGCCTTCGACGCCGAGGCGACGGCGCTGGCCGCCGCACCGCCGGGCGAGAATGCTCCGGTGCTCGGCTCCTTCGGCGCCAACAGCTACACGTCGGGTGCCGGCACGCTGGAAAACGCCATCGTCGGCGCGGCGGGCCTGCGCCATCTCGGCGAGGATCTGGCGATCACCGGCACGACGCGGCTGCCGCTGGAGGTCTTGGTGCTGGCCGATCCGGACTATGTGCTGCTGTGGGAACGCTCGCGCAATGATCCCTCGCGGGCGGCGGACATCCTGCGCCATCCGGCGCTCGATGCGCGGTTTTCGAGCGAGCGGCGGCTTTCCGCCGACAGCCGCGCCTGGATCTGCGGCACGCCGCTGACGCTGGAGGCGGTCAAGCGGCTGCGCGCCGAGGCCAGCGGCGGGACCTCCAGGCATAGGGAGGCCGGCCGATGAGCGCGGACCGCCGCTATCCGCTGCTGCTGGCGGGCCTTGGCCTGCTGGCCGCGCTGCTGTTCCTTGCCTCGCTCGGGATCGGCCAGGTGTGGATCGATCCGCTGACGCTGACGGCAGCGTTCAACGACACGGACAGCGCCGAGGCGCTGATCCTCGCCGAGATCCGCCTGCCGCGCGCGCTGCTGGGCGCGGGTATCGGCGCGATCCTCGGCCTGTCGGGGGCGGTGCTGCAGGGCTTCCTGCGCAATCCGCTGGCCGAACCGGGCCTGCTCGGCATTTCCGCGAGTGCCTCGCTCGGCGCGGTGATCGCGATCTATGCCGGGCTGACGGCGCTGCACCCCTACGCGCTGCCGCTCTGCGCGCTGGCCGGGGCGCTGGTTGCGGTGATGCTGGTGCAGATGCTGGTGGGGCGCTCGGGCGACATTCTCGTCATCATCCTCGCCGGTGTTGCCCTGTCCTCGCTCGCCGGGGCGCTGACCTCGCTGGCGCTGAACCTGTCGCCGAGCCCCTTCGCGGCGCTGGAGATCGTCTTCTGGATGCTGGGGTCGCTGACCGACCGCAGCCTCGTTCATGTCGGGCTGGCGCTGCCGTTCATCGCGGTCGGCGGCGTCATGCTGGCGCTGACGGGGCGGGCGCTGGATGCGCTGGCGCTCGGCCCGGACGTTGCCCGCAGCCTCGGCATCGACCTCGACCGCACGCGGGTGCTGGCGGTGGTGGGCACCGCCATCGGCGTCGGCGGGGCGACGGCGGTGAGCGGCGCCATCGGCTTCGTCGGGCTGATCGTGCCGCATCTGCTGCGCCCGCTGGTCGGCCACCGGCCCTCGCGCCTGCTGCCGGCGAGCGCGCTGGGCGGGGCGGCCTTCCTGCTGGCCGCCGACATCGCGGTGCGGGTGGTGATGCCCGACCGCGACCTGAAGCTCGGCGTCGTCACCGCCCTTCTCGGCGCGCCGTTCTTCCTCTGGCTGCTGGTGAGCCTGCGCCGGAGGACGGCATGATCCGTCTCGACTGCGACAGCGTCACCGTGCGCCGGGGCGCGCGCGAGACTTTGCGGGGGATCTCGTTTTCCTGCGAGCGGCCGCAGCTCGTCGGCGTGATCGGCCCGAACGGGGCGGGCAAGTCGACCCTGATGCGGGCGATGACCGGATTGCAGGCCCATGCGGGCAGCCTCCGCTGGCAGGGACGCGAGCTTACCGCGATGCCGGCAAGCGAGCGCGCCCGACTGATCGGCTACATGCCGCAGGAGCGGACGGTGCATTGGCCGATGGAGTGCATCGAAGTGGTGCTGCTCGGCCGCCTGCCGCATCGCGGCGGGTTCGGCGGGGCGTCGGCCGACGACCTGCGCCAGGCCCGCGAGGCGATGGAGCGGATGGACGTCACTGGCTTTGCCCGCCGGCCCTTCGACACGCTGTCGGGCGGCGAGCAGGCGCGGGTGCTGATCGCTCGGATGCTGGCGCAGGCCCCGCATGCCTGCATCGCCGACGAGCCGGTGAACGGCCTCGACCCGGCGCACCAGATCGCCCTGATGCAGGTGCTGGCCGACCTTGTCGTGGAAGGGCGGCCGGTCTTCGTGTCGCTGCACGACCTGACGCTGGCGAGCCGCTGGTGCGACCGGCTGCTGCTGCTCGACGGCGGACGGCTCGTTGCCGACGGGGCGCCGGGCGAGGTGCTGGACGAGGCCCGCCTTGCCGGCGTCTACGGCATCCGCGCCGAACATATCGACATCGGGGGGCGGCCCTCCGTCGTCCCCAGCCACCTGATTGCCAGGGAGGGACCACGTTGAGCCTCATCGACATTCTTGCGGAACGGCTGGCCGACCGCGATGCCGGCTGGAGCATCGGCTCCTTCGGCGCCATCGCCGAGTTTCACCAGCGCGCCGACGACGAACTGCGCCTCGACCGGCCGCAGGAGCTGTGCCGGGTGACCGGCAAGGGCGGCATCCGCCTCGATCCGCAGGCGGTGAGCGAGGCGGCGGCCATCGCCTTCGAGACGCTGAGCCCGCGCGCGCATCGCTGGGGCCAGGGGCTGGCGCTGTGCCTGCCAGAGGAGCAGGCCGCGGTGACGCGACGGGCGGTGCTGAGCGAGCTGGGGCCGGACGCGGACGCCCTGCGCGAGGAGGACAGGGGCGCGGTGCTGTTCGACATGGGGCTGGCGCAGCCGCAGATCGAGTTCTGCATCCGCACCAATGATCCGGAGTTGCTGGCACTCCTGCGGGACACTGCCGGCCGCTCGGTGATGGATCCGCAGAACCCGGCGATGGCGGCGATCCTGCGGGCGCATCCGCACCGGGTGGTGCGGTCCAAATTGGGGCGGGTCGAGGTCTACCAGAAGATCGGCGGGCCGGACACCGGCGGCGTCTCGCCGGACGGGCCGCACACCCATGTGCTGCCGAAGCTCCTGCGCTCCGGGCGCACCCACTCGGCCAACACGCCGATCCCGCAAGGGCTGGTGCCCTGCGCCATGCTGCATCCGGCAAGCGCGGTGGCGGGGTCGCAAGGAGAGGACATCGCCTTCGACGCCGCCCGCCACGAGGCGTTCCAGGAGCTGCTGCGCCGCTATGGCCTGCCGGACTATGTGGCGATCAAGGACAGGGTGCTGGACGCGCTGGAAGAGGGGATGGAGGACGCGCTCACCGAGCCGGACAGCCGGCTGACCCGCACGGGCCTGCGCATTGCGCTGCGCCAGCTCGGGCGGCAGGCGGAGGCGGTCGGCCGGCCGAACCTTGCCCGGCGCATCGACCTGCTGCGCCGGCGCTTCGACCGGGCGGAGGAGCCCGGCGAGGCGGACGAGGACCGGCCGGGCCACTGAGGCACTGAGGCACTGAGGCACTGAGGCCGGCGGGCGGCGTCAGGGCGCGTCAGGCCGGGACATCCAGCGTTCCTTTCACGTAGTCGGCGCGCGGGCGGCGGAAGCCCATCGCGGCCCAGGCTCCGATCAGGCGAAGGAAGAACCCGGCCGAATGCGTCTTCAGGTTGGGAACGTCGTCGGGCAGCATGGAGGGATCGTCCATGTCGCCGGTCATCGTGCGCATCTGTAGCGGCGGCAGGGAGCCGGCGGGCCACAGGGGGCCGTAGAGGTCGATCCAGTGGCCGCTGGTGAAGTCGAGGAAGATCGGCGTGTTGCAGCATGTCGCCACCACGCGGCGGGTCTTGGTCTGCGCCGTCAGGCGGTGCTCGCGCAGGTGAGCAGCGCCCTTGACGCAGCGGACGCGGTCCTTGCGGTACATCTCCGTCCGCGTGCCGCCCGTTGCTTCCCTGAGGCGCGGCGCGCCGGGCAGGGCCTCGAACACATCCGCCGCGCTGCGGCAGGAGGTGCACAGGCATTCGGTGCTCATGATCGGCGGATCGTCGGCCTCCATTTCGACCGCGCCGCAGGCACAGGAGAGCTTGATGGTCCGGGTCATGGTGTCGTCTCCTCTCGGGGGCTGCCGAACAGGTGGCGGATATAGCGGTCGAGATGGTCGAGGCTTTCGCGGGCAAGGCCGGGATCGTTGCCGGCCTTGGCGAGAATGAAGCCGCCCTGGATGACCGCCTGCGTGTGGCGGGCAAGGCTTTCGGCCGTCCAGTCGCCGCGAATGCCGCGCGCCTCCATCGCTGCGCGGATGTCGCTCTCCAGCGTCGCCGCGTGGCCGAAGATGCTCCTGCCGCAGGCGTCGCGGATGTCGGGCGAGACGGCGTGGACCTCCTGCACCAGGGTCCCGACAAGGCAGGTGAACTCCGCGAACTCGCCCTCGATGATCGACTTGCGGAAGGTGACATAGGCCAGAACGCGGTCCAGCGGATCGTCCGGAAGATGATAGGGCGCCGCCTCGAAGAAGGCCGTTGTGCCGCTCTCCCAGTATTCGGCGGCGGCGATGCCGAGCGCCTCCTTGGAGCCGAACTGGTGGAAGAACGCGCCTTTCGTCACCTCGGCGAGGCGGCACAGGTCGTCGACGCTGGTGGCGGCAAACCCCTTCGCCCGGATGCTGTGCTGGGCGGCCTCCAGAAGGCGGGTGCGGGCATCGCCGCGTTCGGGAGAGTGTTTGGATGGTCTTGGCATGGAAAATACATACCATACGGTTGGTATGTATGGAAAGGAGGAGTCCTGCGGACCTGGATGGGGGGCTGGAGGGGGCGTTGGAAGGGGAGGCTGGTTGAGGTCTGGGGCGCGCTGGAGGGGGGCCGGTTGGGGGACATCCCCCGCCGCCGCCCACCCTCTGCCGTCACACCGGGCCAGGCGAAGCCGGAGAGCCGGGGTCTATTGGTTGCCAGAGCGGTTGCGAGGACGCACCACCCATCCCCGCGTCATCCCGTGCACCCTCCCTTGCGTTCGTCATCCCGCACGGAGCGAAGCGCAGATGCGGGATCGGAGAGTCGAGGGCCTTTCGGCAGCACGCCCGGCCGTCCCCACGACCGCCGTGCCTCCCTGGTCCCGGATCTTCGGCCTTCGGCCTCGTCCGGGAAGACGCGGGGAGAGGTTGGCGCGAAGACCCGCACGCCGGCGGATACTGGATACCTGCCTTCGCAGGTATGACAGCCGTAGAGGTGGCGATGCGCTCCCGCCTCAATCTTGCTGAGGGTGCCAATGGGTCCCGGCTCTGCGCTGCGCGCGGCCGGGATGACCTCCGAGAAGGAGACGGCCGGAAGAGCGGTCCATCGTGAGCGGTAGGCCAGGACTCCCAGGCCGGAACGCCCGGCCTGCTAATTCCGCCCCCTGGAGCGCTTTCCGACCTGACGGAATCGTCAGGTCGATCAGAAATCGCTCCAGGATCAATGGCTTGAGCACCCGCTTTTCGACCAGATTGTTTCAATCTGGTCGGCGGGTGCTCTAGAACTCCCGCACCATGTGGCCCTCGCCGACCGGATACATCCGCGACGGCGGCCGGGCCCAGCCCATCGGCCGCACCGGGCTCTTCAACTCGTCGGTAAGCAGCCCGCCGCGCTGGCGCTTGTCGGCGGGATCGGGCACCGGAACGGCTTCGATGAGCTTCTTGGTATAGGGGTGCTGCGGGTTGCGCAGCACCGCGTCGCGCGGGCCGATCTCGACGATCTCGCCGAGCAGCATCACGGCGATGCGGTGGCTGACCCGCTCGACCACGGCGATGTCGTGGCTGATGAAGAGATAGGCAAGGCCGAGCTCGCGTTGCAGGTCGAGCATCAGGTTGATCACCTGCGCCTTGATCGAGGCGTCGAGCGCGGAGACGGACTCGTCCGCGACGATCATCTTCGGCGACAGCGCCAGGCTGCGGGCGATGCAGATGCGCTGGCGCTGGCCGCCGGAGAACTCATGCGGGAAGCGCAGGGCGTGCTCCTCCTTCAACCCGACGAGGCGCAGCAACTCGTTGACCCGGTCGGGGATCGCCTCGTCGGCCATCAGCTTGTGCACGCGGATCGGTTCGGCAATGGCCGAGCCGACCGCCTGGCGCGGGTTGAGCGAGCCATAGGGGTCCTGGAAGATCATCTGCAACCGCTGGCGGGCAAGGCGCAATTCGGCATGGCTCGCGGCCATCAGGTCCTTGCCCTCGAACAGGATCTCGCCGCCGGCGGGCTGCACCAGCCGCAGGATCGAGCGGCCCGTGGTCGACTTGCCGCAACCCGATTCCCCGACGAGCGCCAGCGTCTCGCCGGCGGCAAGCTCAAGCGACACGTCCTCGACCGCATGGACATTGCCGACCGGTCGGTTGAGCAGCCCGCCGCGCACGGAGAACCGCGTCGTCAGGTTGCGCACCTCCAGCAGCGGGGCGCCGCGCAGGTCCGGCTCGTTGTCGGGCTCGGGGCCGGCGCCGGTGTCGTCGAGCCTGGGGAAGCGGCGCGGCGTCTTGGTGTCGCCGAGCCCGCCGAGGCGGGGCACGGCGCCGAGCAGCATCTTCGTATAGGGGTGCTCGGGCGCGGCGAACAGCCGGCCGACGGGGGCTTCCTCGACCTTGTCGCCGCGCAGCATGACGACGACCCGGTCGGAGATCTCGGCGACGACGCCCATGTCATGGGTGATGAACATCACCGCCATGCCGATCTCGCCCTGCAACTCGCGGATGAGCTGGAGGATCTGCGCCTGGATGGTGACGTCGAGCGCGGTGGTCGGCTCGTCGGCGATCAGGAGCTTCGGCTGGCAGGCGAGCGCCATGGCGATCATCGCCCGCTGGCGCATGCCGCCGGAGAAGGAATGCGGGTACTCGCCGATCCGCCGTTTCGCGTCGGGAATGCGCACCAGGTCGAACAGCCGCAGCACCTCTGTTTCCGCTTGGGCCTGGCTCATGTCGCGATGGCGGCGCAGCACCTCGGCGATCTGGAAGCCGATCTTCAGCACCGGGTTGAGGCTGGTCATCGGCTCCTGGAAGATCATGCCGATGTCGCCGCCGCGCACGTCGCGCATCGCCGCCTCGTCGAGCGCCAGCAGATCGCGCCCGGACAGGCGCACCGAACCCTCGATGCGGCTCGAGCCTTCCTGCAGCAACCGCATGATCGACAGCGCGGTGACCGACTTGCCGGAGCCGGATTCGCCGACGATGGCAACGGTCTCGCCGGTGTCGATGGTGAAGTCGAGATCGCGCACCACCGGCACGAAGGCACCGTCGATGCGGAAGGAGGTGGTGAGGCCTTCGACCTTGAGAACGGGCTCGGTCATTGTTCCCCCTTCAGTCGCGGGTCGACCGCATCGCGCAGGCCGTCGCCCAGAAGGTTGAGAGAGAAGACGACGACGAGGATCGCCAGCGAGGGGAAGAGGGCCAGCCAGAAACTGTCGAGAATGTTCTCGAAGCCCTCGCGGATCATGCCGCCCCAGGTGGCCGTCGGCGGATTGACGCCGAGGCCGATGAAGGCGAGCGAGGCCTCGACGCGGATGGCGGTGGCGAGCCACAGCGAGCCCATCACCAGCACTTCCGGCGCGATGTTCGGCAGGATGTGGCGGAACATCAGCCGCAGGTGCGAATAGCCGAGCGCGTGGCCGGCCTCGATGAACTCGCGGTTCTTGACCGCGATCGTCGGCGCCCTGGCGATGCGCGCGAACGGCGGGATCGCGGTGAGCGAAATGGCGATGACGAGGTTGGCGACCGACGGGCCGAGCATGGCGACGACGATCAGGCCGAGGATCAGCGAGGGGAAGGCGAGCAGCACGTCCATCACCTGCATGATGAGAAGGTCCGTGCGGCCGCCGAAATAGCCGGCGATCAGGCCGATCAGCGTGCCGATGATCATCGCCGAGCCGATGGCGAGCAGGCCGATGGTCAGCGAGATGCGGGCGCCCCACAGGATGCGCGAGAGCGTGTCGCGGCCATAGTAGTCGGTGCCGAACCAATGCGCGTCCGTCGGCGGCCTGAGGCGGTAGAGGATGTTCTGCTGCAAGGGATCGTAAGGGGCGATGACCGGTGCCAGGATCGCCAGCAGCGCGACGATCAGGAACACGGCAAGGCCGACCCACGAGGTCTTGTTGGCGTTGAAGGCGTTGAACAGACCCGAAAGCACCGTCGCTATTGCGAGGCGGTAATAGGTCATGCGCGACGGGCGTTGGCCGGTCGCGGCGCTCGGCTGGGTCGTCATGAGTATTTGATCCTCGGGTCGATCAGGCCATAGGTCAGGTCGGTGATCAGGTTCACCAGCACGACGATCAGCGTGTAGATGACCATCATGCCCTGCAGCATCGTGTAGTCGCGCTGGTTGAGTGCGCCGACGATCAGCTTGCCGAGACCGGGGCGGTTGAAGACGATCTCGGTCAGCACCGAATTGCCGATCAGGATGCCGAGATAGAGGCCGACGACGGTGACCACCGGGATCAGGGCGTTGCGCAGGCAATGCCGCCAGACGATGATCGCGAAGGCGAGGCCCTTGGCCCTCGCCGTGCGCACATAGTCCTGGTTGAGCACCTCCAGCATCGCCGAGCGGGTGACGCGGGTGATGTAGGCGGCCATGATCAGCCCGAGATTGATCGCCGGCAGGGCAAGGTCGCGCAGCCGGTCGGCAAGGCCGCTGCCCTGGCCCGAGCTGATCACCGGGAACCAGCGCAGGTGGATCGAGAAGAACAGGAGCAGCAGCACCGCCGAGACGAAGGCCGGGAAGGAGAGGCCGAGCAGCGAGCCGATGCGGGCGAGATAGTCCGGCAGCTTGTTGCGCCGCACCGCCGACCACACGCCGATGGGCACGCCGACGACGATGCCGAGGATCAGCGAGGCGACGGTGAGCTCGATGGTCGCGGGAAGGACCTTGAGGATCTCCTCGATCACCGGCCGGCCGGAAACCATGGAAACGCCCCAGTCGCCGACCACGACGCCGCCGAGAAAGACGAAATACTGCTGGTAGAGCGGCACGTCGAGGCCGAGGCGCACGCGCAAGGCCTCCAGCGCCGCCTGGCTGGCCTGGTCGCCGAGGATCGCCATGGCGGGATCGCCCGGCAGCACGCGGACGATGAAGAAGACGATGGTCAGCACGGCGAACAGCGTGATCGCCGCGAAGCCAAGTCGCTTGAGAACGAATGCGGTCATGTAGGCGGGCCTCCGTCGCGCATGGCCAGGAGGCCCGCTTGCACGGGTCTGCTGCCATGGCGGATGAGATCGCTGCCCCCGCCGGCCGCGCCGGGCGCCCGGCGGAAGGAGCGTCGTCACTTGCCGGAGCGGCCTTGCGGCCGCCCGGTGCGGAGCTTACGCGCCGTTTCTCACTTGGAGAAGGACGCGGCTTCGGTGACGGGCGGGCTGAGGTTCAGCGAGCCGTTCACCTCGACGCCGAGGTCGAGCGTGTCCTTCCACGCCCAGAGCTGCATGCTCTGCACGATCGGCACGACGCAGACCTCGGCCATGATCTTGCGCTGGGCCTCGGCCCAGTATTCGAGCTGCTTCTGCAGGTCGCCCTCGACCCGCGCCGCCTCGATCTCCGCATCGGCGACCGCGCAATGGGAGAAGTTGGTGATCGCGGTCGGCGTGCCGACGATGGCGGCCGAGTGGTAGAACTGCGAGAGGTAGACGTCGGCCACCGGGAAGCGCGCGGCGGCGTAATGGGTCACCTGGCTCATGTCCTTGCGGATCTGCTCGTGGAACGTCGCGTGCTCGACGGTCTCGATCTCCAGGTTGATGCTCGCCTCGCGCAGCAGGGCCTGGATCGCCTCCATCGTGGTCAGCATGCCCGGCAGGGTGGTGTGGATCGCCTTGATCGTCACCCCGTCCGGATGGCCGGCCTCGGCGAGCAGGGCCTTGGCCTTCTCCACCGAATACTCGTAGGTCGGCACGTCGGCGGTGAAGCCGAGATTGCCTTCCGGAACCGGCGAGATCGCCGCAAGGGTGACGTCAGGGCCCTTGAACTGGACCATTGCATCGCGGCTGATCGCATGGGCGACGGCCTGGCGCACGCGCAGATCGTCGAGCGGCGGCATCTTCATGTTGAGGTGGATGACCGACATTTCGCCCGGCGTCATCACCGAGACGACCGTGCCCGGCACCTGCTTGATGCGCTCGACCCAGGTCTGCTCCTGCTTGCCGTAGATCATGTCGACCTCGCCGGCCTGGAAAGCCAGGTCACGCGAGGAGTCGGAGGGGATGTAGCGGTAGAAGATCTCCTTGATCTTCGGCTCGCCGCGGAAATAGTCCGGGTTGGCGACCAGCTTCACATATTGCTGCGGCTGGTATTCGGCGAACATGAAGGGGCCGGTGCCGATCGGGGTGCGCTGGAACTCGTCGCCAAGCGCCTCGACCGCGTCCTTACAGACGATGTTGCCGCCATGATACGGCACCAAGAGGCCGAGCAGGCTGGGGATCTTGTTCTTGAGCTTGATGGTGACTTCCAGCGGGCCGGTGGCCTCGACGCTCTCGAACGCCGCATAGTCCTTGGCGAAGGCGGAAATGTCGGCATTGGCCGAGCGGTTCAGCGAGTAGACGACGGCCTCCGCATCGATCGTGCCGTAGTCGCCGTGGCATTTCACGTCGTCGCGCAGGGAGAAGACCCAGGTCAGGCCGTCCTCGGAGGTGGTCCAGCTCGTGGCGATGTCCGGCTCGATGAACTCCGGATTGGCCTCGCCCGGCTTGATCCGCACCAGGCCGTTGAACATCCAGTGAAGGAGGCCCTTGTCGGGGGTCGAGGTCGCCACATGCGGGTCGAGCTTGCCCGCATCGGCGCTCGCCATGCCGACATTCAGCGTCGTTCCGGCGGCATAGGCCTGTCCTGTCGCAAGCAAGGCTGCGAGTGCAATTCCCAGTCCGGTTTTCATGGTCCTGTCCTCTGGTCGTTGTTGGTCTTGTTTTGTCTATGGGGCCCTGTTGTTGTGACGCTGCTCCTCACAGCGTGTCTTCGAGCCGGCAGTTTACCAGCATTTCCGCCATGGCTGCCGTGTTCGGCAGGGCCAGCGCCAGGGCGGCAATCTCGGCGAAATCGTCGGGATGGATCATCTCCTCCCGCGCGATCTTGGTGATCCCGTCGGTCAGATCCGTTGCGACGAAACTCGGGCAGACGGCGGTGGCGCGCACGCCGTGGTCCCAGCCGATGCGGCGGGTGCCATGGGTCAGCGCCATCAAGGCGTGTTTGGTCATGTTATAGGCAACGTTCTCGTTGCGCACGCGCTTGCCCGACAGCGAGGCGACATTGATCACCCGGCCGCTGCCGGCGGCCTTCAGATGCGGCAGGCAGGCCCGCGTCAGGAACAGCGGTCCCTTGACGTTGATGGTCCACAGCGCGTCGAGATCCTCCTCCTCGCCGCTTTCGATGGAGAAACTGTTGGAGGTGCCGGCATTGTTGACGAGCCCGTCGAGCCGGCCGAAGCGGGCGAGCGTTGCGTCAAGCCAGGCCCCGTGCGAGGCGCGGTCGGCGGCATCATAGCGGGCGCAGAGCAGCCGGTCGCCCGGCGCATCGCCCAGGAGCTCGGCGAGCGCATCCGGGTTCCGCGCGCCGGCGCTGACGCTGTAGCCCTTCTCGAGCAGCTTGCGCGTGATCGCCAGCCCGATCCCCCGGCTGGCGCCGGACACCATCACCACGCGGCCTTCGGGATCGAGCATCGGCGTCTCCTCTATCCGTGCAGGGTGAGCGGCGCGTCCGGGCCGGACTGGGCGGCGAAGCGGCCATAGCGGAAGGCGGACACATCGTGGCCGGGATCGCGGCCGAGCGCGAGGCGGCCGGCGATGGTGCCGGTGACCGGGCCGATGCCGAAGCCATGGCCGGAGAAGCCGGCGGCGACGACCGCATTGTCGAGGCCGGGCAGCCGGTCAATCACGGGCAGCGCGTCCGGCGTCAAGTCGAGCGCGCCGGCCCAGCACTCGGCCAGCTCCACCTCGGCAAAGGCCGGCAGCACCTCGGCGACCTTGGCGATGGTCTCCTGGATGGCGCGCATGCGCGGGCGGATGGCGGGGCGCCCGCCCGCCTCGACGATCTCGCCGGCCCAGTCCTCCATGCCGCTGGTGACGCGCATGCGCCCGTCGTTCTCCTGGCGCGCCGCCATGTTGGCATTGGCGACGCCGAGCACGGGGGTGAGCATCGGCCGGCAGGGGGTGCTGCGCAGCACCGTGACCATCGGCCGGCGCAGCGGGATGCCGTGGCCGAGCGGGGCGAGCAACTCGTTGACGAGGAAACCGGCGGCGATCAGCACCGTGCCGGGGCTCAACGTCCGCCGGTCGGTGACGACGCGCAGGACGCGCGTGCCGTCCGTCTCCAGCCGCAGGACGCGCTCGCCGAAGGCAAGGCGGGCGCCGAGCGCCTCGGCGCGCTTCGCATAGGCGGCGACGGTGGCGAGCGGGTCGGCATGACCGTCGGAGGGGCAGAAGGAGGCGGCGAGCACCCGGTCGGAGAGGGAAGGGGCGATCTCGCGCACGCTGGAAAGGTCCGGCAGGAAGGCGAGTTGCAGGCCGGCCCGCGTCTGGTCCTCGACCAGCGCACGGATTGTGGCGACTTCCGCGTCCGTGCGGGCCAGGCGCAGGTTGCCGGAGCGGCGATAGCCGGTCGGCGCGCCGAGATGTTCGTGAAGACCCTGCCAGAGCTCGACGGCGGCCAGCGCCAGCGGCAGCTCCGCCGGATGGCGGCCCGACTGGCGCACGCCGGCCAGCGTCCAGCCCGAGGCCATGGCGGAGGGGCCGTAGGTGTCGATCACCTTCACACTTGCGCCCGCCCCGGCGACCTCGAGCGCTGCCGCGGTGCCGGTGATACCGGCGCCGATGACGAGCACGTCGGGCGTGGCGAGGGCGGGAGAGGTCATGCGGCCGCCTTCGGTTTTCTGCCGAAGCGGGTGAAGGCGAAGGGCTTGGTGTCGACCAGCGGCGCCTCGCCCTCGATCCGCTGGACCACCAGGCGGGCAACGCCGGGACCGATGCCGAAGCCGTGGCCGGACAGGCCGGTGGCGATGACGAGGCCGGACCAGCCGGCGGGCTCGTCGACCACCGGGATCTCGTCCGGCATGACGTCGATCAACCCGCCCCAGGTCTCGGCGATCTCGACCCCGTCGAGGCGCGGATGCAGGGTCTTGGCCGAGGCCAGCACGTCGCGCAGCAGGCGGGCGTCCGGGGCCGGGTCCATCACCCGCACCTCTTCGAACGGGGTGACCTCGTCGGCCTGCCAGCGATGGCGGCCGAGCGGGCCGAAGAAATCGCCACTGAGGCGGACCTTCATGATGCGCCAGCGGTCGGCGAGGATCGGCAGGAAGTCGACGAAATGGCGGAAGGCGGCCGGCACGAGCTGGAACTCCGCCGCGCCCGAACGGGCGATGGTGTAGCCGCCGTCGGCGCGCCGGCGCAGCGAAGCCCTGGTGGCGCCGATGGTGCCGGCAATCACCTCCGGGCCGGCCGTGGTGCGCAGGACCGAGGATTTCACCGCGAGCTGCGGCAGCGACAGGCCGAGATTTTCCAGGAAGGTGCGCGACCACACGCCGCCGGCGAGCACCACGCTCTGGCAGGCGATCTCGCCATGCTCGGTGACGACGGAGCGGACCTTGCCGCCGGCGCGCTCGACCGAGCGCACCGCGCAGCCCTCAAGGATCGTCGCGCCGAGGCGGGCGGCGTAGCGCGCCATCGCCGGCACGGCGAGGGTGGGTTCGGCGGTGGCGTCGGACGGCGTGTGCAGGGCGCCGGCGAATTGCCGGTCGTTGCGCTTAAGAAGGTCGTCGGTCTCCTGCGGGCTCAGCAGGCGCGCGCCGTGGTCGAAGCCGGCATTGTCGCGCAGCCACTCCTCGTGCTTTGCCAGTTCCGCCTCGTCGGCGGCGAGATAGGTGGTGCCGCGAATGCCGTAGCCGATGTCCTCGCCAAGGCGCGGGGCAAGGTCGCGCCACATGGCGGCGCTCTCGATCATCAACTGCAATTCGCGGCTGTCGCGGCCGGCCTTGCGGATCCAGCCCCAGTTGCGCGAGGACTGTTCGCCGGCGATGCGGCCCTTCTCGCACAGGACGACGGGAATGCCCTTTTCGGCGAGGAAGAGGGCTGTGCAGACACCGACGATGCCTCCGCCGATGACAACGACCTGCGTGCTTGCCGGCACCTGCCGGCGATCGTCTGCCGTGCTCACCTTGCCCCTCCAGACTGTGGCCTGTTGTCACAGTGCGAAGGCGCCGGGTATAAGGCAAATACCGTTTTCTTCCACGCTTATGCGGAAATGTTATGAGCTCCCCCCTGTCGCAACGCTCCCTGGAAGCCTTCCGCTGCGTGATGCGGGCGGGCACCGTCTCCGCCGCCGCCGACGAGATGGCGATCTCGCAGCCGGCGGTCAGCCGGCTGATCCGCGACCTGGAGGAGCGGCTGCAACTGCCGCTGTTCAGCCGCAGGGGCGGGCGCGTCGTCGCCACCCGCGAGGCGCACGAGCTGTGGACGGAAGTCGAGCGCAGCTTCGTCGGCCTGGGGCAGATCGAGCGGGCGGCGACGCAGATCCGCCAGGGCTACCGGGCGACGCTGACCATCGCCGCCGCCCCGGCGATCGCCCAGTCGGCGCTGCCCGGCGTGATCGCGCTGCTGTCGCAGGAGCGGCCCGAGTTTCGCGGCGAATTCCTGGCGATGACGACGCTGCCGGTGGTGCGGCAGGTGGCGCTGCGCCAGTGCCAGGTCGGCTTCGGCATCCCCACGCGCCACAAGCACGAGGTGGATGTGGTCGGCACCGGCTCGGTGCCGTTCCGCTTCATTGCCCCGCCCGGCCACCCGCTCGGCGCGCGGGACGTCATCCGCGAGGAGGACCTTGCCGGCGTCGACTTCGTCGGCTTCGTCGATTCCACCATGTCGGGCCGCGCCTTCGACCGGCTGTTCGCCAAGATGCGCCGGCCGCCGGTGCAGAAGCTGAAATCCTACCTGTCGCACATCGTCTCGGCGCTGGTGATGCGCGGGCTCGGCGTCGGCATCGTCGATGCCTTCACCGCGCGCGACCACATGCGCATGGGCGGCGTGATGCGTCCGGTCGAGATCGCCGACCGCTTCGAATATTCGATCATCAAGCCGCATGGCGACAAGCTCGGCCCCGAGGCGCTGGCGCTGGTCGACGGGTTCGAGCGCTACGTGCGCGATTATCAGGATGAGTGACGAGTGACGGGCCTCACGCCGCGTCGCGCCGCTCGCCCGTCACCTCCTGCCAGGCAAGGCCGGGCCGGTAGCGCGCCGCGACCTTGCCGTTCTCCAGCAGAAGCAGGTGCATCCAGCCCCTGTCGAAGAGGGCGCGCAAATCCTCGTGCCGGGCAAGGACGTCGTGCACCGCCGCGCGCGGGGCCTCGACCAGCACCGACAGCCGCAGCGGCTCGTGCATCAGCCGGGCACCGTCGCTGACCGCCTGCCACGGCAGGCCGGCGCGCAGCCGCCCGCCATTGCCCTCGACGACGCCGATGCCGCCGACGACATTGTGCAGCAGCTTGTTGCCGCTGCCGAACAGGTCGGGCGCCACGGTCGAGCCGTAATATTGCAGCGAGATCCAGCTCGCCACGACCACCGGCGCGGTGAGGATCAGCTCCAGCACCTGCATGCCCTCGTCCGCCCGCCAGTCATAGGAATGCAGAAAGGCGCGCCCGCCAAGGTCGACGCCGGCGGTGACGCCGCGCGGCGCGGCGATGAAGGCGGAGCAGCCGGCAAGCCCCCATTCGGGGCGGGTCTCGGCCCAGTTGCGCGCCCGCAAGGCCAGCCGGTCGTGGCTGGCGCCCGGCAGCCGGGCGGCCCGCTCGATCCGCGCGAGCCGCCCCGCCTCGGCGAGTTTTTCCTGCGCGAAGGCAAGATCGTGGGTGTGGTCGCCGGACGGAGCGTCCTGCGCGAAGAGCGTCACCGCGTCGGTGGTGGTGTCGTGCAGGCCGGCGACGAACAGCGTGTCGTCGGCGATTGCAAGGCCCCTTTCGGCAAGCCCGGTGCGGGTTTCGGGATCGTTGAGAAGCTGCGCCAGCAGCCGCGCCGAGACCTCGCCGGTATGGCCGCCGCAGGCACCGCAATGATAGGCGCTCTCCTGCGGGTTGTTGGCGGTGCTGGCGCCGTGGCCGAGCAGCAGCACCAGCCGGGCATGGCCCTGCGTCATCGACATCGCCCTGAGCACGGTTGCCGCCGTCTCGGCCTTTTGCCGGGCGGTCAGCGCCGGGTCGAGCCGCGGCGCGCAACCGTGATGGTGGGCGTGGTGATGATGGTCATGGCGATGGGTGGGCGCCAGCGACAGCGCATCGCGCACCAGCTTTGCCGCATAGAGCGGGCCGGCGGCTTCCACGAAGGCGAAGGAGGAGACGGCGGCCTGCCGGAACCGGTTCCAGGCCCGCCGCGCCCGCGCCGCGATCCGCCCTTCCGTTTCCGCCTGCGGCTCCAACTGGGCGGTGGAGGTCATGCCCGGCGTCAGCAGCACGGGAAGATGCGCCTCGCTCTCCACCGAGCCATGCGGATGGTGGGCGACCGGCAGGCCGAAGAAGCCGGCAAAGCCGAGCGTGTTGACGCCGGCATCGAGGCTTTCCAAGGCCCGCCGGAACACTTCCGAGCGCACGTCGATGCAGAACGCCGCCTGCAGGGCCGGGCGATCTCCGGTCGTCGCTATCGCAGGGGCCTGCAGCCGGGCGGCGAGCCGCCGCTGGAACGACCGTTCGGCCGCCTCCTGCAGGATGGCGTCGGCGATCTGGTCGGCGGTGGGTTCGGGCGCCTCGGCATGCGCGGCGAGCACGCCCTGCCAGTCTTGCGCCACGGCCTCGCCGAAGGTGAGGAACAGCGCCTCCTCGAAGACGAGCCGGATGGCGAGAAGGTCCGTGAGCGTGGCGTCGCTGGCGCCCGCAAGCTCCGCCTGCCAGAGCAGGTAGCGGGCATGCTGGGCCCAGCCGCCGAGATCGACCAGCAGCCGGTGGAACAGGGTTTCGGCCGCGGCACCCGTCACACTGAGCGTCGTTGCCGCGCGCAGGATCGCCCGCTCCGGCGTGTCCGGGCAGGCGGCGACATGCCGGCAGAAGCCGGCAAGGCCGGCAAGCTCCGGCGTCAGATCGTGCTGCGCCCATTCCCGCCAGGCGGCGAAGGCGGGCCGACCGGGCGCCGGCGTCCACAGCGCCTGGCCCCGGTCGAAATGGCCGGCTGCCCACAGCCCGGTGGTGCGAGCGACGATCTCCGGCCAGTCGGTGCCGGTCGCGCGGGCGGCAAGATCCGCCAGCGTCGGCAACGGGGAGGGATCGGCGGCGGGTTGTGCAAGCTGCGCCCGCAAGCTCTCGATGTCTGCCGGCTTGCCGGCGAAGGGCGCGGCGTCGAGCGCGTCCTTGAGGTTCTGATCGGAAATCTCGCCAGAGGCCAGCGCATCGGCATGCAGACTGCGCGCGGGCACGATGTCGCTGCCGGCGACCCGGGCAAGGCGCGCGGCGGCGGTGGCGATGTCCTCGCCGGTCTGGCCGAGGAACGGGTTGACGGCGACGGTCGCCTGCAGCGGGAAGGCCGGCGGCACCCGCTGGGCGGCGCGGTCGGCGGCCGCGAGCAGGGCGGTGACCTGCGGAATGGCAAGGGAGGTCGGGGGCGTGAGCATCGGGGTTGTCCTGCGGATCGCTGGGCTAATTGGGGGGATCAGTTCGAGGAGGGCGTCCGGAAGCCGCCGATCAGGCGGTCGACCGTTGCATTGACGTAGAAGCCGTTGGCGAAGTGGACCCGCAGGCCCGCCGTCGCCGGGTGGTGCGCCCAATGCGGGAACAGCGCCTGGGCGATGGCGACGCCGCCGAAGGAGGCGAGCGCCAGGACGATCAGCGCCCATTCCAAAGGGCCGGCCTGCGGCGGGGCGGGCAACTCGCCGCCGGCCACCAGCCCGGCCAGCACATGGAAGCCGAAATAGCCGATGGCGGCCGCGACCGAGGCCTTTGCCGTCTTGCGGGTGAGGGCGGCGGGGGCGGCATCGGCCAGTCCCTGCGCCACCAGATAGGCGACGCCGAAGATCAGGATCGCGCCGAGCGCCAGCGCCTGGGTCGACTTCTCCAGCGGCAGCAGCGAGAAGGCGCCGGCAACGGCTGCATAAAGGGCGAGGGCGAGCAGGAAGGCACGCGTCACCGCGGCGATGCCGGGCGCGGCAACGGGTCCCGGCCGCCGCGTCGCCGCTACGGCGCGCACGGCAGTGCCCGAGGAGAGGAAGGCATGCGCCTTGTAGAGCGAGTGGGCAACGATATGCAGCAAGGCCAGCGGCCACAGGCCGAGCCCGCATTGCAGCAGCATGAAGCCCATCTGCGCCACCGTCGACCAGGCGAGCGCCGTCTTCACCGCGCTCTGGGTCAGCATGACTAGCGCGCCGAACAGGGCCGAGAAGCCGCCGACCATCACCAGCAGCGTCATCGCCGCCGGGCTCGCCTGCACCGGCTCGGCAAGGCGGATGAGCAGCAGGCCGCCGGCATTGATGATGCCCGCATGCAGCAGCGCCGAGACCGGGGTGGGGGCCTCCATCACCTCCGTCAGCCAGCCATGCAGGGGAAAGGCCGCCGTCTTCAGCAGCGCGGCAAGGACGACCAGCAGCACGGCGATCCCGGCGGCGAGCGGCATGTCGCCGCTTGCGGCGGCCTCATTGATGCCGGCGAGCGAGAGCGTGCCGAACGCGATCCAGAAGCCGAGCGCGGCAAGCAGCAGCGCGACGTCTCCGGCCATCCAGGCGAGGGTGAACTTCGCCGCCGCCCGCCGGGCCTGCGGCCGCTCGGGATAGAACAGCAGCAGGTGCCGCAGCAGGACGCCGACAAGGGCGAAGCTTAGGATCAGCACCGGAAGCGTTGCGGCCTGCACCAGTACCAGAACGGCGGCGATGGCGGCGAGCAGCAGGCCGTGGAAGGCGCCTTCCCGCGCCTCGCCGTCGAGATAGCTGCGCGAGAAGCGCAAGACCACCCAGCCGACAAAGGCGACCAGCACGGACATCACCGCCGACACGGTGTCGAGACCGAGCGCCAGGGCGAAGGCGTCGCCGCCGATGCCGAGCGTCGCCGGGCCGACGAGCGCCAGCCAGACGCCGCCGGCAAGGGCAAGGGCAAGGGCGAGGAGCGCCGCGCCCTCCGCCAGTGCCGGAAACGCGCCGGGGCGACGGCCGGGACGGGCCAGAGCGAAGGCGGCAAGGATCAGCAGCGGCAGGGGCGCGAGCGCGGTGGGGAACATCGGGGATCTCCGAACAGCAAGGACGGGGCCGGAGATAGCGCTTGCCAATGTTCAAGAAAATTACATATTTAAGCGGATATCATTCTGTTTGATAGAACGATCCGCAGGAGAGGACGATGCCGGCGCTCAACCTCCATCACCTGCGCCTGTTCAGCGCGGTGGCCGAGGACGGCACGCTGACCGGGGCCGCGCGCCGGCTCAACCTGTCGGCCTCGGCGCTGTCGGCGCAGGTCAAGGCGCTGGAGGGGGCGCTGGGGCACGATCTCTTCGAGCGGCGCGGGCGCGGGCTGGTGCTGACCGAGGCCGGGCGCATCGCGCTCGATCATGCGCAGGCGATCTTTCGCACTGCCGAGGACCTGTCGGCGACGCTGAAGGGCGGCGGGCAGAAGCCGCGCGCCCTGCGGGTCGGCGCGCTCAGCACCCTGTCGCGCAACCTGCAGATCGCGTTTCTGATGCCGGTCATCGGCAAGCCGGATGTCGACGTGGTGGTGCGCTCGGGCAGCCAGACGGAACTGCTGGCCGGGCTGGACGCGCTGGCGCTGGACGTGGTGCTGACCAATGTCGCGCCGGCGCGCGACGAGGCCCGCCGCTATCTCGTCCACCGCATCGCCGAGCAGGCGGCGAGCCTGATCGGCACGCCGGCACGGGCCGGGCGCGACCGGCCGCTGGTCGACCTGCTGGCGCACGAACCTTTGGTGCTGCCGACGCGCGAGACGGCGATCCGCGCCGCTTTCGACGTGCTGGCCGCGCGGCTCGGCATCGTCCCGCGCATCGCCGCGGAGGTCGACGACATGACGATGATCCGCCTGCTGGCCCGCGAGGACGCGGGGCTCGCCGTCATTCCGCCGATCGTCGTGCGGGACGAACTGGCGAACGGCGTGCTGGTCGAGGCCGGCCCGCTGCCGGGCATCACCGAGGTGTTCCTGGCGGTGACGGTGGAGCGCCGCTTTCCCAATCCGCTGCTGGCGGGCCTTTTGTTCCGCACGCCCGAGGGGGTGCCGGCAAGGTCCGCGGAGGGAGCGGCGACATGATCGGCATGCAAACGCGCTAAACGCGAAAGACAATCCCGCCAAACGCGCAAGAGTTGAAATGTCTGCCTGCCTTTTGTGCAGGCACTGCCTACCCGCTTTTTTCGACGGCTTCGGAGTTTAGAAAGCTCATTCTCTGGTGGACTTCGAGAACGGATTTCTTAGGATGAATATCCTAACAAAAACTCCAGAGGTAGAACGAAAGATGCAAATTGATGAGTTTGACAGAAAAATACTTTCTGTAATTCAAGATGATGCTAGCCTATCTATAGCTCAGGTTTCTGAGAGGGTAGGTCTCTCGACAACGCCATGTTGGCGCCGCCTCCAGAAGCTCGAGCGAGAGGGGTATATCGACGGTCGCGTAACGCTTTTGAATCAAAGCAAAATCGGCCTCGAACTCACGGTTTTCGTGATGATACGGACCAGCCAGCATAACACCGCCTGGTTGGAGAAGTTCAATAGCGTCGTGAGTTTATTCCCGGAAATCGTGGAAGTGAACCGGTTGGCGGGCGAGTATGACTATCTCTTGAAGGTTATCACCAAGAGCAATTCGTCCTACGACGCCTTCTACAAGAAGTTCATCAATCTCATCGAGCTCAATGATGTCACATCCTGTTTCTCAATGGAACAAATCAAGCGAAGTACAAGGCTGCCACTCGACGCTGCCGGCGGCGGACGCTGACGCGCTGATCGCGCGGATCCGCTCCAGCGTCATCGGCGAGGGACGGCCGATCGAAACCCCCTTCGGCACGCGCCCACTTGTCTATGCGGACTATGTCGCCTCCGGGCGCGGACTGTCCTTCATCGAGGATCTGATCCGCGACCAGGTGCTGCCCGACTATGGCAACACCCATACGGAGACCTCGCACACCGGACGGCGCACCACGGTGCTGCGCGAGACCGCCCGCGAGACCGTCCGCAAGGCGCTCGGCGCCGACCAGCGCCATGCGGTGATCTTCACCGGTTCGGGCGCGACCTCGGCCGTCAACAAGCTGGTGCGGGCGATGCAGTTGCAGGGACGGCTGCCGCGGCGGGCGAGCCTCGCCGAGATGACCGAGGCCGAGCGGCCGGTGGTCTTCGTCGGTCCCTACGAGCACCATTCCAACGACCTGCCCTGGCGCGAGACCGGCGCCCGCATCCGCCGCATTCCGCTGAACGCGGCCGGCGGCATCTGCCTCGACACGCTGGCGCGCGAGCTCGCCGCCGTGCCGGCCGGCGTGCCGTGCCTCGGCGTCTTCTCCGCCGCCTCCAACGTCACCGGCATCAAGACCGACGTGCGGGCGATCGCGAAGCTGCTGCATGCCCATGACGCCATGGTCTTCTGCGACTACGCGGCCGGCGCCCCCTACATGCCGATCGCCATCGGCGAGACGGCGCCGGGCGCGAACGACCATATCGACGCGCTGGTCCTGTCGCCGCACAAATTCGTCGGCGGGCCGGGCGCCTCGGGCCTGCTGGTCTGCGACAAGGCGATCTTCGAGGGCATCGAGCCGACCACCACCGGCGGCGGCACGGTCAGCTACGTGACGGCCGAGGGCCATTGCTACGTGACCAGCGTCGAGCGGCGCGAGGAGGCCGGCACGCCCAACATCGTCGGCGACATCAAGACCGGCCTGGTGCTGGAGCTGCAGGCGCGGGTCGGCGCCCACGAGATCGAGCGCCGCGAGACGGAGATGGTGGCGCGCGCCATGCGCGCCTGGGCGCAGGAGCCGAATATCGAGCTGCTGGGTCCGCTCGACGCCGAACGCATCGGCGTCTTCGCGCTCAACATCCGCTGCGGCTCCAAGAAGCTGCATTACGGCCTCGTCGTCGCCCTGCTGAACGACCTGTTCGGCATCCAGGCGCGCGGCGGCTGTTCCTGCGCCGGCCCCTATGGTCACGACCTGCTCGGCATCGACGAGGCGGACGCCCTGCGCCACCAGCAGGAGGTGCATGGCGGCCGCAGCGTGCTGCGGCCGGGCTGGGTGCGGCTCGGCTTCAACTATTTCTTCGACGAGCGCACGACGGACTATCTGATCGAGGCGGTGCGCTTCGTCGCCGCCCATGGCGCCGCCTTCATGTCGCTCTACAAGGTCAATCCGAGCACCGGCGTGTGGTCGGTGGCGAGCGGCGCGGCGCCGGCGGCGCGGCCCGCCTCGCTGTTCGAGGCGCTTGACGGCGCGACGCCGCCGGCCGGCACCGAGGTGCCCGACTTCGCCGAGTGCCTTGCGATCGCGCAAGACATCGCGCAGAAGGCCAGCGCCGCATACCCGTGCAATCCAGCGATATCGATGCCCGAGCAGGAGGATATTCGCTGGTTCTGGTTGCCCCATGAGGCAGCCGAGGCCGCACGTTCCGAGAATGAGGATCGCCTATGACTGACGCATCGCCATCCGCGCAGGGGCTTGAGCAGCTTGAGGCTCGCATCAAGTTCGAGCTTAACTGCCTGAACCTGCCCGCAGCCAACTGGGTGCCCGAACAGGTCGCTCCGGACGGCGAGCAGGTCCATGATGTCGTGATCATCGGCGGTGGCATGTGCGGGCTTGTCGCGGCCTTCGCTCTGAGGTCGGGCGGCATCCGCAATCTCCGCATCCTTGACCGCAACCCTGCCGGTCACGAAGGCCCTTGGCTGACCTATGCCCGCATGGAGACCCTGCGCTCGCCCAAGACGCTGCCTGGCCCGGCTTTTGGCATGGGGTCCTTGACCTTCCGGGCGTGGTTCCAGGCCCAGTTTGGGTTCAGTGCCTGGGAAGATCTCGACAAGATCCCTCGCCCCATGTGGATGGACTACCTGAAGTGGTATCGGGAGGTTCTCGACATACCCGTTGAAAACGGGATCGAGGTCACTCGGATCGCACCCGAAGGCCGCTATCTGCGGCTTGCGCTTCGGGGCGCGGGGCAGCCGTCGATCCTGACCCGCAGGGTGGTGATGGCAACCGGGCGCGATGGGACCGGCGGGCCGAATATTCCCGCATTTGTCGAGGGGCTGCCGCGCAGTCTCTGGGCGCATTCGGCCGACCACATTGATTTCGCGGCGCTCAAGGGCAAGCGCGTGGCTGTTGTCGGAATCGGGGCATCCGCTGTCGACAACGCGGCCGAGGCGCTCGAGCACGGGGCGGCTGAAGTCCGCCATCTGATCCGGCGATCGCAAATGCCGGTTGTGAACAAGATGATGGGCATTGGCTCCTATGGCTTCACGCAGGGCTATTGCCAAATGTCGGACGACTGGCGCTGGCAGTTCATGCGCTACTCCTTCGTCACCCAGACGCCGTCTCCGCGCGGCTCGACACTGCGCGTCAGCCGCCACCCGAACGCCTTTTTCCATTTTGGTGCCGGCGTTAAGAGCGCCCGCGTCGAACAGGGGCAGTTGCTGGTCGAGACCGCCAAGGGAACGCTGGAAACCGATTTCCTGATCCTCGGGACGGGATTCCGGATCGAGCCCGATGCTCGGCCCGAACTGGCCGAACACAGCGACCAGATCCTGCTGTGGAGGGACTGCTATACCCCTCCGCCAGGTCTGGAACATGCCGAACTGGGGAATTTCCCCTATGTCGGGCGTGACTTCGCCTTTCGCCCCAAGGATCCGGTCAAGTCGTCATGGCTGCGGCAGGTCCATTGCTTCAACTACGGCGCGACGCTGAGCCTCGGCAAGGTGAGCGGCGATATTCCCGGCATCAGCGAAGGGGCGAGATGGCTCGCGGAAGCGATCGCGGCAGCGCTTTATACCGAGGATGTCGATCACCACTGGTCGGCGCTGGAGGCTTATGACCAACCCGAGTTGCTGGGCGACGAATGGCGTCAGTCCCCGTGGCCCGAAAACCGTCAGGTGGAGGTGGAGGTATGAGCGATCATGTCCTGGAGCGCGCCGCGGGAGTGGCGCAGGCTGGAGGAGAGCTTGGGGCCGCGTTGGCCACCCGGGCGCGGCTGATGGACCTGACTGAAGGGTCGCATGATGCGGCGCTGCTGCCGAAGACCCCCGGCGGACTTGCGCACGGGCTTCGCGCCCATCTGGCCGCGCGCATGTCGCGCATCTGCTCGGACGATGCGCTGGCGCATCACTATGATCGGCTTGGCGAGGTTTCGCCTGATCTGGCCGACCTGGCGCGGCCGGGCCATCAGCCTGAAGCCCCGCGCCTGGCCGCACTGGTGGCATATGTGGACAAGATGACCCTTCATCCCAAGGAAGCCACGGCTCAAGACATCGATATCCTGCGCGATGCAGGTGTTGCAGAGGATGACATCGTTCGTCTGGCCGGCCTGGTGGCTTTCGTGAACTATCAGATCCGGGTGGCAAAGGTCTTGCGCGTCATGGAGGGGCAGTCATGAGCCGGGTAATCACGAAATTCACGACCCGTGTTCCTCATTGGCGTCCCCATGTCACGCCGGTCGATCTGGATCACGCGAGCGACGAACAGCGCGAGGCGCTGAAGGAAACGCCGTCGAACACCAAGATTTCCGAGTATGTCCTGGTTCTGGCCCATGATCCCCAGGCGCTGACCCTGCGCACGCCGCTGTTCAACGGCATCATGTATGATCCGGGCGGTCTGTCCCGTGCCGAGCGGGAACTGGGCGCGGTGGCGGCGTCCTTCGTCAATCGCTGCATCTATTGTGCGGCGGTTCATGCCAGCCGCTACAATCAGATCACCAAAGACAGCAGCGTCATGCAAAAGGTGTTCCTGGATGGCGAGAAGGCAGACATCGACCCCCGTGCCAAGGCCATTCTGAGCTTCGGGGTCAAGCTGTCGCTATGTCCGCCCGAGATCACAGCCGAGGATGTGGACGCCCTGCGCGCGGTCGGACTGGACAGCCAGGAGATTCTGGACCTGACGCTTTCGACGGCGCTTTTTGGCTGGGCCAATCGCCTCATGCACACTTTGGGTGAGCCTGTAGAGAAGTCCTGACGGTTAGGACCAATCCGGGGGAGGAGACCCCCGGCGCTTAAGAGGAGACGGTTAAATGACTCGCACATTCAGGATATTGGCGGTGGCAGCAGTGACGGGCCTGGCCTCCGCAATGCCTGCGGCAGCCCAGACGCTGCGTCTGGCCACAGTTGTGTCTGCGCCGCATCCCTGGGTGGATGCTGCCGAGGTGTTCAAGACCGAGGTCGAGGCGAAAACGGGTCTGACCGTCGAGATTTTCCCCGGTGGCCAGCTCGGGAACGACCAGACCGTGGTCGATGAGATGCGCATCGGAACGGTCGATGTGATGATCGGCGGCGTCCAGAATATCTCGCCCTTCGTCAAGAAATTCGAGTTCTTCAGCCTCAACTATCTTTTTGGCGGAATGGACAGTTTCCGCGCGGCGACGGATCCGCAAGGCGAGATCTTCGCCCATTTCAAGCAGGAAGTGGCCGATGCCGGAGTGGGGCTGAACTTGCTGGCGCTGACCGGCGGCGGCACGCGCAATCTGTCGACGTCGTCGGGACCCGTCACCAAACCGGAGGACCTGCAAGGCACGCGCATGCGCGTGACGGGCTCGGCCCTGGACGGCGAGACCTGGCAGACCTTCGGGGCCCTGACCACCTCGCTGCCCTGGACCGAGGTCTATACGGGGGTGCAGACCGGCGTTGTCGGTGCGTTTGAAAGCACGATCAGCGGGTTTTACGGCGCGCGTCTGTATGAAGTGGCGAAATTCCACAACAAGACCGAGCACCAGATCATGATGAGCCATATTTCCATCAGCGAGCTGACATGGGGCAAGCTCTCGGAAGAAGAGCGGGCGGTGATCGAAAGTGCAGCCATCGCGGCGGCGGCCCATGGGACCGACATGGGCGAGAAATATGACGCCGAGCTCATCAACCGGCTGGCCGAACAGGGCGTGACGGTCTCCGAGGTCGACAAGGATGCCTTCATCGCAAAGATCATCCCCTTGCACGAGACCTATGCCGACCGCCTTGGGGCGAGGGACTTGTTGGAGATTATCCGCGGGCTGTAGTCGGCAACCGGCCACGGACCTTGTCCGTGGCCATTTTTCAATGAGGGGATGATGCGTACTCTAAATACCCTTCTTGAAAGGGTGATGATCTTTGTTGCCAACTGCCTGTTCGCGATTTTCATATCCGCGATCCTGTATCAGGTTGTGGCCCGCAACTATCTGATGATCTCGGTGAACTGGACGGATGAAGTCGCGCTGTTCTGTTTTGTCTGGTCGGTGTTCTTCGGGGCGGCCGTGGCGTTTCGTCGTGGGGTGCATTATGTGGTCGAAATTCTTCCGCACCGGTTCATCACGCTGAACAACATCCTGCGCCTGTTCGGGTCGCTGGCTTGCCTTCCGGTGATTTACGTCCTCGTCGTCCATGGGCAGATTTTCGCCGAGATGGGCTGGCGGAGAAGCTCTGTCGCGCTGCAAATGCCGATGGTCTACGCCTTTGCCGCCATCCCGATTTCGGGCGTAGCCATGGCGCTGTTTGCGATCGAGGTCATTCGTGACGACTTTCGTCGTCTGCGAACCCGCACGCCCGTCGGACGACAGCCTGAGGATTACTGACATGCCCCCCTTTCTCACGCTGATTCTCAGCTTCCTGGGTCTGATCGCGTTGCGCGTGCCGATTGCCTTCGCCATTGGCCTGGCGTCGATCATCACGATCTGGCAGCTCGGTATCCCGCTGACCTCCGTCATCAACCAGATGTTCGCCAGTATCAATTCGTTTCCGCTGCTGGCGGTTCCGTTCTTCCTCCTGCTTGGACGTTTGATGAACGACGGAGGAATTACCGATCGCTTGCTGAATTTTGCGGACGCGACTGTCGGACACATCCGGGGTGGGCTGGGGCATATAAACGTCATGGTATCGATGATGTTTGCCAGCCTGTCGGGGTCGGCCGCGGCCGATACAGCCAGTGTGGGAGGGGTGCTGATCCCGGCGATGAAGAAGGCGGGGTATCCGGCGCCGTTTTCCGTCGCGTTGACGGCGGCATCCTCTGTATTGGGAGGGATAATACCGCCGTCCATCCTTATGGTGATCTATGGCGCGTTCGGGAACGTCTCCGTCGGCGCCCTCTTTCTGGGCGGTATTGTACCGGGAATTCTGGTGGGCCTGTCCCAAATGGGCTATACTTACGTTGTTGCAGGCAAGTTCGACGTAAAACCAAAAGAAAAAGCCTCGTTCAAACGTGTTGTCGAGACCGGTCTGCATGCTGCGCCGCCGATGATCCTGCCGATCGTCGTCCTCGGTGGGATTATCATGGGCGTCTTCACCGCTACCGAAGCGGCGGCCATTGCCGTGGCGGTCGGGTTTTTGCTGTCGATGGGCTTTTATCGCGCCATCCGGATCAGAGACCTGCCCAGGATATTCTCGGATTCGGTAATCTCGTATTCGCTGCCCATGTTTGCGGTCGCGTCGGCGGGGATCATGGGGTGGTTGATTTCCTATCTGGGCATTGCCAGTGATGCGGCCACGTTCATCCTCTCGGTGACGGACACGCGCATCGGGTTGATGCTGATGATCATGGGGTTCATGCTGATCATCGGGACGGTCCTGAGCCCGGTCACCGCCGCCATCATCTTTCTGCCCATCATCCAGAGCATCGGCAATGTCGGCGGAATAGATCAGGTGCATCTGGGTCTTATTGTCATCCTGTCGCTGACCCTCGGACTGATTACGCCGCCATACGGGATTTGCCTACTGATTGCGACGCAGATCGGGAATGTCTCCAGCCTGCGCGCGTTCGTGGCAATCATGCCCTTGATAGGACTGGTCATGGCGATCATCGTATTGGGGATCGTGTTTCCAGGACTGTTCATGTATCTGCCTTGGACTTTCTTGCCCGATGCATTCCCCAAATAGGCCATCTGCTGTCCTGCAACCGCGATGGCGGCTCCTGCAGCGGCGACAATCCGGGGCAGGAGCTTCCATCCACGAACCTCTCTCCCGGGTCTCTTGAGAACGGACCAACCCATGTTTTCCAGCAAGCAGATCTCGGCATCCCTGTGGGCGGACACGGCGCCGCCAAGGCCGCCGGCGCCCCCGGTCTCCGGCCGCATCGAGACCGATGTGGCGGTCATCGGCGGCGGCTTCTCGGGGCTTTCCACGGCCCTGCACCTGGCCCGCGCCGGGCACCGGGTCACGGTGCTGGAAGGCATGGAGGTCGGCTTCGGCGGATCGGGCCGCAACAACGGCCAGGTGATCCCGACGATGACGGCGGCCGAGCCGGACGCGATCGAGACGCGGTTCGGCGAGACCGGCGAGCGCTTCACCGCCCTGGTGCGCGACAGCGCCTCCTATCTGTTCGACACCGTCCGCGAGGAGGGCATCGACTGCGAGGCGGAACAGACCGGCTGGTTCCAGCCGGCGCACCGGGAAAGCCGGCTGAAGCTGAGCCGGGCCCGCGTCGAGGCCTGGGCGAAGCGCGGCGCGCCCGCCCGCCTGGTCGATGCGGCCGAATGCGCCGAACTGCTCGGCTCCGACCGCTGGTTCGGCGGCATGTACAACCCGACCGGCGGCCATATCAATCCGCTGGCGCTGGCCCGCGGCCTGGCAGGCGCCTGCGAGGCCAGGGGCGTCACGATCCACGAGAAAAGCCCGGTCGAGGCGGTGGAGCGGCGCGAGGGCCGCTGGCACCTGCGCACCCCCGCCGGCGAGGTCGTCGCCCGCGCGGTGATGCTGGCGAGCAACGCCTATACCGGCGTCCTGTCGTCGCGGCTGGCGCCGAAGGTCGCCCGCTCCGTCGTGCCGGTGCTGTCCTGGCAGATGGCGACGCGCCCGCTCACGGAGGCGCAGCGCGAGGTGGTGGTGCCGGGCCGCCAAGCGGTCTCCGACACCCATGGCGACCTGCATTTCTTCCGCTACGACAAGCGGAACCGCCTGGTGACCGGCGGCGCGCTGGCGCTCGATCACAACGGCCCGGACCGGCTGCGCGAGCTCGTCGGCCGCCGGCTGCAGACGGCGTTCCCGGTGCTCGGCAAGCCGGAGTTCGACTTCGTCTGGAACGGCTATATCGGCATGACCGAGGACCGCTTCCCCTTCATCTGCCAGCTCGGCCCGGATTTCTGGTGCTGGGCCGGCTGCAACGGCCGCGGCGTCGCCCTGTCGATCTCGCTCGGCCGCGAATTCGCCGCGGCGATCGCCGGCACCCCGGTTGCCGAGCTCGCCCTGCCGATGTCCGACCCCAAGCCAATCCCCCTGCACGGTCTGGTCACGACCTTCGCCCCGCCGGTGATGCTCCCGCTTTACCGGTGGCGCGACGGCCGCGACTGACCCAAGCAAGACAGCCAAGAGGACGATGCCCCATATGACCCAGCACACCACCAGCGAGCCAGTCGTCACGCTCGAGATGCTGAAGGCGGCCTTCGCGATGCGCGCCAAAGCCTATGCGCATATGTTCGACGTGCTGCGCGAAGCCTATGGCGCCGAGCGCGCGGTCGAGCTGATCGCCGAATCCACCCGTCGCCTCGGCAAGGACATGGGCAAGAAATTCGCGCATCTGGGCCCGGGCGACCTGCCGGGCCTGAAGGACGCCTTCATCGGCGGCATCCCGTGCTCGGCCGAAATGTTCGCGCCCGAGATCAAGACATGCGACGACGAACGTCTGGAAATCCAGTTCCACCGCTGTCCGCTGAAGGACACGTGGACGGAGCAGGGCCGCAGCGAGGAGGATCTCGAGCTGCTCTGCAAGGCCGCCGGAGCCATCGATGGCGGCCTGTTCACCGAGGCCGGCTTTACCTTCAAGGGGGAAACCTGGACAAAGGGCAAGACCGGATGTTGCCTGCTGCGGGTCGAACCCGGCGTTGGTGCAGGTTGAAACGACCGTCATCCCGGCCGCGGGGTGACCCCATCAAACAACAAGACAAACTCTTCCAGATACAGGAGTAGATCACTATGACCATGTCTCGCAGGACCACTCTCGGACTGTTTGCCGGCGTTGCCGGCATGCTCGCCGTTCCGGCCGTCGCGCTCGCCGACGGCCCGGTCTATCTCGGCTACCAGTTGCCGCTGACTGGCAACACGGCGCAGTACGGCCAGGACTTCAAGACCGCCGCCGAGATCGCCCTCAAGGACTTCAACGCCTCCGGCAAGATGAAGGTGCCGGTGGAGATCATCTTCGAGGACTCGCGCTCCGACGCGAAGGAAGGCGTCGCCATCGCCCGCAAGTTCGTCGACGACAAGCGCATCGTCGCCGCGCTCGGCGACTTCACCTCGACCGTGTCGATGGCCGCCGCCCAGGTCTACCAGCGCGCCGGCATGGCCCAGCTCAGCCAGACCGCCTCGCACCCGGACTATGCCAAGATCTCCGAATGGCAGTTCCGCAACATCACCACCCAGGCCCAGGAAGGCGTCTACAACGCCGACTGGATGACCCAGAACGGCCTGAAGAAGATCGCGGTGATCGCCGAGCAGACCGACTGGGGCCAGTCGGTGGTCAAGGACTTCGCCGAGCAGGTCAAGGCGAATGGCGGCGAGGTGGTCTTCACCGAGTTCTTCAACCGCGGCCTGCCGGACTTCCGCTCGATCATCACCAAGATCGAGCGCGCCAAGCCGGACGCGATCTACACGGGCTTCTTCTATGAGGACGGCGCCCAGTTCCTCAAGCAGATGAAGCAGCTCAACGTCGAGACCCCGGTCTATTCGACCTCCGCCGCTTACAACCAGAAGCTCGTCGAGCTCGCCGGCCCGGCGGCCGAAGGCCTGTTCCTGACGGTCACCTTCCTGCCCAACAGCGAGAGCGACCACGTCAAGACCTTCGTCGACGAGTGGAAGGCGGCGCGCGGCGGTGCCGAGCCCGGCCAGTTCCCGGCCCAGGCCTATGACGCGGTCAACATCATGCTGGAAGCGGTCGCCCGCGCCTATCCGGACGTCTCGCGCCAGAACGTCCGCGATGAGCTGGCCAAGACGACGGACTTCCCCGGCGTCACCGGCGTCACGTCCTTCGACGAGAACGGCGAGGCGCTGAAGCAGCTCACCAAGGCAACGGTGACCGACGGCCAGTTCGTCCCGGTCAAGTAACGCCGCGTTCCCCGCTCTCCGGCCGCAAGGTGCGGGGAGCGGGGCCGCAGCCGGGCTCCGCAGACTTGGCGCGTGTCGAGGACCTGCCGCCGCCACGACCCGGTCTCCGGGCGGCGGGGACGGCTCCCCCTTGCGCCTGGTCCCCGTGTTCCCAGGTCAGGACAGACTCCCGTGATAGATCCCTATTACCTGCAACAGTTCACGATCGGCATATCGCTGGGCATGGTCTATGCCCTGATGGCCATCGGCTTCACGCTGATCTTCGGCGTTCTCAACGTCGTCAACTTCGCCCATGGCGAGGTCTACACGATCGGCGCCTTCGCCGGCATCATGGCGATCGCCGCCTTCGGCCCGCCCTTTCTCGTCATCGTCTTCATCGTCCTGGCGGTCGGTGCGCTGTCCGGCTTCAGCCTGGAGCGGGTGGCATTCCGGCCGTTCCGACGGTTCTCGGACGAGGCTTCGCTGAAATCGCGGGCGATGCGCGAGGCGACGCTGATGTCCTCGCTGGCCATGTCGATCATCGCCCGCGAGGCCATGGAGCTGCTGTTCGGCTCCGAGTTCCAGACCATCGACATCAGCTACCTGATCAACAAGCCGATCTCGCTCGGGCCGGTCACCATCGTCAACGGCGACATCATCATCTTCCTGGTCTCGGTGCTGATGCTGGGCGGGTTGCAATGGCTGCTGAAATACAGCGCCATCGGCCTGTCGATCCGGGCGGTGTCGAACAATCCCTTGGGCGCGAAATATGTCGGCATCAACACCGACCGCACCATCGTGCTGACCTTCGTCATCGGCTCGATGATGGGCGCGCTCGCCGGCATTCTCGTCGGCCTCTATTACGGCGCGGTGTTCCCCTCGATGGGCTTCATTCCGGGGGTCAAGGCCTTCGTCGCCATGGTGATGGGCGGGTTGAGTTCCATTCCGGGTGCCGTCATCGCGGCGCTGGTGCTGGGGGTGGCGGAGAGCCTGTCGACGACCTTCATGTCGTCGGTCTGGGCCGACATGGTCGCCTACCTGTTCCTGATCGTCACCCTGGTGTTCTTCCCGCAGGGGCTCTTCGGAGCGAGGAGGGAACGTGTCTAAGGATCTGATCACATCGGCGGTCCTCAAGATCGCCATCCTGGCGGTGCTGTTCGCCGCCCTTCCGGCCCTGCTGGCCTATCTCGGCCAGGGCTATCTCTACCAGGTCGTCATGCTGGCGCTGATCTTCTCGCTGCTGGCGGTGTCGCTGCAACTGGTCACCGGCATCGCCGGCCTGCTGCACCTGGGCCATGCCGCCTTCTATGGCGTCGGCGCCTATATCGCGGCGCTGGCCGGGGCCGATTACGGCATCGGCTTCACCCTCGGCCTGCCGCTGGCGGGCCTCGGCGCGGCGGCGATCGCCTTCGTCGTCGCCCTGCCGACCATGCGGCTCGTCAGCATCTATTTCGCCGTCGCCACGCTCGGCATCGGCCAGATGATCTTCCTCGTGCTGCAGAACTGGGTCGAGGTCACCAAGGGCCCGAACGGGGTGATGCTGTTCACCGGCATCGACCTGTTCGGCTACACCGTCGACAGCGAGCTCGGCACCTATTTCGTGGTGGCGACGATCGTCTGCGCCTCGATCTGGGTCATCCACCGGCTGAGCCATTCCTACTACGGCAATGCGCTGCGCAGCTTGCGCGAGGATGACCAGTGCGCCGATGCGATGGGCATCGACACGGTGCGGCTGAAGATCGAGGCCTTCATGATCTCGTCCTTCTTCGCCGGGATCGCCGGGGCCTTGTGGGCCTATACCACCGGCTACATCTCGCCGATGGACTTCGATTTCTCGGAATCGATCCTGATCCTTGCCATGGTCGTGGTCGGCGGGCTGGGCAGCATTCCCGGCGCCGTCATCGGCGCCCTGCTGTTGATCCTGCTGCCCGAGGCGCTGCGCGGCGTCGGCGACATCCGCAACATCATCGTCGGCTTCGTGCTGTTCTTCTCGATCCTGTTCCTGCCCAAGGGACTGTTCGGTGAGGTGCCGGCACTGAACTTCATCCGCCGGCAGTTCGGGTCCGCCTGGCAGGACAATCCCGACAAGCAGAAGGTGGGCTGGAAATGAGCGCCATGCTTGAGGTGGACAACGTGTCCCGGCGCTTCGGCGGCCTGATGGCGGTCGACAGCGTCACCACCACGGTCGGGGAAGGGGAACTCGTCGGGCTGATCGGCCCGAATGGCGCCGGCAAGACGACGCTGTTCAACCTGATCTCCGGCTTCACCCCGGTCTCCTCCGGCGAGATCCGCTATCGCGGCGAGACGATCAGCGGCCTCAAGCCGTCGGTGATCGCCTCGAAGGGCATTTCCCGCACCTTCCAGAACCTGCGCGTCTTCCCCAACATGACCGTCTTCGACAATGTCTCGGTCGGCGCGGTCGGGGCCATCGGCCAGAGCCCGTGGCAGGCGATCACCGGCGGCTCGAAGCGGGCGCAGCAGATCTCCGAGCGAAGCTGGGAGGCGCTGGAGAAGGTCCGGCTGACCCAATACGCCAACGACCTGGCGGCGAACCTTGCCTATGGCAAGCGCAAGTATCTGGAGATCGCCCGGGCGCTGGCGATGAACCCGGACCTGCTGATCCTTGACGAACCGGCGGCGGGACTGAACGATTCCGAGACGGCGGAGCTTGCCGCCTTCATCAAGGAGCTACATTCGGGCGGGATCACCGTCATGCTCGTCGAGCACGACATGGGTCTCGTGATGAGCATCTGCGAGCGGATCGTCGTGCTGGCGTCGGGCCGCAAGATCGCCGATGCGGAACCGGCGGTCGTCCGGCAGAACCGCGAGGTCCTGGAAGCCTATCTGGGGGTGGACGAGTGAACGTTCTCGAAATCGCAAACCTGTCCCTGCGGATCGGCGTCCAGGACATCCTGCACGACATCAGCCTGGACCTGCCCGAAAAGGGCATCTACGCCATCCTCGGCGCCAATGGTGTCGGCAAGACCAGCCTGATGCGCTGCATCTCCGGCATCTACCACCCGACCGGCGGCGAGATCCGCTACGAGGGCCGGAACATCGTCGGCCTGAAGAGCCACCAGATCGTCGATCTCGGCATTCTGCAGGCGCCGGAGGGACGGCAGATCTTCTCCAACATGAGCGTGCTGGAGAACCTGACCATCGGCGGCGGGCCGCTGAAGACGCAGGAACTCGACCGGGTGCTCGGGCTGTTCCCCAAGCTGAAGGAACGGCTCAAGCAGGGCGCCGGCTCCCTGTCCGGCGGCGAGCAGCAGATGCTGTGCATCGGCCGCGCCCTGATGCGCCGGCCCAAGGTGCTGCTGCTCGACGAGCCCTCGCTCGGCCTTGCGCCGATGCTGGTGCGCTTCATCTTCGACCTGGTCGAGGAGATCCGCGCCCAGGGCTACTCGATCCTGATCGTCGAGCAGAACGCCAAGGCGGCGCTGCGCATCGCCGACCGGGCCGCGGTGATCGAGGGCGGGCGGATCGTCATGGAGGGCGCGGCCAAGGATCTCGCCAATGACAGCCGCGTCGCCGATGCCTATCTGGGAGGGCATGTCGCAGCTCACTGAGCCGCGACACCCGCCAGGACACCACGGGCGCGACACGGAAAAACGAGGGAACGACGATGACGCTGCCGATGATCGAGAAACGCCGCATCGAGGCCGCGGTCCTCAAGCATGTCTTCGACGTGCTGGTGGAGCGGCACGGGCGCGAGGAAGCGGAAAAGGTGATCGGCGAGGCCGTCTCCAACTCCGCCATCGCGCAAGGCAAGGAGTTCCGGGAGAAGGAGCCGAGCGAGCCTGACCTTGAGAACTTCGCCGACCTGCTGCCGCTGTGGCAGATGGACGACGCGCTGCAGATCGAGGTGCTGGAGAAGGGGCCGGACCGGCTCGACTTCAACGTCAAGCGCTGCCGCTATTCCGAGGTCTACAAGGAGATGGGGCTCGGCGATATCGGCCATCTGCTCTCCTGCAACCGCGATGGCGACTTCTGCATCGGCTACAATCCGAGGATGGAGCTGACGCGCACCCAGACGATCATGAAGGGCGCGTCGCATTGCGACTTCCGCTACCGGCTGAAGCCGGCGGCCGAATAGGCTCCTCGCTTTCCTGTTTCAAAATGACGGCGCGGCTCTCACGGGCCGCGCCGTTTTCTTTCGGTGAAGACGAGGCCGATGCCGCAGGCGGCGATCAGCGCCGCACCGACCAGCGTCAGCGGGCGCGGCGCGAGGTCGAACAGCACGAGATCGAAGAGGGCGGCCCAGATCACCGCCGAATAGCGGGTGGCGGCGACCATGGTCGAATGGCGCGCCCGCGTCGCCGAGGCGATCAGCAGGTTGCTGAGGATATAGAAGACGATCATCGCCGCGATGATGCCGGTCTCGCCGGCGACCAGGGGCCGCCAGTCACCGACGACACCCAGGGCGAATGCCAGCATCAGCGTCGCGATGCTGGCCGTGAAGGAGAGTTCAAGGCTCGGCACGCTCGAGGCGCGCCGGCTCGTCAGCAGGTCGCGGGCGACATAGAAGCCGGCCGAGAAGATGGCCGAGAGGGCGCCCTCCATGCTTCCCGCAAGCGCCGGGCCGGTGGCGATCAAGGCGCCGGAAAACGCCAGCAGCAGCAGGATGCGCCCGCGCGGCGACAGGGGCTCGCCGGCCAGCAGCCAGTTCATCGCCATCACGCCGAGGGGAATGGTCATCATCACCGTGGCGACGAAGCTGAGCGGGGCGAGGGTCAGCGCGTGCATCAATCCGGCCGTGGCGATGGCCTCCAGCGCGGCGCGCGCCAGCACGACGCGCGGCGGCCAGCGCAGGCCGCGCCGGATCATCAGCGGCAGCAGGAGGAAGATCGTGCCGACCGCGCGCAGCAGGATCAACTGGCTGGTCGGCATCACCGCCAGCAGCTTGACGCAGGCATTGTTGACGGTGCCGGCCCCTGTCGCCAGCAGGCCCTCGATCAGCGGCCGCCGGTCGCCGGGGGGCGGCGGCGGGCCCTGATCGGGTGCGGGCTGCCCGGATTTGGGGTGCCCGGATGTGGGGTGATCGCGCAATCGGCCGGCATCTGGCGGCATGGCGGTGGGATCCCGAAGGGAGGAAGAGGGAATCAGGTGCCGGGGAAGGCCTTGCGGGCGGCGGCAATGAGGTCGCGCGCGCGTTCCGCAAGCTGGTCCAGCGAAAGGCCCGGCCGGTAGAGCGAGGAGCCGATGCCGAAGCCGCTGGCGCCGGCCTCGCACCAGGGTGCCATCGTCGTGGTGTCGATGCCGCCGACGGGGAGCAGCAGCGCGTCCTGCGGCATGACGCTGCGCCAGGCCTTCAGCGCGCGCGGCGCCATCGCCTCGGCCGGGAAGAGCTTCAGCGCGTCCGCCCCCTGGCGCAGCGCGGCGAAGGCCTCGGACGGGGTGGCGACGCCCGGAAGCGTCACCAGTCCGCAGGCTTGCGCCGCCGCCACCACGTCGGGCGCGTAGTTCGGCGCGACCATCAGCCGGCCGCCGACATCGGCGAGCCGGCGGCACTGGTCCGGCTCCAGCACGGTTCCGGCGCCGATCAGCGCGCGCCCGCCATGGGACTTGGCCAGCCTGCCGATGCTGGCGAAGGGATCGGGCGAGTTGAGCGGAACCTCGATGATGCGGAAGCCGGCCTCGAACAGGACGTCGGCGACATCGGTGATTTCCGCTGGCGTGACACCGCGCAGGATGGCAATGAGCGGGCAGGCGGCAAGCGCTTCGCGCAAGGTCATGTCAGATCTCCCTTGGCCGCGGCGAGGATCTGCCGGGCGCCGTCGATCGCGGCATGGTCGCTGCCTTCCATGACATCCAGACCGAAATGGCGTGCGACAATGGCATAGCGCCGGTTGAGCCCGTCATTGCCGACGATGCCGATGCGCTCGCCCCTGGTGAACTCGCCCCTGGCGAAGAAGCCGCAATTGCGGGCCTGGCGGAACTCCTGCGCGATCAGGAGCCCGGAGACGTAGTCGCGAATGTCGCCTGGGGCAAGCTTGCCGGCGAGCATGCCGGTGCGCGCGGCAAAGACCAGCGAGAGCATGGCATCGCCCTCCGCACCCTCCGGCGCGCCGTCTTTGATGCCGCGCTCGAAGGCGGCGATGTTTTCCCCGGCATTTTCCGAGCCGGCGGCGGCGCGGGCAATGAACGAGTGCTGCGTCAAAAGGGCGAAGAACTCGCCGGTGACGAAGGTGCGAAAGCCCGAGATCCGGCCGCCGGCAACGCGGGCCCATTTGCTGTGGGTACCGGGCAGGACGAGCGTTGCGTCCCTGTCGAGGCCGAAGCCGACGATCTGGGTCTCCTCGCCGCGCATCACATCGGGGAAGGGCGCGCGGGCCGGATCGGTGATGCCGGGAAGCAGGATCGCGCGCGAGCCGTTGGCGAGAGTGCGTGTGACGGTTCCTTTTGCGAGGTCCGCGACCGCGCAGGGGCAGGGGACATAGGGCACCTCGATCCAGCCGTTGCGGCTGGTGACCATGCCGACCAGCACGATGTCGAGCGCCCCTTCCGCCTCCAGCCACGGCGCGAGCAGGGCAAGCAGCCGGGTCTCGAACGAGCCCTTTTCCACAAACTGGATGCCGTCGCCCGTCTCGATGCGGTCGCGCTGCGTGCCGTCGGCGGCGAGCAGCACCGCGCGGAAGGAGGTGGTGCCCCAGTCGACCACGACATGCGGCGCATTGAGGGCGGAGGGGGAGGGCATGAATCGGTCCTTTCGGGGGCGGCGATGGGTCGAGCATTGATGCTTGTCTTAGCCGCAGAAACAAGATAGTGTCAATTTATGAAACATAGTCTCACATATTGGACATAGACGACATGACTGACCTCGCCGGCATCCTTCCGGTTCTCCCGACGCCCTTCACGCAAGACGGAAAGGTCGATCTTCCGGCGATGCGCCGCCTGGTTCGCTTCGCGCTCGATTGCGGCGTCGACGGCGTCGTCTTCCCAGGCTTCGCCAGCGAGGTGGAGCAGTTGGAGGCGGGCGAGCGGGCCGAGCTGCTGGCCTTGGCGGCGCAGGAGGTCGGCGGCAAGGTGCCGGTGGTGGCCGGCGCCAGCGCACCGAGCGCCGCGGACGTGATCGCCCATGGCCGCGTCGCGGCCTCCGTCGGCGTCGCCTGGCTGATGATCCAGCCGCCGGTCGCCATCGGCCGCGAGGCCGGCACGGTGACGGCGTTCATGAGCGAGGTGGCGGCCGGTCTGCCGGAGGCGCGCATCGTGCTGCAGAATGCGCCGGCGCCGCGCGGCTCCGACATCGCGCCGCAGACCCTGGTGGAGGTGGCGCGCGCCGTGCCGCAGATCGCCTACATCAAGGAAGAGACCTTGCCGGCGGGGCCGGCGATCAGCCATCTGCTCGCCCATCGGCCGCAGACGCTGGCCGGCGTGATCGGCGGGGGCGGGGCGCGCTACATTCTCGATGAATATGCGCGCGGCGCCTGCGCGGCGATGCCGGCCATCGAGATCGCCGACGAGCATGTGGCGCTCGACCGGGCCTGGCGGGCCGGGCGCATCGCCGAGGCGCGGGAGATCTATGTGCGGACCCTGCCGCTGCTGACGCTGCAGGCGGTCTATCGCATGCGCCTGACCAAGCATGTGATGATCCGCCGCGGCGTGCTGGAGAACACCGTGGTGCGCGCACCCACGCCGGAGCTCGACGGCCCGGCGAGCGCGGATATCGATGCCAACCTTGCCGCGCTCGGCATCGGCGCGCCGCAGGCCGCTGTCGCCGGGGGTGCCCGATGAGCGATAGCGTCCGCAGCATCGAGGTCTTCACGCTGACGCAGACGCGGGACACGCCCTATCTCGGCACCGCCCGCAAGGGCGAGGAGCCGAATGCGCGCGGCTATCTGGTGCGCAAGGGCAACCGCACCGTCTATCCGACCTTCGATCGCAGCGTGCTCTTGCGCATCGAGACCCGCGACGGCGTTGTCGGCTGGGGCGAGACCTACGGCCTCGTCGCGCCCGGCGCCGTTGGCGAGATCGTCAAGGACCTGCTCGCCGACTTCACCAAGGGCCGCGATCCGACAGGCCCCTCGGCGATCTACGACGACCTCTACGACCTGATGCGGGTGCGCGGCTATACGGGGGGCTTCTATGTCGACGCGCTCGCCGCCATCGACATCGCCCTGTGGGACATTGCCGGGCAGATCGCCGGCGAGCCGGTGGCGGAGCTGCTGGGCGGCGACCGCTCGAAGGCGATCCCGGCCTATGTCTCGGGCCTGCCCGAGGCGACCCGCAAGGCCCGCGCCGAGCTCGCCCTCGCCTGGCAGGCGCGCGGCTTCGATGCGTTCAAGTTTGCAACGCCGGTCGCCGACGACGGGCCGGCGGCGGAGATGGAGACCTTGCGCGCGGCGCTCGGCCCCAATGCGCGGATCGCCGCCGACATGCACTGGAACCAGAGCGCCGACGAGGCGCTGGCCCTGATCGAGGCGATGAAGCCGCACGGGCTGTGGTTCGCCGAGGCGCCGGTCTACACCGAGGACATTGCCGGTCTGGAGCGGGTCACGAAGGGCACGGACGTAGCCATCGCCGTCGGCGAGGAATGGCGCACGGTCTGGGACATGCGCCACCGGGTGGAGCGCTGCCGCATCGCCATCGTCCAGCCGGAGATGGGGCACAAGGGCATCACCAACTTCACCCGCATCGGCGCCTTGGCGGCGGAGCGGGGGATCGAGGTGATCCCGCACGCGACCATCGGCGCCGGCATTTTCCTGGCGGCCAGCCTGCAGGCGAGCGCCTCGCTGCCGACGCTGACCGGCCACGAGTTCCAGCATTCGATCTTCGAACCCAATCGGCGCCTCCTTGCAGGTGACATGGACTGCGCGGGGGGCGTCTACCGCCTCCCGACCGGTCCGGGTCTTGGGGTGCGTCCGTCGGAGGAAGCGCTGCGGCTGATGCAGCGGATATAAAACCAAGTGGAGGAAACGCGATGACCACGACTTTCGGGCGGTTCGTCAGGACCGCAACTGCCGCGGCCCTGCTCTCGGCGACGATGCTGTCGCCGGCGCTGGCCGACACGACCTTGAAATTCGTCTCCTGGCAGGTGGACGATGCCGGCACCGGCGACTGGTGGAAGGCCGCCATCGCCGCCTTCGAGGAGGCCAATCCGGGTGTGAAGGTGGAGTTCACCAAGGTCGAGCGGGCGGCCTATGCCGACACGATGACGACGCTGTTCGCCGGCGGCCAGCCGCCGCATATCGTCCATCTCGCCTCGTTCGAGTTCCAGGCCTTCGCCGAGAACGGCTGGATGGAGAATCTCGGCCCCTGGCTCGACAAGGACGGCATCGACATGACCGGCTGGGCCGGCCAGGGCAAGTGCATGTGGAACGGCGAGACCGCCTGCATCATGATGAACTACTTCGGCTTCATCATGGCCTACAACAAGGCGCTCCTGGAGCAGGAGGGCCTGTCGGTTCCCACCACCTATGCCGAGTTCCTCGAGGTCGCCCGCAAGACCACCAAGGACTTCAACGGCGACGGCATCACCGACCAGTACGGCACCGGCCACGAGACCAAGGGCGGCGCCGGCCAGTACCTGACCGAGATGCTGAGCTACATTCTTGACGCCGGCGCCTACTGGACCGACGCGGACGGCAACGTCACCATCGACACGCCCGAGATGGTCGAGGGCCTGACCCGCTGGAAGACCATCGTCAAGGAAGGCCTCACCCCGATCGACCTGTCCGCCGGCGACATCCGCAAGCTCTTCGCCGACGGCAAGATCGCCCTGCGCCTCGACGGGCCGTGGCTCTACGGCATCATGCAGAACGGCGCCGCCGCTGCCGACACGGTCGTCGCAGAGCCGGCCTTCACCCCGCCGGTCGGCGGCTCGTCCAATGTGCTCGGCATGGCGAGCGAGATCCCGGACGGGGAAAAGGCGCTGGTCTGGGACTTCATCAAGCTGGTGATGTCGCCGGAATGGCAGCGCAAATACGCCACCATCGGCAAGAACACCCCGCCGAGCCCTGTCGCCGACGTCTCCGGCGTCGAGCAGGACGTGCCGCATTTCCCCTTGCTCATCAAGACGATGATGGCGGCCTCCGATGCCGGCGTCGACCGCATCCCGACCGGCCTTGAGATCCAGTACAACGAGTTCGGCAAGATGGTGCAGGAAGAGGTCCAGCGCATGCTGATCCAGGATCTCGACCCGGCCGAGGTGGTCAAGGTCATGCAGGCGCGGGCCGAGGCCATCAAGAACGGCGGCTGACCGTCTCTCCGCGGCCGGCTCCCGCCGATGGGAGCCGGCTTGTCCCTTCGATCCTGCGCCGCGGCGCTGCGCCCGCGGCAGGAGGTTGCATGTCACGAGTCCGGCTCTTCGATCTGGCCAGGCCGAGCCGTCAGCATCTCATGGGCTATATTCTGCTCGCCCCCGCGGTGCTGTTGGTCGGCCTGATCATCGTCTATCCCCTGATCATCTCGATCGACCTGTCGCTGCAGGCGGTCAAGCTGCCGCGCATCGGCGCCCCGCGCGCGCCCTTCACCACGGCCAATTACGAGCGGCTGTTCGCCTCCAGCGAGTTCTGGATGGCCTGCTGGGTGACGCTGAAGCTCGTCGTCGTGGTGACCGCCGGCAGCCTGATCACCGGCGTCTCGACCGCGCTGCTGGTCAACAACCGGTTCCGCGGGCGTACGCTCGCCCGCCTTGCCATGGCGCTGCCCTGGGCGGTGCCGGAGGTGATCGCGGTGGTGATCTTCGCCTGGATCTTCGACAGTTCCTTCGGGTTGATGAGTTGGCTGCTGGTCAAGCTCGGCCTCTCCAACGGCATGGTCGCCTGGGTGTCGACGCCGGGCGCCGCCTTCTGGGCGGTGGCGATCACCATGATCTGGAAGGGCTTTCCCTTCGTCTCGATCATGACGCTGGCCGGCCTGCAGTCGATCCCGACCGACTTCTACAATGCCGCCAAGGTCGACGGGGCCAACGTCTTCCAGCGCTTCCGCTGGATCACCCTGCCGCTTCTGATGCCGGTGCTCGGCGTCACGCTGGTGCTGGTCATCCTGTGGGTGTTCCGAGACTTCTCGATCATCAAGGTGCTGACCGAGGGCGGGCCGCTGAAGTCGACCCAGACCCTGTCGATCATGACCTACGACCAGGCCTTCGGCTTCTTCAACTTCGGCTATGCCTCGGCGGTGGGCGTCGTCACGCTGGTCATCTGCGTCGTCGCCAGCCTGCTGATGCTCGGCCGCCAGACCCGCGCCATGTATTGAGGAAGGGGACGACATGAACCGCACGCCTCTGCAAAGCCTGGCGCTCTACGGCACCGTCATCCTGCTCGCCGCGCTGATCCTGTTTCCGGTCTACTGGCTGCTGGTGACGGCGATTTCGACCTCGGCGGAGCTGTCGCAACTGCCGCCCAGCTTCTGGCCGGACGATGCCCAGTGGAGCACCTTCGCCAAGGTCTGGGAGGAGCGGCCGATCCCGCTCTGGCTGCTCAACTCGATGCTGGCGGCGATCGGCTCGGTCGCGCTGTCGATGGTGGTCTCGGTGCTGGCGGGCTATGCCCTGTCGCGCTTCTCGATCCGCGGCGGCCATTCGCTCGGCCTGTTCATCCTGACGGCGAAGATGCTGCCGGCGACGCTGCTGGTGATCCCGCTGTTCTCGATCTTCCGCAACTTCGGGATGATCGGCAGCCTGTGGACGCTGGTGCTGGCGCATTCGACGCTGATCATTCCCTTCACCACATGGATGCTGAAGGGCTATTTCGACACGATCCCGCGCGAGCTGGAACAGGCGGCGATGGTCGACGGCTGCTCGCCGATGGGGGCGATGGTGCGGGTCGTGCTCCCCGTTGCCACCCCCGGACTGGCGGCGACCTCGCTCTATGCCTTCGTGCTGAGCTGGGCCGACTACGCCTATGCGCGGACCTTCCTCGTCAACGCGCCCGGCAGTTGGACCGCCAATCTCGGCATCACGACGATGCGCGGCGAATACACCACCGACTGGAACGAGATTTCGGCCGCGGCCGTCTTCGTCGCCGTTCCGATCATCGTCATCTACCTGTTCCTTGAGCGCTACCTGGTCGGCGGACTGACGGCGGGCGCGGAGAAGTAATCCATGGCCAATATCTCCATTCGAAACGTCCACAAGAGCTACGGCGCACACGAGGTGCTGAAGCCGTTCTCGCTCGAGATCGCGGACGGCGAGTTCATCGTGCTGGTCGGCCCGTCCGGCTGCGGCAAGTCGACGATGCTGAAGATCCTCGCGGGCCTCGAGCCGGCGAGTGGCGGCGCCATCCATCTCGGCGAGCGGGAGGTCACCGACCTTGCTCCCGGCGACCGCGACATCGCCATGGTGTTCCAGAACTACGCGCTCTATCCGCATCTGACCGTGCGCGAGAACATCGGCTTCGGGCTGAAGATGCGCGGCACGCCCAAGGCCGAGATCGAGCGCCGGGTGCTGGAGGCCGCGCGCATCCTGGAGGTGGAGAAATATCTCGACCGCCGGCCGAAGGACCTGTCCGGCGGCCAGCGCCAGCGCGTCGCGCTGGGCCGGGCCATCGTGCGCCAGCCGCTCGCCTTCCTGATGGACGAGCCGCTGTCCAATCTCGACGCCAAGCTGCGCGTCCACATGCGCGCCGAGATCGGCGCGCTGCATCAGCGACTCGGCGTCACCACAGTCTATGTCACCCACGACCAGATCGAGGCGATGACCATGGCCGACCGGGTGGTGATCATGCGCGACGGCGTGATCCAGCAGATCGCCGATCCCGACACGCTGTTCCAGCGGCCCGACAATCTCTTCGTCGCCGGCTTCATCGGCTCGCCGGGCATGAACTTCCTCTCCGCCGATGTGGAGCGGTCGGCAGGCGGGGCGGCGATCACCCTGTTCGGCAACCGGATCGCCGTCGACGAGGCGCGCCTTAGCGGCGCCTCGACCGTCATCGCCGGCATCCGGCCGGAGCATTTCCGCCTCGGCGAGGGCCCTGCGACCTTCGCCATCCGTCCGAGCCTGGTCGAAAGCCTCGGCTCGGAGAAATACGTCTATTTCGACGGAGGCGAGCACATGGTCGCGGCCGGCGAGAGCGAGGACGACAAATCGAAGGGCCTGATCGCCCGGCTCGCCCATTCCGGCCCGATGGCGGAAGGCGAGGGCCTCGTCCTGTCCTTCGATCCGGCCGAACTGCATCTCTTCGATGCAATGAGCGAAAAGGCGCTGCGCTGATGCTGGTTCTCGTCACGGGAAGCTCCGGCCGCGTCGGCCGGGCAACAGTCGCGGCCCTGCGCGCCGCCGGCTGCCGGGTGCGCGGCTTCGACCTGCGTGCGTCCAACCTGCATCAATCAGGCGCTGATCTCGACGAGGTGGTCGGCAGCTTCGAGGATGCGGCGGCCTGCGCCCGCGCGGTTGCGGGCACGGATGCGGTGCTGCATCTGGGCGCTTTCATGTCCTGGGTGCCGGCCGAGCGCACGGCGATGTTCCGCGCCAATGTCGAGGGAACGCGGGTGCTGCTCGACGCGGCGGCCGACGCCGGCGTGCGCCGCTTCGTCTTCGCCAGCTCCGGCGAGGTCTATCCGGAGAACGCGCCGCTGGTCCTCCCCGTTACCGAGGAGCATCCGCTGCGGGCGAACAGCCCTTACGGCCTGACCAAGCTGCTCGGCGAGGATCTGGTCTCCTTCCACCAGCGCATCGGCAGTTTCGAGACGGTGATCCTGCGCTTTTCCCATACGCAGGATGCGAGCGAGTTGCTCGACCCCGACAGCGTCTTCTCCGGCCCGCGCTTCTTTCTGCAACCGCGCATCCGCCAGCAGGAGCGCATGGGCAACACGGCCGTCGCCGAGTTGCTGCGTGCGGCCGACCCCGGACGGCCCGCTCATGTGCTCGCCCGCAATGCCGCCGGCAAACCGTTCCGGATGCACATCACCGACACCAGGGATATGGTGCAGGGCGTGCTGCTGGCGCTGGAATCGGACCGGGCGGCCGGGGGGATCTTCAATCTGGGGGCGAGCGAGCCCGTCGATTTCGAGCGGCTGCTGCCGGCGATGGCCGAAATCACGGGATTGCCCGTCGTCACCGTTGACCTGCCCGGCGCCGGCGTCGATTACCAGACCTCGAACGCAAGGATACGCGAGACGCTGGGGTTCGAGCCGGAATGGACGATCGATCGGATGTTGCAGGAGGCGGCGCGGACATGGCGGACGCGAGCACAGGCCTGAGCCCGTCCCGCAAGGACGTTCCCTCCGGCACGGCGGCGCTCGCCAAGGGCCTGACGCTGCTCGACATGGTGGCCGATGCGGAAACGCCGCTGCGCTTCGCCGACCTGCTGCGCCAGTCCGGCCTGCCCAAGCCGACCTTCGCGCGCATCCTGCGCACGCTGATCGCCTTCGGCCTGGTGCGCCAGAACGAGGAGCGCGGCACCTATGTCATCGGGCCGCGCTTCCTGGAACTGTCGCACCGGGTGTGGGACACGTTCGACCTGCCGACCGCCGCCGCCCCCGAGCTGGAGCGCCTGTCGGCCGAACTCGGCGAGACGGTGGCGCTGTGCCGGCTCGACGGCGACCAGGTGCAGTATCTCGACGAGCGCTCGGGCGACGGGCTCGGCGTCCGGGTCGATACCGGCCGGCGCGTGCCACTGCATTGCACCGCCGCCGGCAAGGTGCTGGTCGCCTTCCAGGAACCGGGTTTCGCCCGCGCGCTGCTGGAGCGGCTCACCCTCGACCGCTTCACGCCGCGCACCATCACGACGCTGGAGGCCTTGCAGGCCGACCTGACGCTGACCCGCGCGCGCGGCTATTCGGTTTCCTATGAGGAACACCTCACCGGCGTGAACTCCGTCGCCGTCGCCATCGCCGGCAAGGACGGCACGCCCATCGGCGCGCTGGTCGCACTCGGACCCTCATCGCGGCTCGACACGTCGCATATCCACCCGGTCGGACGCGAGTTGATCGCTGCCGCCCGCAGGATCACCGGCGCTGCCGGCGCCATCGCCATCAGTTCCCGCCCGCGCCCGCGCACCAGCCAGTCGCAGACGCCGGTCGATCTCGCCTGCGTCCTGCCCTGGGGCGCACAGCTCGGCGAGGCGCCGGTCTGGGACCCGGCCGCCCGCAGCCTTTACTGGGTCGATATCCTGCATCCGGCGGTCTACCGCTTCGATCCTTTGAGTGGCCTCAACGAGACCTGCGAGACCGGCAAGCTGGTGAGTTCGGTGATGCCCTGCGCCGACGGCTCGCTGGCGGTGGCGACACAGGACGGCATCGAGTTCCTGGATTTTGCCTCCGGCGCCTTGCAGCCGCTGGTCGACCCGGAAGCGGGCATCCCGGAGAACCGGCTCAACGATGCCAAGGTCGGCCCCGGCGGGGCGATCTGGGTCGGCTCCATGCGGCTCGATGCCAGCAAGCCGAGCGGCGCGCTCTACCGGGTCGCCGCCGACGGCACGGTGACGCGCAAGGAAAGCGGCATCTCGGTCAGCAACGGCATGGCCTGGAGCCCGGACAACCGGGTCTTCTACTTCGTCGATACGGTGCCGGGCCTGATCTACGCCTATGATTTCGAGCCCGGCAAGGGCACGCTCGGCAACCGCCGGGTCCTTGCCCGCATCCCGGAAAGCGAGGGCCGCCCGGACGGCATCGCCGTCGACAGCGAGGGCGGCGTGTGGTGCGCGATCTGGGACGGCTGGCGGGTCAACCGCTACCTGCCGGACGGGCGGCACGAGCGCAGCATCGAGCTTCCCGTTCCGCGCCCGACCAGCGTCGCCTTCGGCGGCGAGGGGCTGGCGACGCTCTACATCACCAGCGCCCGTACGCGCCTGCCGGCCTCGACCCTGTCCGAGGCGCCGCTGTCCGGCGGCCTCTTCGCCTGTACGCCCGGCCTTGCCGGCGTGCCGATCACCCTGTTCGACCGCAAGGGCCGGGGCGCTGCATGAGTACGCTCGAGACGATTTTCGGCCTTCACGGCCGCGTTGCGCTGGTCACCGGCTCGAGCCGGGGCATCGGCGCGGCCATCGCCGTCGGCCTTGCCGGAGCGGGCGCCACGGTGGTGGTGCACGGCCAGAGTGTTGACGCGACCGCAGCGACCGTCGCCGCCATCAAGGCGGGCGGCGGCACGGCGCTCGCCTTTGCCGCCGACCTTGCCGAGCGCGGCGCGGGCCGGCGTCTGGTGGAGGAGGCGGAGGCCCGGCTCGGACATCTCGACATCCTCGTCGTCAATGCCTCGGCCCAGGTCAACGCGGAGCTTGCCGATCTCACCGAGGCGGATTTCGACCTGCAGGTGGCGGTCAACCTGCGCTCCACCGTGGAGATGCTGCAGGCCGGCCTGCCGCGCATGGCGGCGCGCGGCTGGGGCCGGGTCGTCAGCATCGGCTCGATCAACCAGCTCCGGCCCAAGGCCATCGTCACCGCCTATGCGGCGACCAAGGCCGCCCAGCACAACCTGATCCAGAGTCAGGCGCGCGACTATGCCCGCCATGGCGTGCTGCTCAACACGCTGGCGCCCGGCCTCGTCGATACCGACCGCAATGCGGGGCGCAAGGCGGCCGACCCCAAGGGCTGGGACGACTATGTGCGCGGCCTCAACTGGATGGGCCGGGCCGGGCGCACGGAGGAAATGGTCGGCGCGGCGATCTTCCTTGCGTCTGACGCCTGCAGCTTCATGACCGGCGAGAGCATCGTCCTGTCCGGCGGCTATTGAGCTCTCACGGCTTGTAGAAGATCAGCCCGGCGCCGGCGACGATCAGCGTGAAGCCGGCGAGATGCGTCCAGCGCAGCGGCTCGCCCAGAAACCAGATCGAGAACACGGCAAAGACGCTGAGCGTGATGACCTCCTGGATGGTCTTCAGCTCGGCGGCGCTGAAATGGCCGTGGCCGATGCGGTTGGCCGGGACCTGCAGCACATATTCGAAGAAGGCGATGCCCCAGCTCACCAGGATGACGACGACGAGCGGCGAGCTCTTGAACTTCAGGTGCCCGTACCAGGCGAAGGTCATGAAGATGTTCGAGGCGAGCAGCAGGCCGATCGTGACGAAGGGCACGTAGGAGAGATTGGCAAACGGCATCGGGGGATCCACCGCCAGCGCAGGGACACGCCTGCCGGGCGGCGCGGTCGCCCGGTGCGGCATCGACCCGGACATCCGGTTCTCGTCGCGCCCCCGGCGCGGCGGAGAGGCGGAGCGATTCGACGGCGGCGAAGATAGCGCCGTTTGATGCGGGGAAAAGGGGAAACACGCGGCTCCGATCCGTATGCGGGCTCTCAGTCGAGGACCATCCGGCGACATTCTCGACCGGCGATGGAATTGCCGCTAAGAGTGAGTCGCATCGGTTGTTTCGTTTCCGCAAGACTATTGAGGGAGTTGCGTGTGGGTGCTGACGCAACGTCGAAGCCGCGAGCGCCGCGCGGCGTCCAGTCCGTCGAGACCGGCGGCGCCATCCTGATGGCGCTGGCCCAGGCCGGCGGCCCGCTGAAGCTGAAGGACCTTGCCGAGGCGCTCGGCATGGCCGCCGCGCAGTTGCATCCCTACCTGGTCAGCTTCCGCAATATCAACATGGTCGAGCAGACCGAGACCGGCCAGTACCAGCTCGGCCCCTTCGCCCTGTGGCTGGGCCTCACGCGGCTGCGCAACCAGAACGCCTATCGCGAGACGCTGCGCCGGGTGCCGGCGCTGGCCGAGGAACTGGGGCTGATGGTGGCGATCAGCGTCTGGGGCCTGCACGGGCCGACCATCGTCTATATTGAGGAGACGGCGGCGCGCATCCATTCCAACGTCGCGGTCGGCGGCACCTTCATGGTGACGATGACAGCGACCGGCAAGATCTTCGCCGCCTTCCTGCCGAAGTCGACCACCGAGCCGCTGGTCCGCGCCGAGTTGCAGGGCATCGAGCCCTCGCTCTACGGCATCCCGATGGTCGACGAGGCGACGTTCCGCAAGGAGGTCGCCTCGGCTTGCAAGAAGGGCTACTCGATCACCCGCGATGCGCCGATCCCCGGCGTCAGCGCCATCGCCGCGCCGGTCTTCGACCATACCGGCATCATCCAGCTTTCGGTCACGGTGATCGGCCCGACCAACTATATCGATCTCGCCGAGGACGGGCCGTGCCTCAAGCGGCTGATCGAGTTCACGAGCGACCTGTCCCGCGATCTCGGCCATATCCCGCCCGCCTGATGAGCGCGCCGGCAAGGTCGAGCGACAGGATCAGGCCGCTCGCGGCGATGGCGACGCCGGCAAGCTGCATGGCGCTCGGCCACTGACCGGCGATCGGGATCGCCAGCAGCACCGCCAGCGGCGGGATCATCGCCGGGAAGAGGCCGGCAAGGCCCGAGCCCAGCCGGCTGATCGCCGCCGCGTAGAGGACGATCGCAAGGCTCCCGCCGAGCGCACCCTGATAGAAGGCCTGTTCGAGCCACATGCCGGCCGGCAGGCGCGCCGGTTCGAGAAACACCAGATAGACCGGCAGCAGCACGACGGTGGTGGTCGCCGAGGCCGCACCGATCGCCTCAACGGCGGGGAGCCGCCAGCGGCCGAGAAGATAGGTGAAAACACCCCACAAGGTGCCCGAGCCGACGAAGCACAGGTCGCCGATCAGCGTCGCCGTGTCGGCCATCTTCGAGGGCGCGTTGTCGGCGGCGATCGCCGCCAGCCCGCCGATCAGCACGAGCATGCCGATCTTGCGGTTCAGCGTCATTTTCTGACCGTCGAGAACCACCGGCAGCAGGTTGGCGACGATGATCGTCATGCCCGGCGAGATCACCACCGCATGGGCCAGCGGCGCGATGCCGAAGCCGGTGTTGAACAGGAAGGCGAAGGGCGGACCCATGGTGATGGTCAGCAGCGCCAGCCGGGGCAGGGTGAGGCCGCTCATGCGCGAGCGGCGCAGCAGCATCAGCGGCGCCATCAGCAACGTCGCCCCGCCATAGCGGAGAAGGGCGAGGTCGGCGCTGGAAAAGCCGTCCGAGCGGCCGATATCGACGCCGACATTGTAGAAGGCCCAGGCAATGGCGGCCGAAAGGCCGAACAGGACGCCCGGCAGAAGGCGGCCCGGATGCCCCAGGCCGCCGGTGTCCCTGGTCGCGCGGGACATGGTCAGTCGTTGGCCCCGGCCATGTGGCGCGCGGCGATATAGCCGAAGGTGATCGCCGGGCCGAGGGTGATGCCGCCGCCGGGATAGTTGCCGCCCATGATGCTGAGCGCGTCGTTGCCGGCAGCATAAAGCCCGGCGATCGGCCGGCCCGCCTCGTCCAGCACGCGGGCGTTCCCGTCGGTCTTGAGGCCGGCGAAGGTGCCGAGATCGCCGATCACCAGCTTGACCGCGTAGAACGGGCCCTTTTCGACCGGAGCGACGCAGGGGTTGGGCAGGTGCTCGGGATCGCCGAGCGAGCGGTTGTAGGAGGTCGAACCCTTGTGGAACAGCGGATCCTCGCCCTTGCGGGCATGCTCGTTGAAGGCGGCGACGGTCTTCTCCAACTCAGTCGCGTCCGCGCCGATCTTCTGCGCCAGTTCACGCAGGCTCTTGCCCTCGAACAGGTAGCCGGAGCGGATATGGCCGCGATAGGGCACCGGCGCCGGCTTGACGAAGCCGAGGCCGTATTTGCGCAAGGTCTTGTGGTCGGCGATGAAGAAGGCGCAGATCTCGCCGCCCTCGGCCTCGCAGGCCTTGCGCATCGCCTGGCAGAAGTCGTGGTAGGAATCCGCCTCGTTGACGAAGCGCCGGCCCGAGCGCGTCACCGCGATGACGCCGGGCTTGGAGCGGTCGACGAAATGCGGGAAGACGCCGAGCGTGCCGTCGCGGCGCGGCGGCTGCGACACCGGCACCCAGGCCGCGGTGTTGGGCAGGTCGTCGCGGATCGCGCCGCCCGCGGCCGCGCCAAGGCGCAGGCCGTCGCCGGTGTTGCCCGGAGGGGCCGGCGAGACGTGCTCATGGCCGGACGGCGAATGCGGGAACAGCTCCTTGCGCCGCACCGCGTCCTGCGGGAAGCCGCCGGCGGCCAGCACCACGCCCTTGCGCGCGGTGATCTCGACCGGGCCCTCGTCCGTGTCGACGATGGCGCCGGTGACGGTGCCGCGCTCGTCGCGCAGCAGCTCGCGCACCCCGGCGCGGGTCCAGATCGGCACGTTCATGTCGAAGCAGGACCTGGCGAGACGCCCCACCAGCGCGTTGCCGTTGACGAGGCGCATCGGCCGGCCGTGGAAGGCCATGTCCTTGAGGAACTTGAGGAACAGCTTGGCGACATAGAAGGCCGAGATCGGCGACTTGGTGACGCGGAAGAAGTGCAGCAGCTCCTTGCCCGAGCCGATCATCATGCCGAGGAAGGTGATCTCGGCGAGCGGCGGGCGCAGGCGGCGGATCTCCTTGCCGAGTTCGCGCCCGTCGAAGGGGCGGGCGACGATGGACCGTCCGCCCGGCATGCCGCCCGGCGCGTCCGGGTGGTAGTCGGCGAAGGTCGGGCCGAGGTCGAACTGCAGCGCGGTCTTCTCCTCGAAGAACTCGACCGCCTTGGGGCCGGCCTCCAGGAAGGCGTCGACGCGGGCCGGATCGAAGAACGCCCCGGTCTCGTGCTCCAGATAGGTGCGCGCCTTCTCGGGCGTGTCCTCGACGCCGGCGCGCTTCGCCGGACCGCTGCAGGGGATCCACATCCAGCCGCCCGACCGGGCGGTGGTGCCGCCGAACACCGGCTCCTTCTCCACCACCAGGACATCGAGCCGGCGATGGGCGGCCGAGACGGCGCTGGCGAGGCCGCCGGCGCCCGATCCGACGACGAGAACGTCGCAACTGTGCTTTTTCATTGGTGCAATTCCTTGAGGGGCGGGCCGGATCAGGCCGCCAGATAGCCGCCGTCGACGGGCAGGATGGCGCCGGTCACGTAGCTGGACATGTCGGAGGCGAGGAACAGGACGGGGCCGACGAGCTCCTCCGGCTGGCCGGTGCGCCCGAGCGGCGTATGCGCCATGAACCGGCCGATGGCCGCTTCGTTGCCGCGCGTGTGCTCGGTCATCGGCGTGTCGATGACGCCGGGAGCGATGGCGTTGACCCTGACGCCGCGCGGGGCGAATTCATGGGCCAGCGCCTTGGTGAACTGGGCGAGGGCGCCCTTGCTGGCGATATAGGCGGCAATGCCGGGCCCGGCCGACAGCGACATGATCGAGGCGAGATTGACGATCCGCCCGCCCGTCGCCTTGAGCTGCGCCGCGAAGGCCAGCACCATGTTGCGCGGCCCGTCGACATTGACGCGGAATGTCTGGTCCCACTCCGCCTCGAAGCCCGGATCGCCGAACCGGTGCCGCTTCAGGATGCCGGCATTGTTGACGAGGATGCGGGCAGCGCCCAGCTCCGCGCGGGTCTTTTCCGCGAAGGCGCGGGCGGCGTCCGGATCCGCGACGTCGCACCGCGCGCTCAAGGTCTTCACCCCCGCCTCGGCCGCCAGCGCGGCGGTCTGTGCGGCGGCGTCGGCGTTGATGTCGCACACCGCCACATGCGCGCCGGCCCGGGCAAGACCCAGCGCGATCGCCCGGCCATTCCCCTGTCCGGCGCCTGTCACGACGGCGACGGAGCCTTCAACTCCAATCATGGGCGTCTCCCGGAATTAGTGTATTGCTAATCAGTTTGATTATAGATAACACTTGAGTTAGGCAAGCGGGGGGTCGAAAAAAGCCACTCGCGCCTCGCCCGCCGCCGGACAGAGCGGCAGAAAAGCAAAGAGATGCCCCGTTCGGGGTGCGTTTTAGGGAGGTCCTGATGAAGGCACGGCTCGCAACCGCTGCTCTGGCGGCAACCATGCTTACCGCTGTTCCGGCGCTGGCCGACAGCTACGACCTGCAGAGCGTTTTCGGCCTGCAGGTGCCCTCGATCGGCCAGAGCCCGGTCAAGTGGGCCGAGCGCGTCAAGCTGATGACCGACGGCGCCATCGACATCAAGGTGCACGGCGCCGGCGATTTCGTGCCGCCGTTCGAAGTTTTCGAGGCGGTCAGCACCGGCGCGATCCCGATGGGCTTCGACTGGATCGGCTACTGGGCGAGCTCGATTCCGGTCGCCAATCTCGTCGGCTCGATGCCCTTCGGCCCGACCCCGGAAGTGGCGCTCGGCTGGATGTTCGAGGGCGGCGGCCTGGAGATCATCCAGAAGGCCTATGATCCGCACGGCGTGAAGATCATCCCGTGCCATCTCGTCGTGCCGGAGGCCGGCGGCTGGTTCAACAAGCAGATCAACACCGCCGAGGACTTCAAGGGCCTCAACATGCGCATCGCCGGCCTTGGCGGCCAGGCGCTCGCCCGCCTCGGCGCCAACACCCAGCTCGTACCGGCCGGCGAGATCTTCGTGTCGCTGGAGACCGGCCGCATCGACGCGACGGAGTTCTCCGCGCCGCAGCTCGACATCGGCTTCGGCTTCGAGAAGGTCGCCAAGACCTACTACTTCCCGGGCTGGCACCAGCCGTCGAGCTGGGACTCCATCATCGTCAACATGGGCGTGTGGAACGGCTTCACCGAGGGCCAGCAGCAGATCATGGTCGAGGCCTGCAAGGCCAACATCACGGCGAACCTTGCCGACCAGATCCACCAGCAGGCGATCGCCATCGCCAAGATCCGCGAGGCCGGCGTCGAGATCAAGCGCTTCCCCGACGAGGTGCTGGTGGCGCTGCGCGAGGCCTCCCATGCGGTGATGGAGGACGAGGCGGCCAAGGACGCGATCTTCAAGGAGGCGCTCGACTCGCTGAACGCCTATATCGAGCGCGTCGGCGAATGGGGTGAGTTGCAGGCGCTGCCGCGCTAAGCCAGTCTCACAGACCACTGATCGGACGGCATCCCGCGACGGGTGCCGTCCTTTCGCACTCAAACGCCCCGCAAGGTCACGCCCGCAAGGTGAGGGAGGTCGTCTTGTCCGAACTGAGCCGCAAGGCGGGAGAGGCGCTGTCCTTTCCCGGCAAGATCGTCGGCTGGCTGGTGCTGCCGCTGATCGTCTCCGTCTGTCTCGGCGTGCTGGCCGCCAAGGTCGGCACCAACCGGCTGGCCGACTGGGGCGTGCGCGTGCCGCTGTTCGACACCGGCGTCACCGTCAACACCCTGCTCGACCTGCAATGGCACATCTTCGCGCTGCTGGTGCTGTTCGGCGGCGTCTATGCCTATCGCGACCGCAGCCATGTCAGCGTCGACTTCCTCGCCTCCGGCTTTTCCGCCCGCACCAGGGCCGTGGTCGATCTGGTCTGCGACCTGATCTTCCTCTTGCCCTTCTGCCTCATCATCGTCTGGTTCGGCACCCGCTTCGCCCACCGGGCCTATGTCACCGGCGAGGGCTCGACCTATGGCGGCATGATCGACCGCTGGATGATCAAGGCCTGCATTCCGCTCGCCTTCTCGCTGCTCGGCCTTGCGGCCGTCAACCGCATCATCGGCACCGCGATCGCCCTGGCGCGCGGCGACTTCTCTGCCAAGGACAAGAAGGGCTCGTGATGGAAGACGCTTTCTGGCCGCTGCTGATGCTGCTCGGGCTGATGGGCGGCATCTTCGCGGGCTATCCCGTCGCCTTCGTCCTTGCCGGCATCGGCATCCTCTTCGCCGTGATGGCCGGCGTTCCGCTGATCTTCCTGTCGACCACCGTCGCGCGGATCTATTCCGGCACGCTGACCAACTGGCTGCTGATCGCCATTCCGCTCTTCGTCTTCATGGGGTTGATGCTGGAGCGCTCCGGCGTTGCCGAGCGGCTGCTGAAGTCGCTGGCCTCGGTGTTTCGCGGCATGCCGGGCGGCTATGCCTTCGCGGTCGCGATCATCGGCGTCGTCATGGCCGCCTCGACCGGCATCATCGGCGCCTCGGTGGTGCTGATGGGCATGATGGCGCTGCCGACCATGCTGCAGAACCGCTACGATCCGAAGATCGCTACCGGCCTGATCGCCGCGAGCGGCACGCTCGGCATCCTGATCCCGCCGAGCATCATGCTGATCGTGCTCGGCGACCAGTTGCGCGTGTCGGTCGGCGACCTGTTCATGGCCGCCGTCGGTCCGGGCCTGCTGCTCGGCCTGCTCTACATGCTCTACCTGGTTTTCGTCGCGGTTTTCCAGCCGCACCGCATGCCGGCGGCGCCGGCGGCCGATCCGCGGCCGTTCTGGCGGGCGGCGGCGAGCCTGGTGCTCGACCTGCTGGCGCCCGTGCTGCTGATCGTCTCAGTGCTCGGCACCATCGTCGCCGGCATCGCCACGCCGACCGAGTCCGCCGCCATCGGCGCGCTCGGCGCCATGGTGCTGGCCCTCGTGTCGCGCCAGCTCGACTGGGCAACGCTCTTTGCGGCCCTGCGCGACACCACCAAGACCACCGCGATGATCATCTTCGTCATGCTCGGCGCGACCGTCTTTTCCGTCGTCTTCCGCAAGCTCGGCGGCGATGCGCTGATCGCCGACCTGTTCTCGGTGCATGTGGAGCGGCCCTATGTGGTGATCATCATGATCATGGCGCTGGTCTTCGTGCTCGGCTTCTTTCTGGAATGGGTCGAGATCACGCTCGTCGTGGTGCCGATCGTCGCCCCCGTCGTCGCCGGGCTCGACTTCGGCCTGACGCCGGAGCAGACGCTGATCTGGTTCGCCATCGCGCTGGCGGTCAACCTGCAGACCTCGTTCCTGACCCCGCCCTTCGGCTATGCGCTGTTCTACCTGCGCGGCATCGCGCCGAAAGGCGTCTCCATCGGCACGATCTATCGCGGCGTCATTCCTTTCGTGATCCTGCAGGTCTCGGCGCTGGCGGCGGTGATCTGCTGGCCGCAGATCGCCCTCTACCTGCCGCTGGCCCTGTCGAAATAGCGCGCCGCCGGCCAGGTTCGGCGGCGGGGGATGAGTTAACTCTTTCGATTGTCATTCATAAATCGTTGGCATTTTGCCGATCTTCGCTTTGAAGCATTTACCTGTTGCAGGCATACTCGGGCCATGAACTCCATCGTCCTCGATGCGCTGCCCGCAAACGAAGACAGTCGCCTGCGGGCGCTGCGCCGGCTCGGCATCCTGCATTCGGAGCGGTCGACGGAATTCGACGCCCTGGTCGAGGCGGCGGCGGCGGTCATGGACTGTCCGATCGCGATGGTCTCGTTCGTCGACGAGCACGAACAGTGGTTGAAGGCCTTTTGCGGGCTGGATTTCCAGGAAACGCCCCGCAAGGCGGCGATCTGCCGCCACACCATTCTCAGCCCCGATCTGCTCGTGGTTCGCGATCTCGCCGCCGACCCCCGGTTCCAGCACGACCGGCTGGTGGTCGAGCCGCCGCATGTGCGCTTCTATGCCGGGTGTCCGCTGTCGATCGACGGCATCCACCGGCTCGGTTCGCTCTGCGTGATGCACACCGAGCCGCGCGATCCGACCCCGTCGCAACTGCAGCAATTGCGCCGGCTCGGCGTTGCCGTGGAAGGGCTGATACGGGCCTATGCCGCCCAGGCGGAGGCGGCCACCTTGCGCGAGGACGCGGTGCGCCAGCAGGCGCTGGTCGAGACCCAGTCCCAGCTCCTTGCACAGACCACCAGCATCTCCGGCGTCGGCGGCTGGGAACTCGACCTGGAGCGCGACACGCTGCTGTGGACGGATCAGGTGCGCCGCCTGCTGGAGGTGGACGACGACTACGTCCCGGACTTGAAGGAGGCCTTCGGCTTCTTCCGGCCCGAGGCGAGAGGCGAATTGCGCCGGGCGCTCGACAATGCGCGATTGCGGGGCTTTCCCTTCAGTCTCGAACTCCTCGCATGCACCGCCAAGGGACGCGAGCGCTGGGTCCGTCTCGCCGGCAAACCGACGATGCGCGAGGACAGGACCCTGCGCATCGTCGGCGCGATCCGCGATGTCACCGACCGCAAGACGGCCGAGATCCGGCTGCAGCATTCCGAGGCGCTGTATCGCACGACGCTGCTCTCCCTGTCCGAGGGGGTGATCGTCGCCGATGCCGACGGCCGGATCCTGTCCCACAACCCGGCGGCGCTCGCCATGCTCGGCCTGGACGGGCAGGACATTACGGGCCGCGAGTTGCAGACGCTCGACCTCGACTTTCTCGCCAAGGACGGCGGGCAGGGCAGCCTTGGCAACCTTCTCGCGCGCGGCGTCGCGGATCCGGCCAGCCTGTCCAGCACCGTTGCCGGCCTGCGCCTCGGCGATGGGGTCCTGCGCTGGCTCAATCTCAATGCGGTGGCCTATTCCGGTCCCGGCGACGGGGCCGGCGGGGGCGCGGTGATCTCCCTCACCGATGTCACCGAGACGGTGCGCCAGGCGGTGACGCTCGAAGGGGTGTTCCGGAACTATCCCGGCGCCGTGGTCTATTTCGACCAGGACCTTGTCGTCGCCGGCTGGAACCGGGCTTTCGAGACCCTGCTCGACGTGCCGCCCGACTATCTGAGGCGGCGTCCCTCGCTCGCCGACTACGTGCTGATGAACGCCGAGCGCGGCGAATATGGCGAAGGCGATCCGCGGGAGCTCGCCCGCCAGCGGCTCGAAACCATCCTCGGCGGACCCGAACATGCCTATGAGCGCAGCCGGCCAAACGGCATGATGCTCGATATTCGCGGCACCTTCCTGCCGGGCGGCGGATTGCTGTCGACCTTCACGGACATCTCCGACCGCAAGCGGATCGAACGGCAGCTTATCGAGAACGCGCGTGTGGCACGCGAGAAGTCCGACGAGTTGGAGACCGTGCTCGCCAACATGAACCAGGGGGTCAGCGTCTTCGACCGGGACGGCCGCTTGACCCTGTGGAACGAGCAATATGTCTCGCTGTTCGGCTTCGAGCCCGACGCCATCGCGCCTGGAAGGCCCTTCCGCGAGCTGGTGTTCCAGACCAACGTGCGGCAGGAGGCGCGCGAGGATGTCGAGGCCCGTATCACAATGCTGATGCGGCGCATGGAAGCGGGCGAGACCATGCGCTCCACCTTCCGTCTGAAGACCGGCCGCATCATCTCCACCGTCCATGCCCCGCTGCCCGACGGCGGCTGGGTGGGAACGCATGAAGATGTCACCGAGCGCGAGCTTGCCGCCGACAAGGTGCTGCATGCGGCCCGCCACGACACGCTGACCGGCCTGGCCAACCGGACCTATCTCAACGAGCAGCTCGAAAAGCTCGCCACCGGCGAGGCGCCGGCCGAGGGGTGTCTCGGAATTCTGATGCTGGTCGATCTCGACCGGTTCAAGCCGGTGAACGACGCGCTCGGCCACAATGCCGGCGACGCGGTGCTATGCGAGGTGGCGCGCCGGCTGCGGCTGTGCGTGCGCGAGAGCGACTTCGTCGCGCGCATCGGCGGCGACGAATTCGCCGTGCTGCTGTTGTCGGGAAGCGGGCTGACCTGGCCGTCCGATCTGGCGGAAGCGGCGGCGCGCAGGATCCTGTCCGCCATGTCGACGCGGTTCGCCGTCGAGGGCAGCAGCATCCAGATCGGCGCCAGCATCGGCATCGCGCCGATCCTTCCCGGCGCCGAGATGTCCGAGCTCCTGCGCCACGCGGATGCCGCGCTCTACCAGGTCAAGCACCAGGGGCGGAACGGCTTCCGCATTCACGAGCCGCCGGTCGACGAACCGGCGGGAGCGGGGCAGGTCATCGCCTGGCCGGGAGCGGCGGCAGCGGCCGCGGCCGGCACCGTCGCCCCGGTACTGCTTCGACCGGCGCCCTCCGGCGGCGAGTTGCTGTTCCAGCCGATCGTCTGTCTGCGCAGCCGCGAATTGCGGGGCTATCAGGCGCTGCAGCATCTGCCGGGCCAGACCGGCGGAGCCGGGGACGTGGCGCAGGACACCGCGGCGGTGGAAGCGGCGACCGCCGGGCTTCTGCGCGAGGCGCTGAGCGCGGCGGTCCGGCTGCCCGACGCGCAGATGATCTCCCTGTCGCTCGGTGCGCGCCAGTTCGGCCTCGAAACCCTGGCGGCCACCATCGAGCGGGAGATCGCCGCCGCCGGCATCGATCCGGGGCGCCTCCACCTGCAGGTCGCGGACGGCTACTTCCTGCTCAACTCCGGCGCGGCCTCGGGCCAGTTCGAGGCGTTGCGCGACATCGGCGTGCGGCTGGTTCTCGACAGGTTCGGGGCGGAGGCGTCCTGTCTCAAGCTGCTCAGCCGCTTCCGCTTCGATTCTCTGCGCATCGATGGCTGCAGCCTGCAGGACATCCTGGCCGGAGGGCGCGGCGCGGCGGCGATCCGGGCGCTGGTCGCCGTCGCCGAGACGCTGGGCGTGCCTGTGGGGGTCGAGGGGGTCGACAGCGAGGAGCGTGCGAGCCTGCTCTCGGCCGCGGGCTGCGTCCAGGGCCAGGGCCGGCTGTTCGGGACACCCGAACCCATCGAGGCCTTCCTCTCCGTCGCCTGATCTTGGCGGCGCCGCTCCCTGTCGCGTCAACTGGCCCGCGTCAACTGGCCCGCGTCAACTGGGTGGTTGCTTTGCCGCGTGAATTCATTAGGTAAGGGCGGACGGTCGGCGCCCCGCGCGCCGGCTGCGGGCACGACCCCGGGCACAACCCATAAGGTGGCTGATCCATGCGGCAACTGAAGCTGGCGGCGTTGGACGAGGAAGACCTGGCGGTGATTTCCGCGCAGGTGCAGGACGCCGTGCTCAAGGTGGGCGATATCCGCTACTATCCTTCCGACCGGCACCTGGTGCTCGTCATGAACCGGTTCGCCTGGGACGGCGAGAGCACGGGGAGCCGCGCCACCAACGAGCGCCGCCGTTCCGCCCTGTCCTTCGCCCGGGCGGAGCGCCCGCGCGCGCTGAACATCCGCCAGGACGCGAAGGACGCGGTGCTGTCGCTGCTGGCGGTCAACTTCGTCGCCGGCAGCGAGCCGGCCGGGCGCATCGACCTCGTCTTCGCCGGCGGCGGCACGCTCTCCTTCGATGTCGAATGCATCGAGGCGCAGCTCGCCGACCTCGGCGCGGCCTGGGCGACCGGGCACCGTCCCAGCCACCCGCTCGACTGACGTTTTCTCAACACCCTCCGGGCGGTGCCCGGCAAACCGTGGAGGTCCCGCCGTGGCGATCCGCCTGTCCACCGGCGCAGCCGATTTCGAGGCCGCTTTCGCGGCCCTGCTCGCCAGCAAGCGCGAGGCATCCGCCGATGTCGATGCGGCGGTGCGCGACATCATCGAGGCGGTGCGGGAGCGGGGCGACGCCGCGCTTCTCGACTACACCCGCCGCTTCGACCGGCTGGAGGCGCAAAGCCTTGCCGAACTGACCGTCACCGCCGAGGAGATCGAGGAGGCGGTGAAGAAGGTGGATGCCCGCACGCTCGACGCCCTGACGCTGGCGCGCGACCGCATCGCCTCCCATCACGCCCGCCAGATGCCGGCGGACGACCGCTACACCGACCCGATCGGCGTCGAGCTCGGCTCGCGCTGGACGGCGATCGAGGCGGTCGGCCTCTATGTGCCCGGCGGCACGGCCAGCTACCCGTCCTCGGTGCTGATGAACGCGGTGCCCGCCAGCGTCGCCGGCGTGTCGCGCATGGTCATGTGCGTGCCGAGCCCGGACGGCGCGCTCAATCCGCTGGTGCTGGCCGCGGCCCACCTTGCCGGCGTCACCGAGATCTACCGGATCGGCGGGGCCCAGGCCATCGCCGCCCTGGCCTTCGGGACGCAGACGATCCGGCCGGTCGCCAAGATCGTCGGTCCCGGCAACGCCTATGTGGCGGCCGCCAAGCGGCGGGTGTTCGGCACGGTCGGCATCGACATGATCGCCGGTCCGTCCGAGATCCTCGTCGTCGCGGACGGCGCCAACGATCCCGACTGGATCGCAGCCGACCTGTTGTCGCAGGCCGAGCACGACACCAGCGCCCAGTCGATCCTGATCACCGACGACGCGGGTTTTGCCGAGGCCGTCGAGAAGGCGGTCGAGCGCCAGTTGCGGACCCTGCCGCGCGCCGATGTCGCCGGTCCGAGCTGGGCCGATTTCGGCGCGGTGATCACCGTTGCCTCGATGGACGAGGCGCCGGCGCTGGTCGATGCCATCGCCCCCGAACACCTGGAACTGGCCGTCGAGGACGCGGAAGCCCTGTTCGCCCGCATCCGCAATGTCGGCGCGGTGTTCCTCGGCCGGCACACGCCGGAGGCCATCGGCGACTATGTCGGCGGCTCCAACCACGTGTTGCCGACGGCGCGCTCAGCGCGCTTTTCCTCCGGCCTGTCGGTGCTCGACTTCGTCAAGCGCACCTCGATCCTGCGCTGCGATGCGCGGACGCTGCGCGAGCTCGGCCCGGCGGCGATCGCCCTTGCCGAGGCGGAGGGGCTGGCCGCGCACGGCCGCTCGGTCGCCATCCGGCTCAACCTGTGAGGGCGCGGCGTCGAGCAAGCGGCTTGTCGGCACGGGCGTTGACGGGATAGGTGTTGGGACGATTGCTGGACGGCGCGCTGCGACGGCGGCGCGGGCAATGGAGGGTGCAAGCGCAGGTCATGGGAGAAAAGAACAGCGCTCGGCTGGTCGCGGTGGAGCTCGACGAGGCGTCGATCGTCCGCTCGACGCCCGATATCGAGCATGAGCGCGCCGTCGCCATCTACGATCTCATCGAGGAGAACGAGTTCGAGCCGCAGGGCGACGACGGCGGCCCCTACCGGCTGAGATTGTCGCTCGTCGAGAAGCGCCTGGTCTTCCTGGTCGAGCGGGAGGAGGGGCACCCCGTCGTCACCCACATCCTGTCGCTGACGCCGCTGCGCAAGGTGGTGAAGGACTATTTCCTGATCTGCGAGAGCTATTTCGAGGCGATCAGGACGGCGACGCCGAGCCAGATCGAGGCCATCGACATGGGCCGCCGCGGCGTCCACAACGAGGGGTCGCGCATCCTGATGGAGCGGCTGGAGGGCAAGATCCGGGTCGACATGCAGACCGCCCGCCGTCTCTTCACCCTCGTCTGCGCCCTGCACTGGAAGGGCTAGCAGGGTGTCGGGGCCGGGGGAGACGCCCGGTAGCACGCCTGGAGACGTGCCCGGTACTGCGCCGGCGGCGGCGCCCGGTGCCGTGCTGTTCGCCTGCGGCATGAACGCCGTGCGCTCGCCGATGGCGGCGGCGATGCTCGCCCAACTGTTTCCCGGCCGGGTCTATGTGAAGTCCTGCGGCGTGCGCGCCGGCGAGCCCGATCCCTTCGTCGAGGCGGTGATGAGCGAGATCGGCTGCGATCTCGCCAGGCACCGGCCGAAGACCTTCGAGGATCTCGACGAGTCGGGCTTCGATCTGGTGGTGACGCTGGCGCCGGAAGCCCATCACAAGGCGCTGGAAATGACCCGTACCGACGCGGTCGAGGTGGAATACTGGCCCACCCCCGACCCGACGCTTGCCACCGGCTCGCGCGAGCAGATCCTCGGCGCCTATCGAGGCGTCCGCGACGGGCTGATGGGCCGGATCAAGAAGCGTTTCGGCTGGGCCGCGACCCCGGCCGGCTAGACCCTTCGTCCGGCCTCTGCACAAGCGCGGATTTTCGCGAATCCCGCTGTTCCCTTTCGCGGTGCGATCCGGTAGGTTCCCCGCCACATCCGGCTCGATAATCAGGAAACCATATGGCCAAGGAAGAAGTCCTCGAATTCCCGGGGGTTGTGACCGAACTGCTCCCCAACGCGACCTTTCGCGTGAAGCTCGAAAACGACCACGAGATCATTGCCCACACCGCCGGGCGCATGCGCAAGAACCGCATTCGCGTTCTCGCGGGCGACCGCGTGCTTGTCGAAATGACGCCCTACGACCTGACCAAGGGGCGCATCACCTACCGTTTCAAGTGACGCCGAACGGCCATCCGGCCCGGTCCGCCACCCGTGACAGAGAGATAGCGGTCCGATGAGCGCCGCAGCTTCCGACGACAGCAAGACCGCAGGGGCCGGCGGGACGGGCGCGCGCCCGACGCTCGTGCTTGCCTCCGGCTCGCCGCGCCGGCTGGCGCTGCTCCAGCAGATCGGCATCGATCCGGACACGCTGCTGCCCGCCGATATCGACGAGACGCCGCGCCGGGGCGAGACCCCGCGTGCGCTGGCGCAGCGGCTTGCCCGCACCAAGGCCGAGGTGGCGCGCCGCGCCGCCGACCGCAACCCGGCGCATATCGACGGGCTGGTGCTGGCCGCCGACACCGTCGTCGCGGTCGGGCGCCGGATCCTGCCCAAGGCCGAGACTCACGAACAGGCGCTTGCCTGCCTCGAACTGCTCTCCGGGCGCGGCCACCGCGTCTATACCGGCCTGTGCGTCAGCGCCCCGAAGGATGTGGTGCGCCAGCGGCTGGTCGAGACGCGCGTGCGGTTCAAGCGCCTGTCGCGCGCCGAGATCCACGCCTATCTCGACAGCGGCGAGTGGCGCGGCAAGGCCGGCGGCTATGCCATCCAGGGCCTTGCCGGCGCTTTCGTCGCCAAGCTGGTCGGCTCCTACACCAATGTGGTCGGCCTGCCGTTGCACGAGACGGCGAACCTGTTGGCCGGGCTCAAGTATCCGGTTCTTGCCGGCTGGGCCGACCCGGCCGCGATCCGGCCCTGAGACGCTCCGGTCCGGCCGGGCGATTGCCGCTTGGCCTTGCCGGCGGTTCCTGTCACAACGGGTCGGGTCATGAGGCAGGGGCACGTCCGTGCCGGCTGCTCGGGGGGATCATGCGAAGCGGGGAATGCCGATGAATCTCGCAGCCTGGCTGGCGCGTGCCGGACGCGCGCGCGCGGATGCCGTGGCGCTGGCGCGCGGGACGTCGCCGGTCGCCAGCTATCGCGACTTCGCCGGGCGGGCGGCCCGGCTCGCCGGCAGCCTGGTCTCGCAATACGGCCTTGTCCGCGGCGACCGGGTCGCCATCGTCGCGAAGAACGGCCCGCATTATCTCGAGGCGCTCTATGCGATCTGGTGGGCCGGGCTGGTCGCGGTTCCCGTCAACGTCAAGCTGCACGGCGCCGAGATCGGCTGGATCCTGGAGAACTGCGGTGCGCGCCTCGCCTTCGTCAGCACCGGCATGGAGGCGGATGTCGCCGCCTATGCGCCCGCGGGCCTGCGCGACGTAGTGACGCTCGGCGGGCCGCCGTTCTGGGCGCTGGTCGCCGGCGATCCGCTGCCGCTTGCCGATGCGGCGCCGGATGACCTTGCCTGGCTGTTCTACACCTCCGGCACCACCGGCCGGCCCAAGGGCGCGATGCTCAGCCACCGCAACCTTGCGGCCATGAGCCTTGCCTATCTCACCGAGGTCGATCCGGTGGCGCAGGGCGACACCCTGCTGCACGCGGCGCCGATGAGCCATGGCTCCGGCCTTTACGCCATGGCCCATGTCATGCGCTTCGGCATCAACGCGGTGCCGGAGTCCGGCACCTTCGAGGCCGGCGAGGTGCTGGAGATCATCGCCCGCACCCCCGGCGTGTCGATGTTCGCCGCGCCCACCATGGTCCGCCGGCTGACCGAGTCTCCGGTCGAGGCGATGGCGGAGAATATCCGCACCATCGTCTGGGGCGGGGCGCCGATGCATCTGGCGGACACGCGCCGCGCCATCGACCGCTTCGGCCCGCGCTTCGCCCAGATCTACGGCCAGGGCGAAACGCCGATGACCGGCACCGTCCTGTCGAAGGCGGACATTGCCGACCGCGATCACCCGCGCTGGGAGGCAAGGCTCGCCAGCGCCGGCCTTGTCAGTTCGGCGGTCGAGATGCGGATCGACGGCGCCGCCGCCGATCACGGCGCGACCGGCGAGATCCTGGTGCGCGGCGACACGGTGATGCTCGGCTACTGGGACAATCCGCAGGCGAGCGCCGAGGCGCTGCGCGGCGGCTGGCTCCATACCGGCGATATCGGCAGTTTCGATGCGGAGGGCTATCTCACCCTGCTCGACCGTTCGAAGGATGTGATCATTTCCGGCGGCAGCAACGTCTATCCGCGCGAGGTGGAGGAGGTGCTGCTGACCCATCCCGGCGTGCGCGAGGTCGCCGTCATCGGCCGGCCGGATGACGAATGGGGCGAATGCGTCGTCGCCGTCTATGCCGGCGCGGCCGAGCCGGCCGAACTCGACGCGCTCTGCCTGGAGCACATCGCCCGCTTCAAGCGGCCGAAGGACTATCTGCGGGTCGACGATCTGCCGCGCAACAGTTACGGCAAGGTGCTGAAGACCGAATTGCGCGCCCTCGACCAGCGCCGTCGGCGCGCCAGGGGCTGACGGTGGGCTGCCGGGTCGAGGTCGACGCCGGAGGGCGTGTCGGGTAGAACTGGCCGACGAGGGCCGGGCACACGGGACGAAGGACAGGCAATGACGGGCGACCGGCACGGGGGCGAACGGCACGGGGGAGGCAGTCGCGAGGACGACTGGCAGAGGCGGGCACGGCCATGCCCCGTCTGCGGCAAACTCTCGGTGGAGCGCTTCCATCCCTTCTGCTCGTCGCGCTGCGCCGATGTCGACCTCAACCGCTGGCTGTCGGGCAGCTACAGCGTGCCGGTGGTCGAACTGGAGCCGGAGGACCTTGCCGCGCTGGAGGCGATGCAGGACACTGGCGAGAGCGGCAAGTGAGCCGGACGTGACGCGCGGGATTGCGCCGGTGTGTGATCCCGATCACCGCTCGGTCCCGGAGACCTGATAGGCTTGCCGCAGGATGAGCGGGAAAGCCTGCTTGTGACCTGCCGACAGGAGCCTGGACATGGCCGTGACACTTCGCCCCCTCGCCCTTGCCGCAGCGGCCTGCGCTCTGCTTGCCGCCGCCGCTCCGCAGGCCTTGGCCAGTGAGCGGGTCGGCGTTGCCAGCGCCGTCAACCAGAGCGCCCAGAGCCAGCGTGGCGGCGCGGGAATGCGCACCATCCATATCGGCGCGAATTTCGTGAACCGCGAGAAGATCGAGACCGGGTCCACCGGCCTCGTCCAGGTTCTGCTCGCCGACGGGTCCAACTTCGTCGTCGGCCCCAATTCCACCCTGGTGATCGACGAATTCGTCTACCGCCCCTCGGAGGGCAGCGGGCGTCTCGTGGCGACGTTCGGCCGTGGCGTTGCCCGCTATGTCGGCGGCCGCATCTCCAAGGAGCGCGGCGGCGTCACCATCAACACCCGCCAGGGCACCATCGGCGTGCGCGGCGGCATGGCCAATCTGGTCGACCGCGGCAACGAGGCGATCTTCTCCTTCCTCTATGGCAAGGACCTGACCTTCACGGGTCGGGACGGCAAGACCACCCGCGTCTACCGGCCGGGCTTCTCGATCCAGGCGAGCGGCGGGCGGGGCGTCAGCCAGCGCACGCCGCAGGCGCTGATCGCCAGCGTCAACCAGATCCTGGCCGGCAATCGTCCGTCCGGCAAGCGGCCGAGCGGCAGCCAGCTTGCCGGCTTCGCTGCGGTCAATTCCACCTTGCCGCCGTCGGCGGAGGCCCGTTATCCGGCTCCGATTCTCGGCCAGCCGGCTTCGCCGACCCAGCTTCTCGATCTCAGCCACGCCAATTCCGTGGTTCTGCAGGCGACCAAGCAGTATTGCGGTTACTACTGCTACTGACGCGCCGTGCGGCCTGGCCGCGTCATCGGGTACGGTTGATCTGGCTCCGGCAAGCTGGCAGTGTCGCGTGAGCGAAGCCGGGGGCACCTTCGGCCGGGTTTGGCGGCGCGGGCGGGGCCAGGGCATGGCGCCCGGCGGCGGCATGTGAGGAGTGAGCGGGATGCGGTTGGCTTCGTTCGGCGCGGGTGCGCTGTCTGTGATTGGCGGGATGCTGCTGTCGGCGTCCCTCGCGGTTGCTCCGGCCCAGGCCGACTACGCCCTCACCATCCTGCATATCAACGACCTGCACTCGCGGCTTGAGCCGATCAATCGCTTCGATTCCACCTGCGATGCCAAGGACGATGCCGAGGGCAAGTGCTTCGGCGGCATCGCCCGGATCAAGAGCAAGATCGACGAGCGGCGCGCGGCGCTGGCCGCGGCCGGCCGCAATGTCATCACCCTGGATGCCGGCGACCAGTTCCAGGGCTCGCTGTTCTACACCACCTACAAGGGGGCAGCGGCGGCCGAGTTCATGAACATGATCGGCTTCGACGCGATGGCCGTCGGCAACCACGAGTTCGACGACGGGCCGGCCGGCCTTGCCGCCTTCCTCGAGGCGGTCGAGTTCCCGGTCCTGTCCGGCAATATCGACGTGGAGAACGAGCCGGCGCTCAAGGGCAAGGTGCCGGGAGCAATCGTGATCGAGGTCGGCGGCGAGAAGATCGGCATCGTCGCGGTGCTGGCCGAGGACACGGTCGAGACCTCGTCTCCCGGTCCCAACGTCCTGTTCCAGCGCGCCGAGACCTATCTCAAGGGCGCGGTGGAAGGGCTGCAGGCTGCCGGCGTCAACAAGATCATCGCGCTGACGCATATGGGGCTGCCGCGCGACATGGAGATCGCCGCGCGGGTGGCCGGGGTCGACGTCATCGTCGGCGGCCATTCCCACACGCTGCTGTCCAACACCCATGAGGCCGCCGCCGGTCCCTATCCGTTGCTGGTGCAGAATCCGGCCGGCCGCCAGGTGCCGGTCGTCCAGGCCTATGCCTATGGCAAGTATCTGGGCGAGATCGAGATCGTCTTCGACGATGCCGGCAAGGTGATCTCCGCCGCCGGCAACCCGATCCTGCTCGACGCCTCCGTGCCGGCCGACAAGGCCGCCGCCGCCCGCCTTGCCGAACTTGCCGCACCGCTGGAGGAAATCCGCGCCAAGGTGATCGGCAGCACCAGCGAGACCATCGACGGCTCGCGCGAGACCTGCCGCGCCCAGGAGTGTTCGATGGGCAACCTGATCGCCGATGCCATGCTCGACCGCACCAGGGCGCAGGGCGTGCGGATCGTCATCCAGAACGGCGGCGGCATCCGCGCCTCCATCGATGCCGGCGAGATCACCATGGGCGAGGTGCTCACGGTGCTGCCGTTCCAGAACACCCTCGCGACGTTCCAGATCAAGGGCCGCGATGTCGTCGCGGCGCTGGAAAACGGCGTGTCGCAGGTGGAGGAGGGGGCCGGCCGCTTCCCGCAGGTCGCCGGTATCCGCTTCTCCTGGACCCGCGCGCGCAAGCCCGGCGAGGGGCGAATCATCCAGGTCGAGGTTGAGGGCGACGCCGGCTGGGAGCCGCTCGACATGGACGCGACCTATCTGGTCGCGACCAACAACTACATGCGCGGCGGCGGCGACGGCTACAGGATCTTTTCCGAGGCCGGCACCAATGCCTATGATTATGGTCCGGGGCTGGAAGAAGTGGTGGCCGACTATATCGGCGCCCGTGCCGACGGCTATGTTCCCTATACCGACGGCCGCATCCGCGAAGTGCAGTAGCAGGCCCGCACGGCCGGGGGCATGTGCCCGGATTGCAACATGCCCCCCAATATTTGACGAGGCCTCTTCTTGAGGCAGGACTCGTCGCGGCCGCGTGGCGTAATGTCCTCCCGTTCTAATGTGTTTTTTGATTGGAGGGGCCGGTGAGCTTGGCGGTCTATGCCCGGCGCGAGAGTCTGCGTTTCGCTGGATGTGCCGTGGCCGCCCTTGTCGCGTTTGCCTGCATGCCGGCGCCGGCTGCGCTTGCGCAGGGCGCTCCGCAGGGCGCGCAGGTGTCGCTGTCTCACGAGCAGCTCCGCGCCCGTCAGGCCGAGTTGCTGGCGGCGATGATGCGCGATCCGGCCGACCTCGACATCGCCTTCGAATATGCCAACCTGTCCGCCCGCATGGGCGACTACGAGGCCGCGATCGGCACCTTCGAGCGCATGCTGATCTATGCGCCGGGCCTGCCGCGCATCCAGCTCGAACTCGGCGTACTCTATTTCCGGCTTGGCTCCTTCGATGCGGCGCGCTCCTATTTCGAGCAGGCGCTTCAGGCGCCGAACGTGCCGCCGGAGGTGGCTGAGCGCGTCCAGACCTTCATGACCGCGATCGACACGGCCGAGGACCCGGCCAAGTTCTCGGCGACGGTGATGACCGGCCTGCGCTGGCAGTCGAATGCCAATGCCGGGCCGGGCGGGCGCTTCGTGACGCTGAACGGCATCTCCTTCCTGCTCGACGACACCGCCGTCGGCCGCGCCGACTGGAACGCATTCGTTGCCGGCAACGTGCACGCGGCCTATGACCTCGGCACCCAGGGCGACCTGCTGGAGGCGGACCTGCTGTTCTATGGCGGGCGCTATTTCGACAGCACGCGGCTCAACACCGAACTCGCCGAACTGACGTTCGGGCCGTCGTTCAACATGGCCCGCTTCGACATCGACAATGCCCGCTTCGGCGTCTACGGCATCCTCACCGGCGTGCGCCTCAACGAGACCAACTATACCGGCGCCACCGGCTTCGGCGCCCGCTTCGCCATCCAGCCGGACCCGCGCTCGTCGATCAATGCCAAGGTCGAATACCGCTACCGCTGGTATCGCGACAGCGCCACCTATCCGACCGTCAGCAACCGCAACGGCTATCAGATCCTGGCGCAGTTGAGCCATGCCTACCAGTTCTCGCAGGCCTGGTCGGGGCGGGTGTCGCTGCTCGGCGACTATGAGGAGGCGGCGGCCCGTTTCGAGCAGAGCTGGGAGATCGGCGCGACGGCCGGGCTCACCTATCGCTTCGCCTCGCCGGTCGAGATGCTGCGCACCGTCTGGTCGATCGATGCCGATGTCGGCTATGTCCGCCGCGCCTTCGCGGCGCCGGACCCGGTGGTCAGCTTCACGGAAAGCCAGCGGGACAACGAGTTCTGGGTGCGCGGCGCGCTCAACGTGCCGGTCCGCCCGGACATTGCCATGTCCCTGTCCGGGGAGTTCCGCAGGCTGCAATCCAATTACCAGACACGCGATTATTCCAATGCGTCCGTGACGCTCAGTCTGATCAAGACGTTCTGATCTTCTGATTTACGCCGTCCTATCGGGGGCTGATATGCGCAGGCAGTGTTTCATGGCGGCTCTCGGGGCTGCCCTTGTCGTGGTGCCGGGCACTGCTACGGCGCGCAACGACGTGGGCGTCGCGGCAGCGGTCAATCAGGACGCGCGGCGCACGCCGCCGGGCGCCGGCACCCGCACCGTGGTGCTCGGCGACACGCTGATCTATCGCGAGCGGATCGAGACGGCCGGCGAAGGGCTGGTGCAGATCCTGCTGGTCGACGGGTCGACCTTCACCGTCGGCGCCAATTCCGACCTCGTCATCGACGAGTTTGTCTACGATCCCGATGCCGGGACGGGCAGGCTGGTCGCCTCCTTCGGCAAGGGCGTCGCCCGCTTCGTCGGCGGCAAGCTCAGCAAGAACCCGGGCGGCGTCACCGTCAACACCCCGGTCGGCACCATCGGCATCCGCGGCGGCATCGCCAATCTCAACCTGACCGACGGCGCGGGGCGCTTCTCGCTGCTGTTCGGCAAGGAACTGAGCTTCCGCGGCCCGGACGGCCAGACCCGCCGCATCTACGAGGCCGGCTACACGCTCGCCGTCGCCGCGGCCGGCAACCACCGGCCGGAGATCCGGCGCACCAGCCAGGCGGACATCGCCGGCGTGCAGCAGGGGCTGGCGGGGCGCGGCGGCCAGACCGGCGGTGCATCCAGTTCCCCGACCGACGCCCGCGTGCGCGACTCCGGCATCGGCCAGGGCAATTCCGGCCAGCCCATCGTCACCGTCATGCCGCGCCCGCGGCCGCAGGTGGTGGCCTCGACCGGCATCGACGACGGCGGTCACGTCGTCAGCGACATCGTGCCCGGCGCCACGGGCAATCTCATCCGCGAGATCGTCAATGATCCGCCCCAGGTGGACGGCACGCAGGTGGTCCTGCGGGTGCTGACGACCGGCTCCTCCTACGATCCCTCGCTGGAAACCTTCACGGTCTCCAACCCCGGCCGGCAGGGTCTGGTCGGCGGGTCCGCGGCCACCGACACCACCGCCACCTTCACGATCACCGGCGGCGGCACCCAGCTCACCGGGACGATCGGCGGCGAGACAATCACCATACCGCTTCCCGCCGGCGGCCAGGCGGCGTTCCGTGTCGTCACCTCGGGCGGGCGCACGGTGGTCGGGACGGTGCACCGCAACGGCAACCATTTCCTCGCCTTCACCTTCTTCGAGGAAATCTCGTCCTCGGTGCTGGCGGTCAACGATCCCGTCATCGGCATCTGGGGCACGCGCACCGATCCGGCGGCGCTGCGCGCCACGGCGGTCAACCAGATCCGCCGTTACCGCCTGTCGGCCGATCCGTTGCAGGTGGCCAGGACCGGCGTTGCCCACGACCTTTATTTCCTCAATCCGCTGGCGGGAGAGTTGCTCGGCCCCGCCTTCCTGCAGACCGTGCGCACCAGCGATTTCCTCGTCGTCACGGGCTCCGATCTCGACGACGACGACGAGCGCTACCTTGTCGCCTCGATGTCCATCCAGGGCAGCGGCGCCGCCCAGGCGTCGGCGATCTCGGTGTCCACCGGACTGATCTATGAGGACGAGACGGAAGGCTTCGTCATCGAGGGGCCGCGGCGCGGCGGCTTCCGCATCTCCGGCTACGACCCTTCAGTGTTGCATGGGGGGCCTGTCGATTCCGTGCCGGGCGCGGATGGGGGCCACATCTTCGGCCCGAACGCGGAGAATTTCGTGCTCGGCTTCGATGTCGGCGGGCTTGAGACCGGCACCGACGTGTCGGCGCGCGGGCCGTATCCCTATGGCTCGTTGACCGAGATGGTTTCCGGCTACACCCATGTCGGCCAGCTTGAGTCGGTCTCGCCGACGGGCGAGTTCATCCGCACCAGCCGGGTGCTCAACGGCTATGCCTCCGGCATGGTCGAGGCGGCGACGAATGGCGGTGTCGCAACGCCGTTCTGGTCCCTTGCTCCGGAGATGCTCACCATCGCCTTCGATGCCGGCAACAATTCGGTCGGCGCGTCGATGACGATCCTCGACACGTTCGACGGCGACGATCACCTTGCCGGCCTGGTGCTCGGCTTCGGCGACAGCCTGTTCACCTGGAGCGGCGACGGTCATTCGGCCCTGATCGACGACGATCGCTACGCGTTGAGCGGCAATTTCGGTGAGACCTTCGCCGTGACCGACGATGGCGAGATCATCGCGCCGGACAGCAACCCGCGCAGCTACATGATACCTTCGACGCTGGTGGCGGGGGCCGACGACGCGCTGTTCACGGATGTCGCGCGCTGCACCTGCGCCTTCCTGGAATGGGGCTATTGGGGCACCCGCTTCCGCGGCGAGGACACGTCCGAGACGGCGCCGTTCGATCCCCGGCGGCGCGATTTCGTCCATCTCGGCACCTGGGCGGCGGGCGATGTCTCCACCATCGGCGAACTGCCGCTCACCGGCACGGCCTCCTATGCCGGCCATGCGGTCGGCAGCGTCACCAACATCACCAATGATGGCCAGGCACAGTATCTGGCGGCCGGCAATTTCAACATGACCTTCGATTTCGGCGCGCGCACCGGCGAAGCCAGCATCAGCAATTTCGATGGTCGCAACTTCGGCGGCTCGGTCTACTCCCCCACCGGCAGCCCGAGCGACCTCAGCCATTTCGTCGGCGGCCTCGGCAACATGAGCGAGACGGTGTCGGGCGTGCTGACCGGCTCTTTCGTGAACGGTCCGATGGGCGCGGCGCAAGGGGTGGTCGGCAGCTTCGGCATCTCCGACATCACCGGCGCCTACACCGCCACCGGCGTCGTGGTCGGCCAGCGCTAGGCGAGCCGTTTCAAGGGCTTGCCCGGCGCCACGATCGGTTTGCCGAACCGGCGGCGGGCATGGCCCCGATGCCTGTCCGACTTGTGCAAAACTTTGCAAGGGCAACTGGACAGGCTTGGTGCGAGCCTCTATAAGACCGGCACTCCGATGCGACGCAGGCAGATGGCCGCGCCGCTTCGCGGGCCCAGGTAGCTCAGTTGGTAGAGCAGCGGATTGAAAATCCGCGTGTCGCTGGTTCGATTCCGGCCCTGGGCACCACTTATCCCTTAGATAAATCCCTACAGATCGAGCCCTTAACGGCGTCCCTTTAACGGTGGCATCGTGTAACTTGGCGAGTCTGTCGTCGAGACCTGCGTCACGCATCCGGTCCTGTCGATGTGACGCCCGCCGCAACGGCGGCCCGTGAAGTTGGCGCCGGACCTGCGTTGAGGATGTCCTGCAAGGGGAGTGGCGGGCGGAAGATGGGCGGACCGGGCCTGCACAGGTGCCGAAGCGTCCGCTGCCGGGGCGTCCGCTGCCGGAGCGTTCGCCGTGCGTTGCCTCTGCGCGGTCGCGGATCGTGACCGCCCGCGGCGAGGCGAGCGTGGTCACGCCGAAGCTGCGCCCCGAACGGACGCGATCGGCCGCCTCGTCAATCGGCGTATCAATCCGTCGTCCTCAATCGGTCGCCCTCAATCGGTCGCCGTCAGTCGTTCCCCTGTACCGGCGAATTTCGTTTCAGGAGAGCCCAGAGCAGGATTGCCAGCGTGAGCAGCATCAGCGCGGCGGTGGCGGGACGCGAGAACATCTCGATGTAGCTGCCGCGATGGATCAGCAGTGCCCGGCGCAGGTTTTCTTCGAGCATGGGTCCGAGAATGAAGCCGATGAGCAGCGGCGCCGGCGAATAGTCGAAGAGCCGCAACAGGAAGCCGACGAAGCCGAAGCCGAGAACCAGCCATACCGCGAAGGCGCTGTTGGTGAGCGTGTAGACGCCCGCGCAGATCAGCGCCACGATCACCGGATACATCATCGAATAGGGGATGCGCAGCAGCCAGAGCCAGATGCCGACCAGCGGCAGGTTGAGCCCCAGCAGGATGATGTTGCCGAGCCAGAAGCTCGCGATCAGGCCCCAGAACATCTCCGGCTGCTCGAAGATGAATTTGGGACCGGGCGAGATGCCGTGGATCATCAGCGCGCCAAGCATGATCGCCATCGTCGGGCTGCCGGGAATGCCGAGCGACAGGGTGGGAATGAAGGCGGTCTGGACGGCCGCGTTGTTGGCGGCCTCGGGCGAGGAAATGCCCTCGATCGCTCCCTTCCCGAACCGGTGCGGCGTCCGGCTGATGCGCTTTTCGACCGCGTAGCCGATCAGCGAGGCGATGGTCGGCCCGGCGCCGGGCAGCGGCCCGACCACGCTGCCGACCCCGGCGCCGCGCGCCATCGGCAGCAGCGTCTTCAGGAATTCCGGCCGGCTAGGGATCATCGAGCGCCACGTGACCTTGGGCATCGGGCCGCGCGCCTTCTGGGCGCTGATCGCGAAGATGATCTCGCCGACGCCGAACGTGCCCAGAGCCAGCGCGACCAGGCTGACACCGTCGAAGAGCTCCGGAACGCCGAAGGTGAAGCGATAGTCGCCGCTGTTGACGTCGATGCCGACGGTGCCGAGCAAGGCGCCGAAAAGCACCATCGCGATCCCCTTCAGCGGCGGCCCGTCGGAGATCGTGGCCGCCATGATGATGCTCAGCAGCAGGATCGCGGCATATTCGGACGGACCGACGGCGACGGCCAGCCGGCTGATGACCGGCGAGAGAAAGGTCAGCAGCAGGATGCCGACGGTTCCTCCGAAGAAGGACACATAGGTGGTGACGGTCAGCGCCACGCCGGCCTTTCCGTTCTGGGCCATCGGATAGCCATCGAGACAGGTGATGGCGTTCGACGAGGTGCCCGGCAGATTGAGCATGATCGAGGCGGTCGAGCCGCCATATTCGGCGCCGTAATAGATCCCCGACAGGAACACCAGCGCCGTTGTCGGGTCGAGATAGAAGGAGACCGGCATCAGCAGCGAGATCGCCGACAAGGCCCCGACGCCGGGCAGCACCCCGACCAGCGTTCCAAGGAAGACACCCGCGAAGCAATAGACCACCGAGGTCAGCGTCAGCGATGCGAAGCCGAGCGTGAACAACTCCATCGGATCACACCTTGATCAGAGCCGTGGGGGAATTCAGCCCGATCACGAAGACGAGCCAGACGAGCAGGCAGGAGAAGAGGACGATGCCGATCGTTTGCCGCAGTCCGGCGCCCCGGTCGGCCAGGCACGCGAGCAGGACCGAGACGCCAAGGGCCGGAAACAGACCGAACCGACCGATGATCAATGCGAAGCTTGCGACGCTGAATGCGATCAGAAACAGCTCGCGCCGGGGAATGTGGACGGGCGTCGCCGACGCGCGCAGCCCGCCGATCGCGATGACCGCGCCGAGCAGCACCAGCGCCCCGCCGATCAGCAACGGAAAGTAGCCTGAGCCCATCCGCGCGGCGCTGCCGATGCCGTAGTCGAAGGCGCGATAGGCCGCGGCGGCTCCGATCAGGGCGAGCAGGAAACCGCTGATGGCGTCGCGATTGAGCTTCGGCTGCATGGGGCGTCGGTCTCTTTGTGCGATGATGGGGCGCGATTACGGGTCGCGATTAGGGGGCAGAAGGCGCCGGCATCGCGGCCTTGGCCTGAGCGCGGGCGTTGCGAATGTGTATGACCGCGGCCTGCTGGGCCCCCGGAACGTTCCCCTCGCGGATGCAGGACAGGATGTCGCGCATCTCCTTCAGGCTTTCCTTCGGGCGCCCGGGCCGGGACATCGAGCGCGATCGCAGCAGGTTCACCCGCGCGAGGAGGCCGCGCAGGATGTCGGCGAGGATGTCGTTGCTGCAGCCCTGGAACATCACCTCGTAGAAGGTCGTCGTGGCCCCGATCAGTTGAGCCGGGTTCAGCCCCTCGGACGAGGCCTGCTCGAATTCCTCGAGTGCCGCGTCCATCCGCTCCAGGTGCTCGCCGGTTGCGGCGAGCGCGAAAAGGCGCACGACCTCCGGTTCGATCAGCTCCCGCACGTCGTAGATCCGTTCGGCCTCCTCCCAGCCGAGCTTGACCACGATCGGCCCCCGGTTGGGGCGGACCTCGACCAGGCGCTCCGCCTCGAGCTGACGGAGCGCTTCGCGGACCGGCGTGCGCGACGCGTCGAGGTGGGAGCACAGCTCGGCCTCGGACAGCCGCTGGCCGGGCACGAACACCCCGGTGATGATGTCGGCCCGCAATGCATTGGTGACGCGCTCGCGCACGCTGCCGCCGCGGACGCGCGCCGTATCGCTGGTGTTGCTGTCCATCTATCTCCGTCCTGCGTCTCTCGCTCCGGCGACACGGTCGAGAAATGCGCCGACCGCACGGTTGAAGCTTACCGGATTGTCGTCATGCACATAGTGCCCGGCACCTTCGATCTCCTGGGCGACCACGCGCGGGTTCGTTTCGCACATTCGCTGGACCCGTGCCGGGTCGAGATAGTCGGAGTTTGCGCCGCGCAGCACGAGAACGGGGCAGGCGAGGCCGGACAGGGCCGGCCAGAGGTCCGGGTTCGGTCGCACGCTGGCCTGCTCGATCCGGCATTTCCCGATCCCGAGCTGATCGTGGCGCCAGACGATCTTGCCGCCGACGGCTTTCATCGAATGGGCGATGCGCGATTCGATCGCCGCGTCGGTGACGTTCGGCCGGATCGACCGCCAGAAGGCGCGCGCCTTGTCCAGACCGTCGAAGGAGAGCGGCGTCGTTTTCAGTTCCTTCAGGATCCGCTCGATCCCGGCGCTGCCGTCGGCCTCGGGTCCGCTGTCTTCGAGTATCAGCGACGCGAAGCGCTGGCCATGTGTCAGCGCATAGGTCAGCGCGTTGATGCCGCCCATGGAGTGGCCGAGAACATGGAACGTCTCGGCCCTCAGGTGGTCGACAAGCGCGCCCAGATCGGCAGCGTATTGATCGGCGAAGTAGTTTCGCGCCGGATCCCAGTCCGTTTCTCCCCGGCCGCGCTGGTCGGGCGCCACCACGTAGAAGCGATCCGCGAGGGTCTGCGCCAGTCCGGCGAAGGTCCGGCCATAGCTGCGCAGACCATGCAGGCAGATCAGCATCGGACGGCCGGGATCGCCCCAGGTCAGATAGTGGAACCGCAACCCGTTCAGGTAGACGAAACTGGACCGCTCCCGGTGCATCGTATTTGGCTCCGCGTTCTATTCGGCCGCGAGCGGTGCGACCTGCGGTCCGCCGAGGCGTGCGTGGATACGTCCGCGCGTCGCGACGGCGAAAGCCACCACCACCTCGTCGGCATTGGGCGCATCGTCGAAATAGGCGCTCACCGTGTCGTAATAGGCGCGCGCATAGAGTTCGCCGATATGGGCGAGCGGCACGTCGATCAGGGCGCCCGGGCCGCTGCGCTTGCCGGTCGAGGGAATCCACTCCTTCGCGCCGGGGAGCACGGCCCGGATCGGGGTCGCGAAACGGGCGGTGATGAAGGCGTTGCCGTGCTCGTATTCGCCGGCGCTGCCGACGACGCAGGCCTTGCCGTAGCTTTCGGCCTGCGCGCCGCCCAGGGCGGTGAGGATGCGCCGGGCAAACTCCTCTCCCAGTCGGTCGCTGCCATCGATGATCTCGCTCAGATCTCTGCTGAAGCGGCCCGCATAAGGGTTCCTGATCGCCGCGGCGATCAGGATCTTGCGCAAGGGAGCACCTTCGTCCGACTCATAGATCTCGTTGGTCAGGACTTCCTGTTCCTGACCGTACCAACGGCGGATCTGGTAGTCGGCGGTGTTGTCTCGACGCATCGTCTCGTTGACCTTTCAGCTTACTCGGAAATGTCGATATCGGTGGTGGCGAGGATGTGCCTCACCAGCGCCACGGAGGCGTCGCGCTTCTTCTCCAGCTCTTCCGGCGAGCTGCCCTGCGCCGTGACGCCGAGCTTGGCGAATTCCTCCTGCGCCTCCGGCTGGTCGAGGACCGTCTGGATCGCCCTGGAGACCTGGGTGCGGATCTCGGCCGGCACCCCCGACGGGGCGAAGATCCCGAACCAGCCGGCGTCGTCGAGATCCTCATAGCCTTCTTCGGCGAAGGTCGGAATGTCGGGGAACTGCGACAGGCGCTCTGGCGCTGCCACCGCCAGACCCCGCATGGCCCCGTCATCGAGCGAGGCGGTGAGCGCGGTCACCGTCAGGAAGGCGCTGTCGATATGGCCGCCGGTCACGTCGGCAACGGCGGGGGCGGATCCCTTGTAGGGCACATGGATCGTCTCGGCGCCGGATCTGGAGGCGAGCAGCGTGCCCAGCAGGTGCGGCGTCGAGCCGACGCCGAAAGTGCCGTAGGTCAGCGGCCGGGCTTTCGAGGCGTCCACATAGCCCTTCAGGTCCGTGATCGGCGATGACGCCGGGACCACGAGGATGAGCGCACTGTTGGCAACCATGCTCACCGGATCGAGACCGGTGAGCATGTCGCCCATCTTGTCCTCGTGCAGCACCGGCGAGATCGCGTTGGTCGAGGATGTCCCGAACAGCAGCGTGTAGCCGTCGGCGGGCTGCGTCTTCACATAGGCTCCGGCAACGGCGCCGCTCGCGCCGGGACGATTGTCGACGACGACCGGCGCCCCGAGCGCGGTCTCCAGCTTGTTCGACACCAGCCGCGCCAGCAGGTCGGTGCCGCCACCTGGAGCGAAAGGCACGACGAGCGTGACCGGACGGGCGGGATATCCCTGGCCCAGGACCGGGCCTGTCAGCCCGGCGGTTGCCGCGACGCAAGCTGCGGCCAGCAGAAAACAGCGACGGTTCATGATCCCCTCCTCTTAATACAGGATTGTATGATAATCACATCATACGTTCTGAGTTTCAAGGCCTGATTTGCGCGTCGAAGAGAGGCCCGTTCTGCGACGGGCGATGTGTCTCGGGTTAGGGTCCTGACCCTAACCCTCGTCCGAAGGCGCAGGGCGGTGGCTGAGGCAGCTTTCCTCCTTCAAAACGACGGCATGTTGCGCGGAAAATCCAAAGGCCCGAACGGTCGGGCGCGCGGTCCGCACCGGGGGCGGACGCGTCTGCCTTTTCAGCTCTCGATGCCGGGGCGAATGATCTTCTCATGCCTCGCGATGCCGCGCTGGCATGCGAGACCGGCCTTTCTCAAGGCGACCTGGAGCGCGCGATCGAACCGTCCGATCCGATCCCGGTGTCGGCACCGTCAGCGAGGGTCGGGCAGGGCGGCTCGCACCGCGCAGTTCACTCCGGCCGGTTCACGCCGGAACCACCACCGCGTTCACCGGCGCGGCCATGATGCGGGACGCCAGCTCTTCCTTGAGTTCGCTCCAGCGGGCCTGCTCGGCGGGTGTCAGCGGCCGCTGCTTGGAGGTTCGTCCGATCGCGACGAACTCCGCGCCGACGGCGCCGGAGGCCGTGACATAGGCGCGGGTGTGGCCGTCCACGGTCACCTCGAACCAGAACCGGCCCTCCGCGGCTTCCGGAGCGCTGTGCGGGGCCATCGCCGTATCGATGTGATAGGCGCCCCGGCTTGTGGTCCGCGCGATCATCTCGACGGCATCGCGCACGCCGAGACCGGGAAAGGCGGTGCGCACGGACACGGTTTCCCGGTCTGGCGGGCCGGCCGGCGACAGGTCGGCGAAGGCGCGCTGCATCAGACGGAAGCCGAGCGCGACACCGCCGATATTGGTGCGGCCATGATACTTGATGCAGTCCTCGTAGGTGATGGCGAGCGTGGTGCCATGGTCGATGATGGCGAGTTCGGGAGCGACGATCATCATGGCATGTGAACCTTGCGGCTGTGGAACAGGGCATCGTCGGGGGCCCCGAGCAGGCGGCCGATCACGGTGTGCTTGGCGATCTGATAGGCGGCGAGTTCCTCCCGCGTGCCTTGGCCGTCCTGATGACGGCGGATCTGGTCGACGAAGGCATCGGTGAAATAGCCGTCGGCCAGCCAGTAGCCGCTTGCGCGGGAGCCGACGGCGATCTCGAAATAGAACCTGCCGACGATCGCCGCCGGGGCGTCCGGCGGGCCGGCCTCGGGATCCACGGTCAGGCGGTCGCGCGTCCGTGCCCGGGTGATCATCTCGACGCAGTCGAGAATTCCGGCTCCGGGGAAACCGACCAGAACCCGGATGTCGTCGCGATGCGGCGGTTCCTCGGGGCTGAGATCGGCAAAGGCGCGCGCAAACAGCCGCAGGCACAGGGCCGTGGCGACGATCTGGCCGGGACCGGCGTAGCGCACCAGGTCGTCGCGGCCGATGGCCACCATGCCATCCTGGTCGCGCACCACGACACATTGCACGGGGACGCCCGCGGTCACCGCTTGCTGCGTCGGGGCGGAACGGATGGGCTGAGGAACGTGGTCAGGCATGGGATTCCTGCTGCTTTGGCGGGGCGGAGCACGCCGACGAGGGCCGCGAACATCGCGCGGCTAATATGAATGAATGTCTCAAGTTTGCAGCGGAAAAATGCGGCCCCAGGCGGGGTTGCGCTGCCGTGACGCAGGCGCGCTGTCGCGCCCGCCGGCAGGAGGGGCGGGGCGTTGGGAGGCGTGGAGGAGGCTGCCAGGCGCGCCGGAGCCGGGCTATTCCGGCTGGAAGCCGCCGATCAACTGCCGCAGGCCGATGACGCCGCCGACGAGAATGGCGGCCAGCGTCGTCGGGCCCGACCAGGCCAGCGCGGCGCTCGCCGTCACCCCCTGGCCGACCGAGCAGCCCATGGCGACGACGCCGCCGATGCCCATCAGCATGGCGCCGCTGACCTGGCGGCCGAGTTCGCGCGGGTCCTCGCAGGCTTCCCAGCGGAACAGGCCGCGGATCGACGAGCCGATCAGCGCGCCGCCGATCACCCCGATCACCGCGCCAACGGAAAAGCTGATGCCGCCGGCGGTCGAGGTCATCAGAAATACCAGGGTGCGCCCCACCGGGGCGGTGAAGGACGGGCCCTCGACGGAGACGGCGCCAAGGCTGATGTCGGAGAGATAGCTGGTTCCGGCGAAGCACCAGACGACGGCGGCGCCGGCGGCGATGCCCCAGCCGATCATCCGCGGCGAGCGGCGCAGCGGCGCATGGGCGAGGCCCCAGGCGAGGCAGGCGAGGCCGATGACCACCACCGTCACCACGGCGGGGATGCCGAGCAGCGAGTTGAGATCGTGGACGATGCCCTGCGGCCCGGTGGCGTCCGGCTGGGGAAACAGGGCGGTGCGCACCGGCGCCAGCGGGCCGGACAGGGCGATGAAGCCGAAGATGCCCATCACCACCACGACGACCAGCGAGCGCAGGTCGCCGCCGCCGAAGCGCACCAGGGCGCCGAAGCCGCAATTGCCGGCCAGCGCCATGCCGTAGCCGAACACCAGGCCGCCGAGGATCGAGGCGAGCGGGTTCCAGGAGATCGAATGGTAGAAGCTGCCGCCAAGATCGACGATGCCGGCCATGGCGGCGAACTGGGTGCCGAGAACGGCGACGCCGACGACGATGCCCCACAGCCGCAGCATCGTCTGGTCCTTGCCGTAGACCGCGCTTTCCAGCGCGCCGAGCGTGCAGAAATCGCCGAGCCGGGCCGCCAGTCCGAGCACGATCCCGCCCGCCAGCCCGACCAGGGCCGCAAGCAGGCCAATTGGCACCGCGTCCATGCCTTTTCCTCCCTCCCGAATGATGTCGCGGCGGCCGGTCTTATGCCGGTTTCGGGAACAGCCGCGCCAGGGTTTCGATCATCGCGGCCACCTTCGGGTCGAGGATCGAATAATAGATCGCCTGCCCGTCCCGCCGGGCGCTCACCAGGCCTTCGAGACGCAGGCGCGCCAATTGCTGACTGACCACAGCCTGACGTGAGGACAGCAGATTTTCAAGCTCGGTGACGCTCTTGGGGCCGCCGTGGAGATGGCACAGGATCGTCAGCCGTCCGTCGTGGCCGAGCGCCTTGAGGAAGGTGGCGACCTCGTTGGCCTGCCCGACCAGGTCGTCCAGGTCGACAGTGTCCGTCTCGCCCTCACTGATATCCTGCGTGCCGGACAAGAGAATGGCCCCAATCGTCGCGTGGCCTTTCATAGAGCGGCCGTAGCGGCATCGCAACCGAAACCGGTGCGGTGCGCCCGCCCGTCCGAGGCGTCAGCGGGCGTCGGCCCGGGCGATCAGGGCGGCGAGCAGCGGCCAGAAGAAATCCTCGCCCGGATAACCTTCCAGGCGGCCGATCTCGCGACCGCCGGCCAGCAGGATGAAGGTCGGGGTAAACACCGGCGGCGCCGCCAGATGGATGTCGTCCGGCACCGGTGCGCGCAATTGCTGGCTGCGCAGCGGCGCCTGGCGCCCCTCGTCGGTCAGCGGATATTGCGGGCCGATCTCCGCATGCCAGCGGGCGCAATAGGCGCAGCCGGGCTGCTCCACCATCAGCAGTTCGAGCGGGGCTGCGGCCACCGAATCGACCGGCGAATCGGCCGTCGCCCGCGGCGCGGTCATCGTCAGTCCCATCAGCAGCAGGGCCGGCAGGAGCAGTCCCGGCAGCCGTCCTTTTGGCCGGCATGCGGCAGCGCGTTCCCAGCGAAACCGGCGGGTGCGGACCCGAACGAAGAGGCCGGCGATGAGCCTGCCGAGGAAACTGGCCGGAAAACTGGCCGGAAAACTGGCGGGGAGACTGTCGAGCGTGATGCGGCGGAGCATGTTGACAAACCTATATTCACATAGGAATATCCTAATATAATTGAATAGACCGAACAAGGCTGACGCGTCGGGGGGAGGGGCGGATGCTGGAAATCAGCTTCGGAGGGGCCGCCCTGGCGGGGCTGCTCTCCTTTTTTTCGCCCTGCATCCTGCCGATGGTGCCGTTCTATCTGTCCTATATGGCCGGATTGTCGGCGGCGGAGCTGCGGGAGGGCGAGGTCATCTCGCCCGGCGCCCGGCGCCGGCTGATGGTTCAGGCGCTGGCCTTCGCGCTCGGTGTCACCTCCATCTTCGTGCTGCTGGGGCTCGGCGCCACGGCGCTCGGCCGGGTGTTCCTGGAATGGCGGGAGGTGCTGTCCTGGGCAGCGGCGGCGGTGCTCATCGTCTTCGGCCTGCATTTCCTCGGCGTGCTGCGCATCGGCCTGCTCTACCGCGAGGCGCGGGTGCAGAGCGGCGCGCGGCCGACGACGCTGGTGGGGGCCTATGTCATGGGCCTTGCCTTCGGTTTCGGCTGGACGCCCTGCGTCGGCCCGGCACTGGCGGCGATCCTGATGGTCGCCGGCGGCATGGGCGAGGTCTGGCGCGGCGGCGCCCTGCTGCTCGTCTATGGTCTCGCCATGACCCTGCCTTTCGTCGTCGCCGCGCTCTTCGCCGGGCCGTTCCTCGGCTTCGTCGCCCGTCACCGCCGGCTGATGGGCTACGTGGAGAAGGCGATGGGCGTGATGCTCATCCTGTTCGGGCTGCTGATTGCCACCAATTCGGTCAATCTGATCGCCGACTGGATGATCCGCAATTTCGACTGGAGCGCCACGCTGACCTGAACGCCTCGCCGGCCTGATCGTCACGCTGATCTGATCGCCACGCCGACCTATCGAAGGGAGATATCGTCATGATCCGTCTTGCCATTCTTGCCGTCATCGGCTGGCTGGCCGTGCTGCCGGCCTCCGCCGCCGAGCTCGGCGACGACGGTCTGCACAAGCCGGCTTGGCTGCGCGAAACCTTCAAGGACCTGCGCGACGATCTCGCCGAGGCCAATGCGGAGGGCAAGCGGCTGATGATCACCATCGAGCAGCGCGGCTGCATCTATTGCACGCGCATGCATGAGGAGGTGTTCACCGACCCGGCGATCGAGGCGCTGATCCGCGAGCAGTATTTCGTGGTGCAGATCAACCTGTTCGGCGATGTCGAGGTGACCGACTTCGACGGCACCGTGCTGCCGGAGAAGGCGATGGCGACGCGCTGGGGCGTCCTGTTCACGCCGACGCTGATCTTCCTGCCGGAAGCCGTTTCGCCGGGCCAGACGACCGCTGAGGCGGCTGTCGCGATGATGCCGGGCGCCTTCGGCAAGGGCACGACCGAGGCGCTGCTGACCTGGGTGCGCGAGCACGGCTACGAATCGGGCGAGCACTTCCAAGCCTATCTGGCGCGCCGCATGGCCGGCCAGCAGTGACCGCAAGCATTTGACAAACAGAGATAAATTAAGATATTCAAAAAAATATATATCTCTATTGCAAGAAGGATGGCAGGGTTGCTATCCTTGCAACCGAGGAAGCACTCTGGGAGGAGAGCAATGACACGCTGGCTCGTGCTGGGGGGCGCAATGGCCATGGCCATGGTGGCGCCCGCCCTGTCTGAAACCGCACCCAAGGAAGTCAAGTACGAGGAGGGGGCCGTCGCCGCCTCGCTCACCGGCGTCCCCGGCGATCCCGAGGTCGGCATCAAGGTCATGACGACCAACGCCCTCGGCAACTGCGTCGCCTGCCACGCCATCGAGGCGTTGCCCGATGTCGAGTTCCCCGGCACGATCGCGCCGATGCTGGACGGGGTTGCCGATCGCTATGACGAGGCGCAACTGCGCGGCATCGTCGCCAATGCGAAGATGACCTTCGACGGCTCGTTCATGCCGGCCTTCTACAAGACCGACGGCTTCGTCCGTCCGGGCGACGGCTTCAGCGGCAAGGCGGGCACCGAACCGCTTCCCCCCATCCTCAGCGCGCAGCAGATCGAGGATGTGGTGGCCTATCTTCTCACCCTCAAGGACTGACGCGGCAGCGCGACGCTCAAGGAGATGACTATGAAACTGACACGACGCGAGGTGCTCTGGGTCGGGCTTGGCGGCCTTGCCATGGCCGCCGTGCCGGGCCTTGCCCAGGCGGCCACCATCGAGGAACTGACGGCGGCCTTCACCGGCGGCGCCACCCCGGCCGGTGACGGCATTTCGATCACCGCGCCGGAGATCGCCGAGAACGGCAACACGGTGCCGATCGGCGTCGATGCGCCGGGCGCCGTCGCCATCATGCTGCTGGCGACCGGCAATCCGGAGCCGGCGGTGGCGACCTTCACCTTCGGCCCGGCGGCCGGCAGCCAGCGGGCGGCGACCCGCATCCGTCTCGCCCAGACCCAGGATGTGGTCGCGCTGGCGAAGATGGCCGATGGATCGATCCGTCAGGCGCAAGCGACCGTCAAGGTCACCATCGGCGGCTGCGGCGGCTGATCGTCAGGCAATAGGAGAGGCAATATGGCAAGCGATGCAAAGCCCCGGGTCAAGGTCCCGAAGTCGGCGTCCGCCGGTGAGGTGGTGACGATCAAGGCGCTGATCAGCCACCAGATGGAATCCGGCCAGCGCAAGGACAAGGACGGCAAGCTGATCCCACGCTCGATCATCAACCGGTTCACCTGCGACTTCAACGGCGTCAACGTCGTCGACATCGCCATCGACCCGGCGGTGTCGACCAACCCCTATTTCGAGTTCGACGTCAGGGTCGATGCCGCGGGTGACATCAAGTTCACCTGGTACGACGACGACGGCTCCGTCTACGAAGACGTCAAGGCGATCGAAATCGCCTGATCGCGCTGCCACACCGGGTTTGGGAGGAGGGCTCATGCAGCCGCGCAACATAATCATCAGGACCGCCGTCGCGGCGTTCGGCCTTGCGATGGCCGGAACCGTGCTGGCGGATCCGGTGGAGGACACGCTCGTCGTCGAGACGGATGACGGCACCATCGAATTCGTGACGAAGACGTCGCCGCCGGAGCACTTGCAGGGCGCCTTGCGGGAGATCTATTCGGGCTGGCTGTTCCGCGAGGACGAAACCCGCGACCTGCAACGGGACGATTTCGACAATCCGGCCATGGTGTTCGTCGACCGAGGCCTCGACGCCTGGAACAATCCGATGGGTGCCAAGGGCGAATCCTGCGCCGGCTGTCACCAGGAGCCGGACAGCATGCGCGGCCTGCGCGCGGTCACCCCGCGCGTGGATCAGGCCTCGGGCAAGCTGATGCTGGTCGAGGACTACGTCAACGAATGCGTGACCCGGCACATGGGTCTCGAGGCGTGGGGCTGGACGTCCAACAAGATGAAGGACATGCTGGCGCTGATCTCGATGCAGTCGCGTGGCGAGCCGGTGAATGTGGCGATCGACGGGCCCGCCGCCTCCTATTGGGAGAAGGGCAAGGAGATCTACTACACGCGCTACGGCCAGTTGGAGATGTCCTGTGCCAATTGTCACGAGGACAACTATGGCCAGATGATCCGCGCCGATCACCTGTCCCAGGGCCAGGTCAACGGCTTTCCGACCTATCGCCTGAAGGACGCCGGCATGGTCAGCGCGCAGCAGCGCTTCATCGGCTGCGTGCGCGACACCCGCGCGGAGACCTTCAAGGCCGGGTCGGACGAGTTCAAGGCTCTGGAACTCTATGTCGCCTCGCGCGGCAACGGGCTCAGCGTCGAGGGCGTTTCGGTCCGGCATTGAGGTCGGACCCGCGCTGATGTCAGGGGGCGGCCGCGCCGGTCGGCCGGCCGCCCTCGAACACCGTCTTTCACATGCGGACAGCCACGCGGCGCGCTTCGGCGCGGACGGGGGAGGTGCGTCCGCGGCAAGGAGTTAGCGAATGATCACGCGCCGGGAATTCCTGCAGGCGTCGATGGCCGCCTCGGCCATTGTCGGCACCAGCGGCTTCGGCAACTGGGCGCGGCTCGCCGCGCAGCAGGCACTGACCCAGGACCAACTGCTGCGGTTCGACGATTTCGGCAATGTGACGCTGATCCATGTCACCGACATTCATGCCCAGTTGAAGCCGATCTGGTTCCGCGAGCCGGAGGTCAATCTCGGCGTCGGCGGCGCCAAGGGCCACGTTCCGCATGTTACCGGTGCCGACTTCCTGAAGATGTTCGACATCGCGCCCGGTTCCGCCGACGCCTATGCGCTGACCTGCGAGGACTTCGCGTCGCTGGCGCGGGCCTATGGCCGGATGGGCGGCATGGACCGGGTCGCCACCGTGGTCAAGGCGATCCGGGCGGCGCGGCCGGACTCGATCCTGCTCGACGGCGGCGACACCTGGCACGGCTCGATGACCAGCTTCCTGACCAAGGGGCAGGACATGGTCAATGTCATGAACGCCCTGGGCGTCGAGGCCATGACCAGCCACTGGGAATGGACCTATGGCACCGATCGGGTGAAGGAGATCGTCGAGGGACTGCCGTTCCCCTTCCTCGGCGCCAACATCTTCGACGCCGAATGGGACGAGCCGGCCTTCGAGCCCTATCAGGTCTTCGAGAAGGGCGGCGTCAAGGTGGCGGTCATCGGCCAGGCCTTCCCCTATATGCCGATCGCCAATCCCGGCTGGATGTTCCCGGAATTCTCCTTCGGCATCCGCGAGGAGCGCATGCAGGCGGTGGTGAACGAGGTCCGCGCCGACGGCGCCGATCTGGTGGTCTGCCTGTCGCATAACGGCTTCGACGTCGACCGCAAGATGGCCGGCCGGGTCAAGGGCATCGACGTCATCCTGACCGGCCACACCCATGACGCGGTGCCCGAGCCGGTGCTTGTCGGCGAGACCATCCTCATCGCCTCGGGCTCCAACGGCAAGTTCGTCTCGCGCGTCGATCTCGACGTGCGCGACGGGCGCATGATGGGCTATCGCCACAAGCTGATCCCGATCTTCTCCGACGTGATCGAGCCCGATCCGGAGATGGCGGCGCTGATCGACGGCGAGCGCGAACCGTTCAAGGCGCAACTGGAGGAGCAGATCGGCACCACCGAGAGCCTGCTCTACCGGCGCGGCAATTTCAACGGTACCTGGGACGACCTGATCTGCGACGCGATCCGCTCCGAGCGCGACGCTGAGATCGCCATGTCCCCGGGGGTGCGTTGGGGCACTACGCTGCTGCCGGGCGATCCGATCACCCGCGAGGACATCCACAACGTCACCTCGATGACCTATGGCGCCTGCTACCGCACCGAAATGACCGGCGAGACGATCCGGGCGATCCTGGAGGATGTCGCCGACAACATCTTCAACCCCGATCCCTACTACCAGCAGGGCGGCGACATGGTGCGTATCGGCGGCCTCGCCTATGCCATCGACGTGTCGAAGCCGATCGGCCAGCGCATCTCCGACATGGCGCTTGTCGACACCGGCGAGGCGATCGAGGCCGGCCGCTCCTACACCGTCGCCGGCTGGGCCAGCGTCAACGAGGGCACCGAGGGCCCACAGATCTGGGATGTGATCGAAGCGCATGTGCGCAAGCTCGGCTCGGTGAAGCTGGAGCCCAACACGTCGGTCGTCGTGACCGGTATCTGAGACGAAGCAAGGAGCGTTCGCCATGTCCGACGAACCAATCGCCCGCACCTCCCGCCGCGACTTCCTGCGCAGCACGGCCTTGGCCGGCGCGGGTCTTGTCGCCGGAAGTGCCACCGCCGGCGCGGCCGGCCCCGATCCCAAGATTGTCGAGGTGCAGGACTGGGCCAGCAGCTTCGGCGATCCGGTCGACGCCACGCCCTACGGCATGCCGATCCGTTTCGAATCCCATGTGGTTCGGCGCAATGTGGAATGGCTGACCGAAAGCCCGGTCTCCTCGATCAATTTCACGCCGATCCACGCGCTGGAAGGCACGATCACGCCGCAGGGCTGCGCCTTCGAGCGGCACCATTCCGGCGCGATCGAGCTCAGCAAGGCGGATTACCGGCTGATGATCAACGGCCTGGTCGACACGCCGCTGGTGTTCACCTTCGAGGACCTGCTGCGCTTCCCGCGCTCGGTCACCACGGCCTTCTGCGAATGCGCGGCCAATGGCGGCATGGAATGGGCCGGGGCGCAGCTCGAGGGCTGCCAGTACACCCAAGGCATGATCCACAACATGGAATACACCGGCGTGCCGCTGCGGCTGCTGCTGGAGGAGGCAGGCGTCAAGCCCGAGGGCAAGTGGGTCTATGCGGAAGGCGCCGACGCCAGTTCCAACGGCCGCTCGCTGCCGCTGGAAAAGGCCATGGACGACGTCATGGTCGCCTTCTTCGCCAATGGCGAGGCGCTGCGCAAGGAGCATGGCTATCCCGTCCGCCTGGTGGTGCCGGGCTGGGAAGGCAACATGTGGGTGAAGTGGCTGCGCCGCCTCGGCATCTATGACCAGGCGGTGGAAAGCCGCGAGGAAACCTCGAAATACACCGACCTGATGCCGGACGGCCGGGCCCGCAAGTGGACCTGGGTGATGGATGCCAAATCGGTCATCACCTCGCCCTCGCCGCAGGTGCCGATCCGCCATGGCAAGGGGCCGCTGGTGATCTCCGGCCTTGCCTGGTCGGGCAATGGCCGCATCACCCGGGTCGACGTCTCGCTCGACGGCGGCGTCAACTGGCAGAGCGCGCGGCTCTCCGGGCTGGCCCTGCCCAAGGCGCTGACCCGCTTCCACCTCGATATCGACTGGAATGGCGAGGAGCTGCTGCTGCAGTCCCGCGCCGTCGACGAGACCGGCTATGTCCAGCCGACCAAGGATCAGTTGCGCGAGATCCGCGGACTCAACAACGTCTATCACAACAACGGCATCCAGACCTGGTGGGTCAAGGCCGACGGGGAGGTCGAGAATGTCGAAGTCGCGTGACGTCCTGATCCTCGCGATCTGCGCCGGTGCGCTGCTGGCGACGCCGGCGCTGGCCGGCAAGCTCGGCCTCGGCCGCGAGGCGCTGCCGGAGGAAATTGCGGCCTGGGACGTCGCCGTGCTGCCCGACGGCACGGGCCTGCGTCCCGGCTCCGGCGATGTCGCCACCGGCGACGAGGTCTTCGCCGAGAAATGCGCCTCCTGTCACGGCGAGTTCGCCGAGGGCCTCGACAGTTGGCCGGTGCTGGCCGGCGGCGAGGGCACCCTCACCGATCGCCGGCCGGTGAAGACGGTCGGCAGCTACTGGCCGTATCTGTCGACCGTGTGGGACTATGTGCATCGCTCGATGCCGTTCGGCGCCGCCCAGACCCTCAGCGTCGACGAGACCTATGCGATCACTGCCTTCCTGCTCTATTCGAACGGGCTGGTGGACGAGGATTTCGTCCTCTCCGACGAGAATTTCCGCGAGGTCGAACTGCCCAATACCGTCGGCTTCTATCCCGATGACCGGCCGCAGACCGAATATCCGCTGTTCAGCGGTGAGCCCTGCATGAGCGACTGCCGCCAGCCGGTGGCGATCACCAAGCGGGCGGTCGAGCTGAACGTCACGCCGCAGGATCCCGACGGCCGCCCCGCCGGAACCCTGCCGCCGCTTTCGGACGCCGCCGCGCTGCCGGCGGATCCCGCATCCGCCACCGAGACCGCCGCGGAAACCGAGGTCGCCGCCGCTCCGGCGGCAGCGGAGCCTGCTCCCGTGGCCGAGACCGCCGCCGCCGATCCGGCCCTGATCGCCGAGGGCGTCGGCGTCTTCAAGAAATGCGCCGCCTGTCACAAGGTCGGCGAGGGCGCCAAGCATGCGGTCGGTCCCGCTCTGAACGGCATCGTCGGCGCTCCGGTCGGGGCGGCGGATGGCTACAAGTATTCCAAGGTGATGCTGGAGGCCGGCGCCGGCGGCATGGTCTGGGACGCGGAGACGCTCCATGCCTATCTCGCCGATCCCAAGGGCTTCCTGCCGAAGAACAAGATGGCCTTTGTCGGTCTCAAGAAGGACAGCGAGCGGGACGCGGTGATCGCCTATCTCGCCTCGCTCGGGAAGTAGCACGATGCGCCGCCGCCGCCTCCTCTCCGCCCTGGTCCTGCTCGCCGTCGGTGCGGCGGTAGGGGTAAGGATGGGGTCGGTGGTGGCAGCGCCGATCGGCGATGCGGAGCGCGGCGCGCTGCTGTTCGCGCGCCAGTGTTCGGCCTGTCATCAACTGGGGAAGGGCGCCGTCAACCGCGTCGGCCCCCAGCTCAATCGCGTCTTCGGCCGCACGGCGGGCAGCGCCCCGGGCTACAAATATTCCAGGTCGATGGCGCGGATGGGCAGCGACGGGCTGGTCTGGACCCTGGACACGCTGGACGCCTATGTCGAGAACCCGCGCAGCCTGGTGTCGGGCACCCGGATGGCCTATCGCGGCATGAAGGATGCCGAGGCCCGCTCGGCGCTGCTCGCCTATCTGCGCGAGTGGTCCGACAAGCCGCAGAACATCCCCGAGGCGGAGCCGACGGCCCGCGCCAGCGGGCTGGTTCTCGACCCGGCGATCCTCGCCATTCAGGGCGATCCGGATTTCGGCGAATACCTCTCCTCGGAATGCACCACCTGTCACCAGCGGGACGGCAGCGACCAGGGCATTCCGTCGATCACCCGCTGGCCGACGGAGGATTTCGTCGCCGCCATGCATGCCTACAAGCGGAAATTGCGGCCGCATCCGGTGATGCAGATGATGGCCGGACGACTTTCGGACGAGGAGATCGCGGCGCTCGCCGCGTATTTCACCACCCTCGACTGAGACGGAACGACGCGCGGATCCACCGCGCTCGCAAGGGGGCAGGACACCCCGGAGGAAACGCGCATGACCTTGAGCAGACGCACTTTTCTCGCCACCGGCCTGGCGGCCGGCAGCGTGTTGCATGCCCCTGTCGTGTTCGGCCAGTCGCGGCCGAAGGTCGTGGTGATCGGCGGCGGTGCCGGTGGCGGGACAGCGGCCCGTTACCTGGCCAAGGACAGCAAGGGCGCCATCGATGTCACTCTCATCGAGGCCAACCCGATCTACACGACCTGCTTCTTCTCCAATCTCTATCTCGGCGGCTTCCGCGACTTCGAGAGCCTGCAGCACGGCTATGACGGGCTCGCGGCCAGCGGTGTCACCGTCATCAACGACACCGCGACCGCCGTCGACCGGCAGGCGCGCACCGTTACCCTCGCTGGCGGCCAGGTGCTGTCCTATGACCGGCTGGTGCTGTCTCCGGGCATCGATTTCAAGGACGGGTCGGTGCCGGGCTGGTCGCTGGCCGACGCGGAGGTGATGCCGCATGCCTACAAGGCCGGGCCGCAGACCCAGCTTCTGAAGAAGATGGTCGAGGCCATGCCGGCGGGCGGCACCTTCGCCATGGTGGCGCCGCCGAACCCCTATCGCTGCCCGCCCGGGCCCTATGAGCGCATCAGCATGGTCGCGCATCTGCTGAAGCAGAGCAATCCGACCGCCAAGATCCTGGTGCTCGATCCCAAGGACAAATACTCCAAGCAGGCATTGTTCGAGGAGGGTTGGCAGCGGCACTACGACGGCATGGTGACCTGGGTCGGACCCGATTTCGGCGGCGGCTCGGTCGAGGTGCGGCCGGCGGCGATGGAGGTCGTCGTCGACGGCGAGGTGCAGAAGGTCGACGTCTGCAACGTCATTCCCGGGCAGATGGCCGGCAAGATCGCACAGATCGCCGGCGTGACCGACGACAGTGGCTGGGCGCCGGTCGATCCGGCCTCGATGCAGTCGAAGCTGGATGCCAATGTCTGGGTGCTCGGCGACAGCTCGGCCCAGGGCGACATGCCCAAGTCCGCCTTCTCCGCCAATTCCCAGGCCAAGGTCGCGGCCATGGCCATTCGCGGCGAGTTGACCGGTTCCAGGACCTTCCCGGCGAAATATTCCAACACCTGCTGGTCGCTGATCGCGCCGGAGGACGGGGTCAAGGTCGGCGCCTCCTACGAGCCGACGCCGGACAAGATCGCCTCCGTGCACAGTTTCATCAGCCAGACCGGCGAGGACGCGGCCCTGCGCAAGGTCACTTTCGAGGAATCCCTCGGCTGGTATGCCGGCATCACCGCCGACATCTTCGGATAACGCCTCCTCCCCACCTGCGGGCGCCCCTTGTCCGGGCGCCCGCCTTCTTTTCCGACCCCCCGCGTTTTTTCGGAGTCCCCCGTCTTTCGGAGTCCATGCCATGCTCTCCCGTCGCCAGTTTCTCGCCGCCAGCGCCGCCGCCGCCCTGCCTCTGTCGGGCCACCGTGTCTGGTCGGCCGCCTCGCTGGAGCTTGGCGCGGCCCGGCTCGACACCCTGTCCGACGGCATGCTGATGCTGCCGGGCGACTTCATCCTCGGCGGCATGCCCGAGGACGAGCTTGCCGGGATCATCGCCCGTCACGGCCTGTCCCGCGACCAGCTCACCCCGCCGTGCAACGTCACGCTGCTGCGCGACGGCACCAACACGATCCTGTTCGACGTCGGCGCCGGGCCGGACTTTCAGCCGAGCGCCGGCAAGCTCGGCGAGGCGCTGGACGCGCTCGGCGTGACGATCGAGGACATCACCCATGTGCTGTTCACCCATGCCCATCCCGACCATCTGTGGGGACTGCTCGACGAGTTCGACGAGCCGCTGTTTCCCAATGCCGAATTCATGATCGGCGCGGCGGAAATGGACTACTGGATGGACCCCGACACGGTCGCCAGCATCGGCGAGGCGCGGGCGACATTCGCCATCGGCGCCCAGCGGCGGCTCGAGGTCATCGCCGACCAACTGCGCCGGCTGGAGGAGGGCGATGAGGCCCTGCCGGGCATCGTCGCCCGGCTGACGCCCGGCCACACGCCCGGCCACATGGGCTTCGAGATCGCCGCCGGCGGCGATCCGGTGATGGTGGTGGGCGATGCCATCGGCAATCACCACATTGCCTTCGAACAGCCGGGCTGGGCCTCGGGATCGGATCAGGACCAGGATCTTGCCGCCGCCACCCGGCTTGCCCTGCTCGACCGGCTCGCCGGCGAGCGGATGCGCCTCGTCGGCTTCCACCTGCCCGACGGCGGCATCGGCCGCGCCGAACGCGCCGGCGGCGCCTATCGCTTCATCGCCGACATCTGAGAGGGCCGGTCCGGCCTGCCGCCCGTCTACGTCGGCCCTCTACTCGGCAGGCACGGTCTCGGGGGCGGCCGGATCATGATGAGAGGTACTGGGAGTGGCGGCGCTGGGCGCCTGGTCGACCAGGGCATCGGTCACCACCGCGCCGACCCACATGCAGGCCAGCGCCAGCCAGGCGGTTGCGACGAAGATCGAGCCGCCGGTGACGCCCGCGCCGACGGCGCAGCCGCCGGCCAGCATGGCGCCGAAGCCCATCAGCGCCGCGCCGAGCATGGAGCGGCGCATCTGGCTTTCGCCGTCGAAGCCCTGGAATTTCAGTTCGCGCGCCAGCGCCGCCGCGACGAGTGCGCCGAGGAACACGCCGGGCACCAGGCCGATGTCGAAATCCAGCACCGGATTGTCGGTCAGGAAGAACATCAAGGTATTGGCCGAGGGGCCGGAGAAGGTCGCCGAGGTGACGCTCATCGGCTCGAAGGCGACCTGCGCCAGGGTGAAGGTCAGCGTCCAGCCGAGGGCGATCGCGAAGCCGACGCCGGAGGCGAAGACCAGCGTCGACCAGCCGATGGCGTTGCGCAGCGCCAGCCACAGGGCGAGGGCGGCGCAGGCAAGGCCGAGCACCAGCCCCGCCTCCTGCGGCAGCGACAGGGCGGGGAGAAGGTCGACATTGTGGCCGCCGGGGGTGACCCACAGTCCGGCCAGCCACTGGCGCAGCGGCGCCAGCCAGCCATGCAGGGTCATCTGCGCGACCACGGCGAAGATCAGTCCGGAAATGACGGAGCGCAGGTTGCCGGTCGCCGCCAGCACCAGCAGCCGGCCGGAGCAGCCGCGCGCCAGCACCATGCCGGCGCCGAACATCAGGCCGCCGACGATCGCGCCGGACCAGGAGCCGGCCACCGCCATCATTCGCGCGTCGGAGCTGCGGAACAGGCCGGCAAGCTGGGCCGCCTGCACCCAGATCACCGCCGCCGAGAAGGTCAGCAGCCAGACCGCCATGCGCGGCCCGAGCCGCTTGCGCGCGAACTCCACCGTCGCCGCGCGCAGGCAGAAGGACGAGCGCTGGGCGGCGAAGCCGAAGACGGCGCCGGTGGCGAGGCCGAACAGCGCCGCCAGTTCGGCCTCGTCGACGATCTCAAGCAGAAAGGTGATGTCCATCGGAAGAGCCCTCCGCCGGCATAGTGCCCGCCGGCAACGAGGGAATCATTGATCTGGAGCATGGTCCAGCGGGTTTTGCTGCAAGCACGATTATCCCGCCGTCGGGGCGATCACCGGGCGCCCCTCCGTCTCGCTGGCCTTGCGGATCCTGGCGAAGCTCATGGCAATATGCGCCCGCCGCACATGGCCGGCGGCGACGAGGTCGCCATGCTCGATCGCCTCGGTGGTGTCGGCGACCTCGCGCTGAAAGGTCGTGAACTCGGTGTGGATCAGTTCTTTGGAATTCCTCAGCCGCAACGCCGTCTTCAGCCAGATGCGCGCCGTCTGATAATACAGCCGCTCGTTGATCTCGCGCAGCGGCCCGTTGGTGGTCAGCGCGTTGTAGAGATGAAAGAAGTCCATGTTGATCCGCGAAAAGGTGCGCGGATCGCCCTCGCTCACCATCGCGTCGCATCGCGCCCGGATCTCGTGGAAGCGGGCGATCAGCGCCGCGTCGACGGGGGCCGGCGACAGCCTGCCGACCAGTTCGGCCAGTTCCACCCGCAGTTCGTAGACCTGCGCCAGCTCGTTGACGTCGATATCGGTGACGATGGTGCCGACCCCGTGCACCGAGCGCAGCAGCCCCTCCGCCTCCAGCTTGACGAGAACGCGGCGGATCGGGGTCCGCGACACGCGAAACTCCTCGGCCAGGTCCTCCTCGCGCAGCCGGCTGCCCGGCGCATGGTCGAGCAGGCAGATGCGCATCCGCAAGGTCCGGTAGATTCGCTCGAAGCGCCCGCGCGCCCCCTCTTCGGCAGGTCGCTGGGTGCCATTCTCCACTGTCATCGGCGCGTCCGCTTTTCCCCTCCAGCCTCCCATCCGGTTCCCGTCTTCTTTCGCCGCCAACCGCGCCACTCCCGCATTCCGTTCCAGCCGCCCTTGTCCGGCATTTCCCCGCGCACGGCAAGGCGCCCGGCCCGGGCGCGGCGTCATGTCTCCCTCACCTTCGACGGCAGGGTATTTTTGCCAATGTGTACAACTAAATCCGAATTTCGAAAAGGCGTTGAGATGTCTCTCGATTTCTCCGAGAAAATTCGTTGACAGGCTCGGATGCGGCATGATGTTGTGCACAACATAACAAGCAAAACGTGGTGGAACAGAGGAGCTGTCTGATGAAAAGTGCCATCTTCAAGGGCCTTGCCGCGCTCGGCATGGCCGCGGTTGCCTATGGGTTCGTGGGCGCCGCCAATGCCCAGTCCCTGCTGGAGCGCGCCGACAAGGGCGAGCCGATCCGCATCGGCTTCGCCAACGAGATCCCGTTCGCCTATCCGGGCGACGACGGCAGCCCCAAGGGCTTCGTCAACGCCTTCACCATCGGCGTGCTGAAGTCGATGGGCTACGAGACCATCGAGCCGGTGCAGACCGAGTGGGGCGGCCTCATTCCCGGCCTCAATGCCAACCGCTTCGACATCGTCACCGGCGGCATGAACATCCTGGCGAGCCGCTGCGAGAACATCGCCTTCTCCGAGCCGATGGCCAAGGTCGGGGACGGCTTCATCGTGGCGCCGGGCAACCCCAAGAACATCAGCGACTATGAGAGCCTCGTGGCGGCCAATGCGGTGATGGTCACCGGCGCCGGCTATTCCAACATCGAGGCCGCCAGGGCCGCCGGCGTTGCCGATGCCAACATCATGCAGGTGCCCGGTCCGACCGAAATCCTCGCCGCCGTGCGCGCTGGCCGCGCCGATGCCGGCGCCGGCACCTACTTCACCATGAAGCAGCTCGCCGACAGCTCGGGCGGTGCCGTAGAGGCCTCCGACCCCAACGCCATGCCGGAGGACTCCTTCAACTGGGCCGGCATCGGCTTCCGCAAGGCCGACCAGGACTTCCTCGACAAGTTCAACGAGGCCCAGGCCGCCTATATCGGCTCTGAAGAGATGCTCGCCGCCGTTGCCGAATACGGTTATGGCGAGGGCTCGCTGCCGGGCGAGCGAACCACCGAATGGGTCTGCGCCAACCGCTGACATGACGACGACAGGCGGGCCGGCGCGGCCGGTCCGCCGCCTTTCCCCTGCAGTCGCGCGGGGCGCGGTGCCCGCCGCGCCGTCGTGGCCTTGAGCAAGGTCGGAGAGCAAAGGGCTGGGCGGCATGTCCTATTTCGAATTCCTCGGCCAGTATGGCGACCGCATCGCCAGCGGCACGCTGATCACCATGGCGCTGACGGTGCTCTCGGCGCTGCTGGCGGTGGCGATCGCGGTTGCTGCCGGCTTGATGCGGATGGCGCCGAACATGGCGGTGCGCGGCCTCGCCACCGTCTATATCGAGATCTTTCGCGGCACCTCGCTGCTCGTCCAACTCTACTGGATCTTCTTCGTGCTGCCGCTGTTCGGCATCACGCTGGAGAAGTTCACCGCCGGCTTCGTCGCCGTGGGCATGAATCTCGGCGCCTATGGCGCCGAGCTGGTGCGCGGCGCGATCCTTTCGGTGCCCAAGGGGCAATGGGAGGCGGCGCTGGCGCTCAACATGTCGCCGGCCAAGCGGATGATCCGGGTGATCCTGCCGCAGGCGGTGCTGATCATGCTGCCGTCCTGGGGCAACCTCTTGATCGAGCTGCTGAAGGGCACCGCGCTCGTCGCGCTGATTTCCGTCGCCGACCTGATGTTCCAGGTGAAGCAGATCAACGGTACCACCTTCCTCTCGGCCGAGACCTTCGGCACCGCGCTGATCATCTACTATGTGCTGGCGCGCTTCATGATCACGCCGTTCATGCGCTGGCTGGAGCGGGTGATGATGCGCAAGATGGGGAGGGCCTGAGCCATGTTCGACTGGCGCTGGGACTTCACCTTCCAGATCCTGCCCCGGCTGATCGTCGCCACCGGCAACACCCTGCTCGCCGCCGGCCTCGGCTATGCCATCGCCGTCGTGCTCGGCCTTGCCCTGGTGCTGGCGCAGCGCACGCCGTTCCGCCCGCTCACGGTGGTGGTGCGCGAGGCGGTCGAGTTCATCCGCTCGACGCCCCTGGTGCTGCAGATCTTCTTCGTCTTCTATGTCGGCCCGCAATTCGGCATCCGCCTGTCGCCCTGGACGGCCGGCATGATCGCCATCGGCCTGCACTATGCGGCCTACCTGTCGGAGGTCTATCGCGGCGGGCTGGAATGCGTGCCGAAGGGCCAGTGGGAGGCGGCCAAGTCGCTCAACCTGTCGACGGCGCGCACCTACTTCCGCGTCATCCTTCCGCAGGCGCTGCCGCCCTCGCTTGCCGGCATGGGCAACTATCTCGTCGGCATCTTCAAGGATACGCCGATGCTCTCCGTCATCGGCGTGGCGGAACTGATGCACACCGCCAACGCCATCGGCTCAGAAACCTACCGCTTTCTCGAGCCCTTCACGCTGGTCGGCATCATCTTCCTTTGTATCTCGCTGCCAACGGCGGCGCTGATCCGGGTCTTTGAGACCTGGGTTCGCCGCAAACTCGGAATGGGCTGATGGACACCACAGACGTTTCCGCCTTCCCCTTGAGGCTCGAGGGCGAGGCGACCCCGATGGTCAGCTTCAAGAAGGTCACCAAGTCCTATGGCAGCCTGGTGGTGCTGGACTCGCTCGACCTCGACGTTGCGGAAGGCGAGATGGTGACCATCATCGGCCCCTCCGGCTCGGGCAAGACAACCGTGCTGCGCATGTTGATGACGCTGGAGACCATCAATGGCGGCGTCATCTATGTCGACGGCGAGCCGCTGACGCATATGCCGCGCGGCGGCGGGCTGGTGCGCGCCGACAATCGCCACATGCGCAAGATGCGCTCGAAGATCGGCATGTGCTTCCAGCACTTCAACCTGTTCCCGCATATGACGGCGCTGGAAAACTGCATGGAAGGTCCCGTGCATGTGCTCGGCCTGTCCAAGCGGGAAGCGCGCGAGCGCTCCGAGGAACTGCTGGCGATGGTCGGCATGGCCGACAAGCGCGACCAGCATCCCTCGCGCCTGTCCGGCGGCCAGCAGCAGCGCGTGGCGATCGCCCGCGCGCTGGCCATGCGGCCCAAGGTGATGCTGTTCGACGAAGTGACCTCGGCGCTCGATCCGGAAGTGATCGGCGAGGTGACCAACGTCATCCGCCAGCTCGTCGCCGAGCACAATCTCACCATGCTGATGGTCACCCACCAGATGGGCTTCGCCAAGGACATTTCTGACCGGATCTGCTTCTTCTATGGCGGCCGCATCGAGGAGCAGGGCACGCCGGACGAGCTGTTCGGCAATCCGCGCAAGGAGCGCACCCAGCAGTTCCTCAGCGCGGTCAAGGAGGCGACGTGAGCGTCGATCTCGCCGACATCCTGGCGGCGCGGCGCGCCATTGCCGGCATTGCCGCGCGCACCCCTATGGTGCCCTCGCTCGCCGTGGACGGCGACCTGCTGCTGAAGCTGGAGACGGCGCAGCCGATCGGCGCGTTCAAGCTGCGCGGCGCGCTCAATGCGGTCGCCGCCGTGCCCGATGGGGCGCCCGGCGTCACCTGCTGCTCCACCGGCAATCACGGCCGCGGCGTTGCCTTCGCGGCGCGCGCCGCCGGACTTCGCGCCGTCATCTGCATGTCCGAGCTGGTGCCGCGAGCCAAGGTCGAGGGCATCCTGGCGCTCGGCGCCGAGGTGTGCATTGCCGGCCGCAGCCAGGACGAGGCCCATGCCGAAAGCCGCCGGCTGGCGCGCGAGGAGGGGCTCATTGAGATCTCTCCCTTCGACGACCCGCTGGTGATCGCCGGCCAGGGCACCATTGGCCTCGAAATGCTGGAGGACCGCCCGGATCTTGCGGCGATCCTGGTGCCGCTGTCCGGCGGCGGGCTTGCCGCCGGCGTCGCGCTGGCGGCCAAGGCGATCAAGCCGTCGATCCGCGTTGTCGGCGTCACCATGGAGCGCGGCGCGGCGATGTTCGCCTCCATCCGCGCCGGCCACCCGGTCGAGGTGGAGGAGGTGGCGAGCCTTGCCGATTCCCTCGGCGGCGGCATCGGCCTCGACAACCGGCTGACCTTCGCCCTGTGCCGCGACCTGCTCGACGACTGCGTCCTCGTCACCGAGCAGGAGATCTACGAGGCGATGCAGGCGCTTTACTACGAGGACCGCATGGTGGCGGAAGGCGCCAGCGTCGTCGGCGTCGCCGCGATGCGGGCCGGCCGACTGCCGGCCTTCGACGGCCCGGTCGCCACCATCCTGACGGGCCGCAATGTCGACATGATCACCTTCACCGACATCGTCGTCGGGCGCGGCATTCGTCTCGGCGAGGTCGAGGTAAAAGGGCGTGGCTATGGCGCATGAGGTAACCGTCCTGACCGCCGGCGAGCTGCGCGGTCTCGTGCATCTGGATCTTGCCGCCGTCGATGTGGTCGAGCGTGCCTTCGCCGCTCTCGCCTCCGGCACCGTGATCATGCCGCCGATCCTGTCGATGGCGATCCCGCAGGCAAATGGCGAGGTCGACGTCAAGACCGCCTATATCCCCGGCTTCGACGGTTTCGCGATCAAGGTCAGCCCCGGCTTCTTCGACAATCCCAAGCTCGGCCTGCCGAGCCTCAACGGCTTGATGATCCTGTTTTCCGCCAAGACCGGCCTGGTCGAGGCGCTGCTGCTCGACAATGGCTACCTGACGGATGTGCGCACGGCCGCTGCCGGCGCCGTCGCCGCGCGCCATCTTGCGCCCTCAACGGTCGAGACGGCGACGGTCATCGGCACCGGCGTCCAGGCGCGGCTGCAGATCGAGGCGGCCCATCTGGTGCGCCCGCTCTCCCGCGTCCTCGTCTGGGGGCGCGACAGGGCGAAGGCGGAGGCCTGCGCCGCCGACATCGCCGAGCGGCTGAAGATTGCGGCCGAGGTCGTTTCTGACCCGGCCCAGGCTGTGGCGCAGAGCCAGCTCGTCGTCACCACCACCCCGGCGGAGCACCCGGTCGTCAAGGCCGAATGGCTGCATCCCGGCCTGCACATCACGGCGATGGGCTCGGATCAGGCCGGCAAGAACGAGATCGACCCGGCCGCGCTCGCCGCCGCCGATCTTTATGTCTGCGACCGGGTCAGCCAGTGCGAGGCCCTCGGCGAGTTGCGCGCCGCCATCGCCGCGGGCCTGTGGCAGGGCGGCACGCCGCCGGAGCTCGGCGAGATCGTCGCGGGGCGCCATCCGGGCCGGGGCTCGGACGACGAGATCACCCTCTGCGATCTCACCGGCACGGGCGCGCAGGACACCGCGATCGCCACGTTTGCCATCGCCGCGGCCCGCAAGGCCGGCGCCGGATCGGTGATCCTGACTTAGCGGTCGGCCCCGCCTCCCAGTTGCGCCTCCAGCGTGTCGAACGCCTTCTGGAAGACATTGCCATGCACGTTGGGGATCAGCTCCAGATCGTCCTGCGGCGCGGCGGTCCAGTCGGCGGTCCACACCGCGAAGGTGTGATCCCGGTCGGTGACCGGATAGAGCCGCGCGCCCGCATGGTAGTTGAGCCAGGGCATCGGGCTTTTCAGGATGCGGTAGCGGAAGGCACGCTCGCTGTCGGAGAGATAGGTGAGCTGCTCCCACAGCAGGCCTTCGCCGAACAGGAAGTCGCGCACCCCCGACACCTTGTCGGAGCGCACGCCGTCGAGCATGTGCATCTTCGTGATGTCCTCGTGCCAGCCGCCCATGCCGGCGAAGTCGCGCATCTTCGCCCAGACCGTCTCGACCGGCGCGGTGATGGTACTGGAGGTGAACACCTTGGCCGGGCGCAGGCCCTGCCAGCGCTCGGCCCCCGCCGGCGCGCTCGCGCCGATGAGCTTTTCGGCAAGCGCCGCGAGACCGGCGGCGAAGACATCGCGCGAGACGATCTCGGTGAAGCGCCCCGCATCGTCCGGCTTCTCATCGAACGTCGCCCACCACTGCACATAGGTGCGCCCGCTCTTCGTCTCGGGGATCAGCTCCATGCCGGCGACATAGTTGTCGACCGGGAAGGCCGGCGTCTCGAAATTGTAGGTGAAGCTGTAGCGGCTGTCGTCGAGCGACAGCAGCCGCTCGCGCACGAAAGTGCCGTTGGAAAGCGTGAAGGCGCGCACGCAGCCGACCACGTCGGAGGCAAGGCCGCCCTCGATGGAACTGTCGCGCACGGCCGGGTTCCAGTCCGGCAGGCCGTTGAAGTCGCGGACCATTGCCCAGACCGCCTCCACCGGCGCGTCGATCAGGGTGCTGGCGAAAGCCCTTGCCATGGATCGTTCTCCCCTCAGAAGCTGAGCTGCTTGAAGCGCCGGGTCTGGTCGATCAGCGCCGATTCCGCCGGCAGCCGCTCCATCGAGCTGGCGCCGTAGAAGCCGTTGCAGCTTGGTGTGTTGCGCAGCACGAATTCGGCGTCCTCCGGGTTGGCGATCGGCCCGCCATGGCACATGACGAGAATGTCCGGGCGCACGCTGCGCGCCGCCTCGGCCCAGGCGCCGATGTCGCGCACGCAGTCCTCCAGCGTGCGCGCGGTCTCCGCGCCGATCGAGCCGCCGGTGGTCAGGCCCATATGGGCGACCAGGATGTCGGCGCCGGCCTCGGCCATCGCGATGGCCTCCTCGGAGGAGAAGACATAGGGCGTCGTCAGCAGGTCCTTCTCGGCGGCAAGGCGGATCATCTCGACCTCGTGGTGGAAGCCCATGCCGGTCTCCTCCAGGTTCTGCCGGAACATCCCGTCGATCAGCCCGACGGTCGGGAAGTTCTGCACCCCGGCAAAGCCCAGCGCCTTCAGCCGGTCGAGATGGTCATGCATGATCACGAAAGGATCAGTGCCGTTGACGCCGGCCAGCACCGGTGTGTGCTTGACGACGGGCAGCACCTCGCGCGCCATGTCGAGCACGATCTCATTGGCATTGCCGTAGGCCAGCACGCCGGCCAGCGAGCCGCGCCCGGCCATGCGGTAGCGGCCGGAATTGTAGATGACGATGAGGTCGATGCCGCCGGCTTCCTCGCATTTCGCCGAAAGGCCGGTGCCGGCGCCGCCGCCGATGATCGGGATCCGGCGCCTTGCCATGTCCTGGAACCGGTCCAGCAGCTCGCGGCGCGTCGGCCGGGCGGGCCGGGAGGAGGTCTTGGGGTTGGGTACTTCGTTCATGACGCGATCTTTCGGAATTCGGCGACCGCCGCATCGGCGAAGGCCGGATCGTTGATGGTGAAGGGCAGTTCGATCAACTGGCGCTTGGGGGTGATGGCGAGGGTGTCGCGGATGGCGGCGAACAGCGCCGCATCGGCCTCAGGGTCGTGGAAGGGCATGCCGGGAACGTCGATGGCCGAGACCCCGCCGAGCGGCAGCAGGAAGCGGACCTCGCCCTCGCAGCAGTTCAGCCGTTCGGCGATCCACCGGCCGATGGCGACGTTCTCCTGCGCCGTGGTGCGCATCAACGTCACCTGCGGATTGTGGACATAGAGGTTGCGGTCCCGGTACTTCTCCGGAACCGTTTCCAGCGCGCCGAAATTCACCATGTCGACCGCCCCGACCGAGCCGACATAGGGCAGGCGGGTGCGCGCCACCGCGCCGAACCGGTCCTGCGTGCAGGGAAACACCCCGCCCATCAAAAGGTCCGGCACCTCGGTCGTGGTGACGTCGATCATCCCGGCGAGCAGGCCGGATTCCGCCAGTTTCTCCATCGACTGGCCGCCGGTGCCGGTGGCATGGAAGACATAGCACTCGTAGCTGTCGCCCAGCCGCTCGCGGAGTTGATCGACGCAGGTCGTGGTGACGCCGAACATGGTCATGCCGACGCCCGGCCGGTCGTCGGTCGCCGCCGGTGCCTGCCACAGCGCCATGGCGGCGGCGGCATGGGCGGCATTGGCGATGATCCGCCGGCTGATGGCGTTGAGCCCGGCCACATCGGTGACCGAATACATCATGGCGATGTCGGTCGGCCCGACATAGGGCGCGACATTGCCGGAGGCGACGGTGGAGACCATCAGCTTGGGCACGCCGACGGGCAGCGCCCGCATCGCCTGCGTCACCAGCGCCGTATTGCCCGACCCGCCGAGGCCCAGCACCGCGCCGATGTCGTCCCGGCCCGTCAGCCAGATCGTCAGCGCCTCGGCCATCGCGCCGACGGCCGCGCCCCGGTCGCTGCCGCCGAGCACCGCCTCCGCCCCGCCCGGGTGCCTGGCGGCGACCTCGCGCGCCGGCACGTCGGCGACGTCCGTCTCGCTCCGGGTTCCCACATCCACCAGCACCGCCTCGACGCCGGCGGCCCGGATCAGCGACCTGGCATAGGCCAGTTCCTCCGCCTTGGTGTCGCAGGTGCCGACAACATAGACCGTCCTGCCCATCAAGCCGTCTCCCGCCCTTCAATGTCCATGGCTGACGCCGAGATAGCGGCGCTGGGCGTCGCGGTCGGCCTCCAGGTCGCGCGCGGGCATGGTCGTGGCGATCCGCCCGGTGACCATGATCGCGACCTGGTCGGAGACCGAGGTCGCAACCCGCATGTTCTGTTCGACGAGCAGCACGCCCATGCCTTCGGCGGCGATGGCGCGCAGCGTCTCGATCAGGTGGTCGACGATCACCGGCGCCAGCCCTTCCGAGGGCTCGTCCATGATGACGATGCGCGGGTTCATCAACAGCGCCCGCGAGATCGCCAGCATCTGCTGCTCGCCGCCCGAGAGCTGGTGGCCGCCGTTGCGGCGCCGTTCGGCAAGGCGCGGGAAGGTCTCGTAGACCCGCTCCACCGTCCAGGCGCCCTTGCTCCGCCCGGCCACCAGCAAGAGGTGTTCATGCACCGAGAGCGAGGGGAACATCCGCCGCCCCTGCGGCACCAGGGCGATGCCGCCGCGCGCCACCCGGCTGGGACCAAGGCCCAGCAGCGGCCGGCCGTCCAGCGTCACCGAGCCTTGGCGCGCCGCCACCATGCCCATGATCGCATGGCACAGGGTCGACTTGCCCATGCCGTTGCGCCCGACCAGCGACAGCGGCGCGCGATCGAGCGACAGCGTCACGCCCTGCAGGATCACCGCCTGGCCGAATGTCACATGCAGGTCGTCGATCTCCAGACGGCCGCCCATCAGTGTTCGCCTCCAAGATAGATCGCCTGCACCACCGGATCGTCGGCGATGCGGTCGGGCGTGCTTTCCACCACCACCTCGCCGTCCTTCATCACGGTGACGATGTCCGAGTTGGGCAGGGCCACATCCATGTCGTGCTCGATCAGGATCAAGGTCAGCTCGCGCGGCAGGTCGCGGATCAGCTTGACCAGCTCCGGCCGCTCTGCCGCCGAAAGCCCCGCCGCCGGCTCGTCCAGCATCAACAGGCGCGGATCGGAGGCGAGCGCCATGCCCACCTCCACCTGCCGGCGCTGGCCGTGCGAGAGCGACTGGATGCGCGCCCCGGCGATGGTGTCGACGCGCACCTGCTCGGCCAGCCGCCGCGCCTTGGCGAGCGCGGCATCGCTGCGTCCCGCCTTCCACAGCGACAGCCGCCCGGGCATTGCCCCGCGCACCGCGAGATAGAGGTTTTCCAGGACGCTCAGCCCGTCGAACAGCAGCGAGCTCTGATAGGTGCGGCCGATGCCGCGCCGCGCGCGGCTGTGCGGCCGCAGGTGGGTGATGTCCTCGCCGAACAGCAGGATGCGCCCGGCGGTCGGCGGATGGTCGCCGCAGATCGTGTTGAACAGCGTGGTCTTGCCGGCGCCGTTGGGGCCGAGGATCGCGCGCCGCTCGCCCGGCGCGATGGTGATCGACACATTGCTGACGGCCCTGAGGGCGCCGAAGCTGCGGCCGACGTTTTCCGTCACCAGGGCAGGGGGCGCGGCAGCCGTCGGCGCCAAAGCCTCCGTCCGGTCCTTGCGTGTCGTCGTGTCGAGCATCTGCTGTCTTTGCATGCTGGTATCGGAAGGAGCCTCCCCCCGCGCGGCACGCGGGAGGAGGCAGGCTGGGAGGGAGCCTCAGTTGGCCGGCGGGCAGTCCGGATTGTCGCGCGAGGGGGCGCCGAGCGCCAGGAACGCCTCGCGGTCCATGCCCATCGTCTGGGTCACGCCCTCGGTCTTGCCGAAGGCGGCGGTGCGCAGCGTGCCGCCGTCATTGACGATCCGCGTCAGGAAGATGTCGGAGATCGCCTGCCGGTTCTCGTCGAGGCGGACATTCGCCCCCATCGGGTTCTTGAACTCGACCTTGGCCAGCGCCTCCTGGAACGCCTTCTGGCCGTCCGACAGGTCGCCGCCCACCTCGTCCAGCGCCAGCAGCACCGCCTTGGTGTTGGTGTAGTAGTTGAAGGCGTGGATCGAGGGCGAGTCGAAGCCGTCGGGGAAGCGCTCGCGATAGGCGGAGACCCAGGCGACCCACATCGGGTCCTCGTTGAGGTCGGCGATCGGGCCGGCCGCCAGCATCCCCTCCATCAGCCGCTGGTGCGGGCCGCGGGCGCTGAGCAGCGTCTGGTCGGCGGTGATCGAGCCGCCGATGATCGGCAGGTCGCCGCCGGCCTCGGCATATTGCGTCAGGAAGGCGAGGGCGTCGGTGCCGCCCTGGATCAGCACGATGGCGCCGGCATCCTGCGGGATGTTGGCGATGATCGAGCCGAAGTCGGTGGTGTTGAGCGGCGACCACAGCTTGGTCACCGCGCCGCCCGCCTGGCAGTATTCGAGCATGAAGCCCATCACCTGCGCATAGGGGAAGGCATAGTCGGCGGCGACCAGCGCCACATGGCCGACATTCAGGTCCTTGTAGACGTGGTTGCCGAGGCCGGCCATCCACTGGGTGCCTTCCGTGCTGAAGCGGAAGAAGTTCGGCGAGGCATCGCGCAAGGTGGTGTCGGCGGCGCCCGACGAGCCGTTGACGATGGTCTTGCCCTCCAGCGTGCGCGAGTAGTCGCGCAGCGCGATGCCTTCGGCGCCCGACAGCGGGCCGACGATGATGTCGACATTGTCCTGCTCGATCAGCTTGCGGGCGCGGGCCAGCGCCACATCGGCCTGGGCGTTGGAGGATTCGCGGATCCACTCGATCTTCTTGCCGTTGATCGTGTAGTCGATCTCCTCCAGCGCCATTTCCATGGCGCGGTAGGCGTCCTGGCCGCCGGTGGCGAAGGGGCCTTCCAGCGTGGTGATCGAGCCGAGCTTGATGACGTCCTGTGCGGCGGCGGCACCGATCCCCGCCAGTGCGAACAGGCCGGCGGCCAGCGCCGTCGCGGTTCTATAGGCCAGTTTCTTCCTGAGCATGGTCTTCTCCCCTTGGTGGTCTTGCTCGGCCATTTCTCCTCCACGGCCGGGCTCCGGTGATGCCGGCCTTGCGGCCGGTGCCTGCCTGCGGCGCCGGAGCCGGGCTGCCGCAGGCAATTCCTCAGTGCGGCGTGCCGCCGTCCCCCGCGTCCCGTTGCTTGCGCCAGCCGGTCAGGCGCTTGCCGAGCCCCAGCACCCCGTCGGGCGAGGCCACGACGATGCCGAGGAAGACGAGGCCGATCAGCGTGTTGAAGCGGTCGCGGTCGTAGATCGTCGCGGCGAACGTATCGATCAGCGTGAAGATCACCGCGCCGATGAAGGCGCCGATCGGGTGCCCCAGCCCGCCGATGACCGACATCACCAGCACGTTGACCGTCGCCGTCATGCCGATCGAGCCGGGGGTGATGCCGATATTGTAGAAGGTGATCAGCACGCCGCCGCAGCCGGCGATGAAGCCCGCCATGGCGAAGGCGGCGATGCGGTGCACCGCGACGTCGAAGCCGAGCGCCGACACCCGGCGCGGGTTGTCGCGGATGCCCTGCAGCACCAAGCCGAACGGCGTGCGCACCACATAGAGCACGAGCAGGTAAAGCAGCGCCGAGACGGTCAGGGCCACGTAATAGAACACCGCATGGGCACGGAACGGCTGGCCGAAGAGCTCCGGTCCGACGACGTTGCGGATGCCCTCGTAGCCGTTGAACCAGTCGATGTTGGACTGGGCGAACAGGCTGAAGCCGACCGCCAGCGCCAGGGTGATCATCAGCAGGTAGATGTCGCGGGTGCGGATGGCGATCAGTCCGACCACGCCGCCGGCAAGGGTCGCGGCCAGCACGGCGAGCGGCATGGCGAGCCAGTAGCTGACGGCGTTCTGGCCGGCCGGGATCGCCGTCGGCGCCAGGATCGCCACCGTGTAGCCGGCAATGCCGGCGAGCATCGTCTGGGCCAGCGAGATGAAGCCGCCATAGCTCGCCAGGAAGGTGATCGACAGGGCGACGATGCCGTAGATCAGCGAGCGGCCGAGAATGCCGCTCAGCCAGAAATCGGGCAGCAGCAGCGGCAGGACGGCGAGGATCGCCAGTGCCAGCGCGGTGACGGCCCATTGCGTGCGGGACATCAGGATCATCGTCCGGTCCTCCCGAGCAGGCCCTGCGGACGCACCGCCAGCACGGCGACCATGATCGCGAAGGTCAGGATCACCGAGTAGGTCGGAAACAGCGCCTGGCCCCATTGCTCGGCGACGCCGATCAGGATCGCGCCGATGGCGGTGCCGCCGATCGAGCCCATGCCGCCGACGATCACCACCACCAGCGAGGTCAGCAGGAACTTGACGTCGACCCCGAGCGCGACCGGCTGCGCCGTGGCGCCGATGACGCCGCCAAGGCCGGCAAGCCCGGCGCCCAGCGCGAAGGTGGCGACCGAGATCAGCGGCACGTTGACGCCGCAGGCGGCCAGCATCTGCCGGTCGTCGACGCCGGCCCGCACCATGATGCCGAGCCGCGTCTTGTTGAGCAGCAGCCACAGCCCGACGCCGACGGCGAGCGCAAGGCCGATCTGGAACAGGCGGAAGGTCGAGTAGCGGCCGATCACCGGCACCGGCGTCGGGCCGAACAGGGCATCAGGCGCGAAGAACTGGAACGGGTTGCCGCCGAAATGCGCCAGCAACTGGTCGGCGATGATGATCGACAGGCCGATGGTCACCAGCGCCTGGCGCAGCTCCTGCCCCTGCATCCAGCCGAGGAAGACGACCTGGATCACCACGCCGGCCACCGCCGCCGCCACCACGCCGGCCAGCAGCCCGACATACCAGGCATAGCCGGCCGTGGCGTTGGAGGCGTAGAGGCTGTCGAAAACCGAGAACCCGACATAGGCGCCGATCATGTAGAGTGATCCATGCGCCATGTTGACCGTGCGCATCAGGCCGAATATCAGAGAGAAACCGCTGGCGACGATGAAGTAGAGAGCGGCCAGGGTGAGGCCGTTCAACGTCACCGTGATCATGAACTGAAGCGACAAAAATCCCTCCCGTGCGAAAGATCATCGATCTTCCACGCATCGTTTTTGTTTGTTTTGAGGGTAAGTTTCGGCTCCTCCCAAAACCTCCCGATCTGCTACGAATGTTTACAAGCGCGGAAGATCCGTGCCAGAAGGAATTTTCGGCAATTTCGGGTAAGAATGGGTAACATGGGTCAACGATTATGTCCTTGACGCTGCCGATCCTGGCCCAGCCGCCAGCCCGCCCGCCCGCCGAGCGTCCCGACGGGGACTACCTCCTCGCGCCCTTCGTCGCGCAGGTGGCGCCCGCCCATCGCGAGCTTGTCGGCATGCTGCCGGTGGTGGATGTCAACGCCGCCGCGCTGGCGGGGCTGCGCGCCGTGTCCCCCGCATCGCCTCCCTGCCGCCGGGCGGTGGCCGGCCTGATGCTGGTCGATCCGTTCCTGCGCCTGCGCGATGCGACGCTGGCGCTGGCCGAGGCGGGGGTGAGCGGCGTCGCGAATTATCCGACGGTGCAGCTCATCGACGGCGAGACGGCGCGCGTCTTCGACAGCGCCGGGGCCGGGGTTGCGCGCGAGATCGCGGTTCTGACGGCGTTTCGCGAGGCCGGCTTCGAGACCGTCGCCTTCGCCGCCTCGCTGGACACCGCCCGGGCGATGCTCCGCCACGGGCCCTCGCGGCTGGTGCTGCATCCGGGCCTGGCGCTTGCCGACTGGCGCGAGCGGGCCGCCGCCAGCCTTGCCGTCGCCCACATGATCCCGGCCTTGCGCGACCAGTGCGACACGCAGCTTTTGGTCTATCGTCCGCATGGCTTCGGCCCGGAGCTCGATCAGGCGGAGGCGCTGGCCGACGGCCGCGTATGGGTCGCCGACTGAGCGGTTTTCAATCCAATAGGCCTCAGTCCAAGAGACCGGCGCGGCGCATCTTGTTGTAGAGCGTCTTGCGCGAGATGCCGAGGAAGGTCGCCGTCTCGCCGCGGCGGAAGCGGTGGCGGCGCAGCGCGTCGAGGATCCAGTCCTTCTCGGCGAGCGGCGTCGTCGTCCCTTGCGCCCCGTCCGCGGCCTCGATCACCGCCCGCAAGACCTGCGAGCCGATCACCCGTCCCTCGTTCAGCACCGCCGCCTGTTCGACGACCCGGCGCAGTTCCCGCGTGTTCTCCTGCCAGCCATGGGCGAACAGCACCCGGTAACCGTCGGCCGAGATCTCCAGCGGCCCCAATTGCCGCGCCTCGCCGATCGCCTCCAGATAGGCGCGGGCATGGGCGGGAATGTCCTCGGGCCGGTCGCGCAGCGGCAGCACGTCGATGCGCCCCGGCTGCAGCCGCGCGGCGAGCGCCTCCGCCAGCCGGCCTTCCGCGAGGTCCTCAGGGTTTGCGATCAGCACCAGCCGCCCTTGCGGGCTGTGGCTGCGGCTGCCGCCGACGCGCTCGGTCTCGCCGCGTTCCAGCCAGGACAGGATGTGCTGCTGCGCCGCCTCGTCCAGCGCGCCGGCATTCTCCACCACCACCGTCGCCTCGCGCGCATCGAGCGCGCCGTTGCGCCGCACCCGGCCGAAATCCGCCTCCGCGCCGAACAGCAATTCGGCCGGCGGCACCTCGCGCTCGGCCCCGTTCAGCACGGCGAGGCCGCCCTTGCGGTTGGCCAGCGCATGCAGGCTGCGGGCGAGGGTGGTGCGCCCCAGGCCCCTTTCGCCGACGATCAGGATCGGCAGGTTGGTGCCGGAAAGCTTCACCACCTGCTCCAGCAGCCGGGCGACGGCCTTCGACTGGCCGGCGATGCCGGTCAGCCGTGCGGCGCGCATCGTCTCGCGCGACTGCGCCGCGTCCGCCTGTTGCAGCACGCTGAAGGCCTTGAACGCCGAGGTCTTCTGCATCACCGAGATTTCCAGCGGCATCCGGTCGAGCGTCGAGCCGCCGACATAGCCGTCGGCCCGCGCATCCCGGCAGACCCGGTACATGTCGTCGGGGCTGACGATCGGCCCGCCCTCGAAGACGCAGATCGTCTGCGGGCTCGCCTGCCGCACTTCGGAGAAGATGCGCCGCGCCCGGTCGGCCGCCTCTTCCAGGGTGAAGGCCTGCGCCACGGCGCGCGTGCCGCCGGCGTTCCAGCCGAAATTCAGGCACAGGATGTCGACGCCGATCTCCAGCAGGTGCTGGATTTCCTTGCGGCTCTTGGCATAGCCGAAAGTGGCGAGCCCCTGGCGCTGTGCTTCCCCTAGCAGCTCGACCTCGCGCGAATAGCCAAGCCCCGCTTCCTCCAGCGCCCGCCGGAAGCGGCCGTCGTAATGGATGCTGGTCGGGAAATTGGCGATGCCGTGATAGCCGGCGGCGGCCAGCTCGGCGACGAAGGCACGCAGGTCCAGCTTTGGATCGAAGGCGGAGGCGCCGAAGAACACCGGCACGCCGACCCGGTCGAGGATCTCGCGCCGGGCGAAATGATCGGTGAAGCGGTTGGCATTGTCGAGCGGCAGCATGGCGGCGATGGAGGTCGCGCCCATCACCCGGTAGCGCCCGGCATTGAGCGCCAGCAGGAAGTCCGCGCCGCCCCGCTCGGCCGCCTCGGCGGTCATGCCGACGCCGATGGCCGCCCCCACCAGCGGTTCGACAGTGCCTTTCGAGCGCAGTTGCTGGTGCCAGGAAAACATGCCGCCGGACCGGGTCGCTGGTGAATGCAGGATCGTCTGAACGCAGGATCGTCGCGCAAACGGTAGGGGCGAACGGCCCCCCGAACAAGCCGCTCCCCGCAAGACGGCTCCGCAAGCTGCCCTTCTCCTGCCGCCAGCGGCCCGTCCGGACGGGTGCATTTCCCGTGTTGCGTATCAATAAATATTTTCATCATATAAATGGAACGATCCTGCGAGAAATGACAATACTTAATTCCTATGATGAGTTTTATGAAATGAAATTTATACATGAAGAATAGACAGTAATAGCAAGTTGACACCTCGGGGGTTCACTTTAAGATCGCGCCATAGCCAGCCGTTGCGCATGGACCGCAAGCCAGACGAGGGCACGCGGTCCACCTGCCGGCCAGCCAGCGACACGCATTCGGCCGACCCTGCCGGCAGGGTCGCCGGTGCGGTTTTCGGGGCGGTGGCTGTGGATCTATCCGGATATGTTCCGAGACGGGCTGTATTTCGCGCTGTCGCCGCGAAGCTCCACCGCCAGTGGGTCAGCTTCCTCCTGCTGTTCGTCGTCCTGTCGCTGGCCGTGGCGGTCTGCATCGTCCTCATCGGGGCGATCCGCTATTATTTCGCGCCGGGCCGTCTCGTCGATGCCGACCTGTGGCGCATCGATACGCTCTGGAGTTCCAGCCATTCCGGCGAGAGCGGGCGCTGGGCGACCTCGCCCGATCCGCTGGCCCTGTTGATCCGTCAGGATCACGGGGCGCTGGCGCATGCCGGCCGCTTCACGCCGCTGCGCTCGCAGCTCACCATCGACGACATGTCGCTGCCCGGCGGCGCCGTCTTCCGCAGCGATCCGCCGTCGCTTGCCGTCTTCGACTGGCGGATCCGCCAGGGGGCGCCCGCCATCGACCGGCTCGGGCCGGGCGAGGCGCTGGTCAGCACCGCCGAGGCCCGGCGCCTGTTCGGCACGCGCGATCCGGTCGGCCAGCGCATCACCCCGGCCCAGCCGGACCGGCGCGGCCGCCGGACGACCTACACCGTCGCCGCCGTATTCCAGCCCTTCGCCGAAAACGCCGTCTTCCGTCCCGACGTGGTGCTTGTCGATGCGGTGCCCGGCGCCATCGACCGGGCGCTGCTGCCGGACAGCCTCCGGCAACTGCCGATGGAGTGGCTGCGCCCGAGCGCCTACACCTTCCTGCGGTTCCAGGGGGAGGGCGGGCGCGAAAAGGCCGAGGCGATCGCCGCCGCGCTGACCGCCCGCGCCCCCTATCTCGGCGGCTGGACGCCGGAGTTCCGCGCCCGGCCGGCGGCGGCCATCTGGCTGTCGGACGGCGTCTACGAGGAACTCGTGGCGGCGATCCCACCGGCCTCGGCGCGTCTGCTGTGGATCGGTGCCGCGGCGCTGGCCGGCGTCGCGCTGGCGGCCTTCGGCTACGGGGCGGGGCTGGCGCGCCTGCAGGTGGCGGAGCTGATGCGCATCCTCGCCAGTCTCGCGGTGCCGGCGGCGAGCGGGCGGTCGGCCCTGGCAGCGCTCGCAGCCGCCGCTGCCGTCGGCGTCTGCGCTGTCGGTGCGCTCGCCGGCATCGGCCTGTCGCGGCTGGTCGCCGGGCTGCTGCGGCTCGATCCGTCGGCCTTCGCCCTGACGCCGGTCGAGGGGCTGGCGCTGGTCGCCCTCGCCGCGCCGGCCTTCGTCCTCGTCGCCGTGGCGCCGCTCGCCCGGCCCGACGCCGCTCCGGGTGCCGTCCGGCGCGCCGTGCCCTTGTGGGCGACCTTCGTCGTCTGCGGCACGGCGGCCGGCCTGTCGCTGGTGCTGGTGCTGCAGCATCTGCATCTCGCCGGCCGCGACAGCGGCCTGTCGCTGGAGCGCACCCTTGCCCTGCAGGTCGACCAGGACGACGTGCTCGGCGAGCGTCACGAGGCCTTCCGCCAGGAGCTTCTGACGCTGCCGGGCGTGCGCGAGGTGGGCTTTGCCAAGACGCTGCCCGGCACGCTGCACGATTACAGCTATATGGAGCTGCGCGCCGCCACCGACCGCCGCCAGAGCGAGAAGCGCTACCAGGCGCTGGCGGCCGATGCCGGCTTCCTGCGCTCCATCGGGGTGGAGCCGATTGCCGGCGCGCTGCCCGACAGCAGCAGGCAGGCCCGCGACCAGGTGGTGCTGAACCGCGGCGCGGCGGCCCTTCTCGGCTTCGCCTCGCCGGGCGAGGCCGTCGGCCAGCAGGTGCTCAGCTTCGACGGCGGACCGCAGATCAGCCTTCGGGTGGCGGCGGTGGTGGAGGATTTCCGCCTCAACGGGCGCCATATGCCGAGCCCGCCGCTGGTCGTCTATCACGATCCCCGGCTGTTCCGCGTCGCCACGGTGCGCTTCGACGGCGCCGCCGCGCCGTCCCGCCTTGCCGGCATCCTTCCCGTGTGGTGGCGCCTGTGGCCGCAGGCGACGCCCTCGCGCATCGAGGTCGACGCGTTCTACCGGGCGGCGAACCGGCCGGCCGAGGGCGCGGCGCTGCTCGGCCTCGGCGCCTGGCTCGCCACCCTTGCGGTGGTCGGCGGCGCGCTCTTCGCGGTGATCCGCTTCCGCTCGGTGACCTGCCGCCGCGAACTGGGGCTGCGCCGGCTGCTGGGCGCGACGGCGGTGCAACTGGCTCCGGTCCTCGCCAGCCGGCAGGTCGCGCCGCTGCTGCTCGCCATGCCGGTGGCCGCCGCCGCCACCGTGCTGCTCGGCGAGGCCTGGCTCTCCGGCCAGGCGGAGCGGATCGCGGTCGCCTCGCCGGCGGTGCTGGCGACCCTCGGCCTCGGCCTGGTGCTGTCGTCGGCGCTGGCCCTTGCCGCCTGCATCGCCGTCGAACTCCTGCTGATCTCGCGGGGGACCGATCTTGTCGCCACAGCCACGGGAGGACCCTGACGGGGACGGGCCGTCCCCGACCACTGATCTCCAATGAAAGCCGCCCGGCCGGGAGAGCGGGCCGGCCGGCGCGAGGGAGTTTCCCGCATCGACACCAGGATACGGAAGGAGACTGGAATGCAGCATGTACTCGACATCGCGGCCACGTCCGCGCACGCGGCCGTCTACGAAAGCTATATCGAGGAGACCGAGCCGATGCTGGCCCGGGCGACCACCAGCGACTGTCTGTCGACCGGCACGACGATCAGCAGCGGCGCCGGCTCCACGGTCGGGTCCTTCTTCTGCATCGGCTGCATAACCGGCACCGGTGGCTACAACACCGGCTGCAGTAGCTGTCACGAATAGGCTGGCGGAGCGGGTCCGGGGACGATGAAGACGATGACCGATACCGGCGGTGCCGCGGCCTTTCGCGAAAGAGCCGCTGTCGCGGAGGAGGGCAGCCGGCTGCGCGTCTCCGGACCTTCCGCCGCGTCCGGGCTGGCCGTGGAGGGGCTGCGCAAGCGCTATGGCGATCACCAGGCGCTGGACGGGGTCAGCCTCGACTGCCGGCCCGGCACGCTGACCTCGCTGCTCGGGCCGAACGGCGCCGGCAAGACGACCCTGCTGGAGATCCTCGTCGGGCTGCGCAAGCCGGATGCGGGGCGGGCGCAGATCCTCGGCGCGCCCTTTGCCGGCCTGCCGCTGGAGCATCGGCGCCGGGTCGGCATCGTGCTGCAGACCCAGAGCCTGCCGCCGCTGCTGCGCACCGACGAATATCTGGCGATGGTCCGCAAGGCCTATCGCAGCCCGGATCTGCCGACGGGGCTGATCGAGGCGTTCTCCCTGGACGCCGCCTGGAAGAAGCGCATCGGCCAGCTTTCCGGCGGCCAGCAGCGCAAGCTGGCGCTGGTCGCGGCGCTGGTCGGCGAGCCGGCCGTGCTGATCCTCGACGAACCGACGGCCAGCCTCGATCCCTTCAGCCGGCTGGCCTTCTGGACGGAGCTGCGGCGGCTCTGCGACCGCAAGACATCACCCTCCGCCATCCTGCTCGCCACCCACGACATGGCCGAGGCGACGGAACTCAGCAGCAATGTGGTCATTCTCGAAAACGGCCGCGTGCGCGAAAGCGGCACGCCCGACGAGTTGATTGCCCGCAACGGCACGCCGCCGCGCCTTGCCGTCGCCGTCACCGATGCCCTGGCCGCCGAACGGATCCTTGCCGCGCATCCGGCCATGGGCGAGGGCCTGACGCTGGAGCGGGAGCGGGGCGGCGGGACGCGGGCCGTGTTCGACGCGGGTCTGCTCGACGCGGTGCTCGTCTCTCCCTTGCGCCCGCATCTCGATCTGGCGCGGCTGAGTCAGCGCCGCTCGACGCTGGAGGATGTCTTCGTCGCCCTGCTCGGGCCGGGCCTGAAGGAGACGAGGCGATGAACGCGCCGCTGCTCGCCGTGCTGGTGCTGAACAATTTCCGCGAATACCTGCGGGACTTCACCTCCAGCTTCTTCACCTTCGTGTTCCCGCTGATCTTCGTGGTGATCTTCTTCATGAGCAGTTCCGGCGGCGGGGCGCCGGGCCCGCTGCCGCTGGCGCTTGAGGGCGATGTCGGCGCGCCGCAGGCACAGGCGCTGGTCGAGGCGCTGGCCGGCGTTCCCGGCCTGCGCCTGCTGCCGGCGGGACACAAGGCGGCAGGCGTCGTCTCGGTCGCGGTCGGCGCCGACGACCGTATCCGGCTGGAGGTCTCGGCCGATCCGGCGCTGGCGACCCTGCTGCACACGGCGGTGCTGGCGGCGGCGGGCCGGCAGGCCGGTCCCTTGCCGTTCGATTACCGGTTCGAGCCGGTGCGCCGGTCCTCCGAACTGGTGCAACTGCTGCCGGCCTTCTTCGCCATGTCGCTGCTGCAACTCGGCCTGTTCGGCACCTCGACGCCGCTGTTGCAGCAGCGCGCGCGCGGCGTCTTCCGCCACATGAAGACCCTGCCGATCACCGTGGTGCAGATCGTCGCGGCGCTGCTGGCGACGCGGCTGGCGATCGCCCTGGTGCAGATGGTCGGGCTCTATGCGATCGCGGCCGGTCTCTTCGGTTTTCGCATCGAGGGCAGCGGCGTGCTCTTCGCCGCGTTGCTGGCGGTCGGCACCGGCTGCTTCGTCGCCATGGGCTTCGCGCTCGGCGGCATCGTCGGCAACCAGCAGGTCGGCGTGCTGCTGACGCTCGCCATCAACTTCCTGATGCTGAGCTTCGGCAACGTCTTCTTCCAGGTGCCGCCCGGCAGCGCCCTGGCGCTGATCTCGAACGCGCTGCCGATCACCTATCTGGTCGACGGATTGCGGCTGGCCGCGACCGGCGAGCCGCAGGCCCTGCCGATCGGGCTCGTCCTGGCGGTGCTGGCGGGCGCGACGGTGCTGCTGACGGCGGTGTCCGTCCGGTTCTTCCGGTTCGACATGGGGAGCAGGGCATGAGGGAAAGCAGGGCATGAGGGGGAGCAGGGCATGACGGGGACGAAGGACATGGCGGCGGCGCACGGCGCGCGCTGGATCTATTTCAAGCTCTATCCCGGCCTGTTCGGCGCCGGCCTCGATCATCTGATCGCCAACGATCTGGCGCCGCTCGCCGGGCGCGGCGATGTCGCCAAATGGCATTTCCTGCGCATGATCGACGATGGCGGGCCGCATCTGCGGGCACGGTTCCTGCCGGCCGATCCGCACGCGCGGGAGTCGCTCGCCGCACGCATCGAGCGGGAGCTGCGCACCCGTGCCGACGAACTGCCCTTCACGCCGGAGAGCCCGTTCACGCCGCTGGTCGCCACCCGCCGGACGGAGGGCGCGGCGGCAGCAATGGTGCCGGCTCCCCGCGCCCCCCGTGCTCATGTCCAACGCGACGCCTATGAGCCGGAGACCGGCAAATATGGCCTTGGCGAGATGCTGGAGGCCTGCGAAACCCATTTCCAGGTGTCGAGCGAGATCGCCGTTGCCGCGATCGGCGCCGAACTGCTCGAGGGCCGCTCGCGCAAGGGGATCGCGCCGCTGCTGATGGCGCGCTGCGTCCATCTGTTCGAGCTGCCGAGACCCTCGCGCCAGTTCCTCGCCGACTATTGCGACTACTGGCTGCGCGGCGCCGACCCGGCCGAGGACCATCGCGGCCGCTTCGCCGAACGGATCGCCGACCTTCGCGTCCTCCCCTTCGATCCGCTGGATGCGGATGCGCTGCTCGTCGCCGGCGAACAGGATCTGCTCGCCCGCTGGGAGGCGTCGATCCGGCAGGTGTCGCGCGCGGCCGGGCGGCACTTTGCGCGCAACGACAATTTCCGCGACCAACTGGCCTTCAACCTGTGCCACCTGATGATGAACCGGCTCGGCTTCCCGGCCGCCGACGAGGCCTATCTTGCCAGCCTCGTCGCGGCCTTCGACCGGGTGCCGGCATGATCGACGTGTTCGACAAGAGCGCGTTTTCCGCCCGCGTTCCCTGGTCCTCGATCCTCAGTGCTTCCTGCGGCATCGTCCAGAGCGTGGCGGGTATCGACGACGAGGAACTGGGCGTGCCGGACTTCCGCCGGCGCACCGCACGCCTGTGCAACGTCTCGCTGGCCTATCCCTGGATCCGCGCCGGCGACGGCACCAGCACGGCCGAGACCCTGACCGCCGGCAATGGCGGCGACCTGCGCGCCGATCTCGCCTATGTGCGGGCGGTGGCGGAGGCGGCCGAACGCTATGCCAGCTCGGTCTTCGACGAGACCGACTATATCCTCGCCAGCGCCCGCGAGCTGGGCTCGGCCGCCCTCGATCATCGCCGCTGGCCGAAATGCGATGCGGCGGAACTTGCCGATCCGCGCTGCCAGCTCCATGCCTTTGACCCCGACCGGCCGATCCGCTGGGTCGAGGGATATTCGGTGACGCGAGGCCGCAAGGTCTGGCTGCCGCTGGTGATGTCGCATCTGGTGTTCGAGCTGCTGCCGGGCGAGGCGTTCTGGGCGCCGATCACCACCGGCATCGCGCTGCATGACTGTCCCTATCGCGCGGCGGTCGCGGCGATCTGCGAGAGCATCGAGCGCGACGCCATCGCGCTCACCTGGATCTGCCGGCTGCCGCTGCCCCGGCTCGTCCTCGACGCCGCGCCGCCGCGAGAGGTCGGCGAGGCGCTCGCCCGCACCGCCGGCCTGCCGCTGCAGCACCAGTTTTTCGACGCGACCACCGATCTCGGCGTGCCGACGGTCTATCTGCTGCAGACATACGAGGGCCATCCGCAGCTTGCCAGCTTCGTCGGTTGCAGCACCGAGTTCGACCCCTGGACGGCCTGCGGCAAGGTGGTGCGCGAGGCCTGCGTCGCGCGCACGGCGATCCCCTATTTCCAGGAGATCCCGGACGATCCGCTGCAGTTCACCCGCCTCGAATTCGGCGCCAGCTACATGGGCCGGCCGGAGCAGGCCGGCGCCTTCGACTTTCTCTCCGGTCACGGCCGGGAGAGCCCGATCTCGCGGCTCGCGCCCGGCAGCCAGGCGGATGCGCGCGAAGAGTTCGACTGGCTCGTCGCCCGGTTCCGGGCGCTCGATTTCGAGCTGACGCTGGTCGACCTCACCACCGACGATCTGCGCGAGCAGGGTTTGAGCGTCATCCGTGCCGTCACGCCGGACCTGATGCCGCTCGATTTCCTGCCCTCGGCCCGCTACCTCGGCCACGCGCGGCTGCGCGCCTATCCGCGCAAGGCCGGCTACGGCCGCTTCGAGCCCGCCGCCGCCAATCCCTATCCCCAGCCCTTCGCGTGAGAGGAACCGACGAGATGGCCGATTCCCTGGCGCCTGCCTCCCCAAGCTCCGCCCCCGCCGCCGCGCCGGTCCTGCAATGCGTCATCTCCGGTGCCTTCGGGCGCCGGGTGCTCGAGGCGCTGTGCGCGGAAGGGGTGGCGATTGCCGCGGCCGTCGATCTCGACGGCGCGGCCGACCCGGTCGAAGCCCTCTCAGGGCTGCCGGCCGCCGACACCTTGGCGATCCTCGACGTCGACCGGCCGGAGGTCCTGACGCGGCTGTGGGACCGGCTCGCCGGCAGCGGCTGCCGGCTGCATCTGATCGGCCTCCTGAACGACGGGCTGACCATCGGGCCGCAGTTCCGCGCCGGCCGGCCGGGCTGTCCGGAGTGTTTCGCCCGCCGCCGCCTTGCCGTGTCGAGCCAGGACGATGCCGGCCGCCTCGACAAGCTGAGCCGCACCTGTCTCGCGCGCCTGCCGGAGGCCCGGCCGGGCTTTCCGCCCTATCTGCCGGCGCTGGCCGCCGGGGCTCTTGCCGCGCGGCTGCGCCGCCCTGCAGAGGAGAGCGACGGGCGCTTCCTGCGCTTCCTCACTGACGGCAGCTTCCTGGAGGAGGGGCGGCTGCTGGCGCTGCATGGCTGCCGCTGTCGCGGCACGGTCCCCGGCGGCCGGCGCACCACCCGCCATCTTGCCGCAATGCTCGGCCTGCCCGCCGCAGAAGACGCCGCACCCGAACCGGAGATCCGGGAGGCGCCGGCATGGTGACGGTCGAGCGCGCCCATGCCCGCGAGCTTGCCGCCCAGCGGGCGCATGATCCCGAACTGCTGCGGCTGTCGCTGCAAAGGCCGTATTTTCCCCCAAGCGTTCCGGTCCTGCCGTTCGGGCCGTCGCGGCTGGCGATCCTGTGCGGCGGCCGGCGCGAGGTCCTGCGCAGCACCGTTCCGCACGCGCTGGTCAGGCGGCTGCTCGGCCTGTGCGACGGCACGCGGACGCCCGCCGAGATCGCGCAAGGCCTTGCCCCCGACTTCGGCGGCGCCGGGGAGGCGCTGCGCAATGTCGACGAGTTGGTGACCCTGCTGGACCGGCGCGGGGTGATGCAGGACGGTGCGCCCGATGCGGCGGACGGCGTGCCGCTGCGCGAGGCGGAGACAGAGCGGTTCTGGGAGCAGGTCGTCGCCGCCGACAGCGTCCACCGCTCGCGCGCCGCCTTGCGCGCGGCGGTCGACCGCTTCCGGGTGCGCGTCCTCGGCCCGGCCTCCCTTTGCGGCGAAGCGGAAGCGGCAATCCGGGCCGCCGGCCTGCGCCTCGCCGATGCCGGCGCGCCGGATGTCGCCCTGGTGCTGTATGACGATCCGGCGGATCTGCCCCTGTCGCCGGAGCCCCTGTCGCCCTTGCCCCTGCAACCGGGCACGCTGGTGCTGTTCGCCGGCGGCGGGCCGGAGAGCTTCCGGCTCGGGCCGCTGGTCCCGGCGGAAGCGGCGGCGACCGTCGCCGGCTGGCTTGCCGGTCCCTGGCTGGAGGCACCAAGCCATGACCGGTCCGCGCCGGTGCTGGAGGGTCTGCGCGCCAGCCTTTCCGCCGCGCGGCTGTTCCGCCTTGCCTGCGGCCTGGAGCGCGGCCGCAAGTTCAACAGCGTCGAAGTGTTCGCGCGCCGCGCGCCGGGCGCTCCGATCACCCGCGAGATCGTGCTGGTCTCGCCCTATGTCGCGGCGGCGTCGGCGGACCTTCCCGACGCGGCGATGCTGGTGGCCGCCGCCCAGTCGGGCATCGAGGAGCTGTTCAGCCGGCACCTCAGCCCGCGCACCTATCTGATGCATTATGCCAGCAAGAACCGGAAGCTGGCGGCCGGCCCGGCATCGGCCTTCCACGGCGTGCCGACGCTGGCCTTGCCCGATGCCGATCCCGGCGCCGATCCCGGCGCTGATCCCGGCGCTGGGGCGACCATGGCCTCTCGCCTGTCGCTGCTGTGCAAATGGGCCTTCGGCGAGGACGAGGGCCGGCGCCTCACGCCGTCCGGCGGCGATCTGCGCTCGGCCGCGCTCATCGTCAACCTGCCGCAGGACACCGACCTTCCGGCGGGCCTCTATCGCTATCGCGACGCCGATCATCTGCTTGAGCGTGTTGGGGCGCCGCTGGTGGGCGCCGAAACCGGCCTGCCGGACAACGGCCCTGCCTTCCTCGTCGTCTCGCGGCTGCGGCGGGTGGCGCGCAAGTACCAGGACGCGGCCTATAAGATCTGCGGCCTCGACGCCGGCGTCTCCAGTGCCGTGCTGATGGAGGCGGCAGCGCGGCTCGGCCTCGACCTTGTCGTGCGCACCGACCTCGACATGGGTGCCATCGAGCGCCGCCTGCCGCTCCCTTTCCTCGACGATCGCCACATGCTGTCGCTCTGCCTCGCGGCTCCGGACGACACCGATGCGCCGCCGCACGAGCCACTGGACGACCCGCTGGACGACCCGCAGGCCCTTCACGAACCGCGCCTGCCGCACTGGATCGTCGCGCTCGGCAAGGCACCACTGCGGGATCGCCTGCGCGCTGCGCCGGCCGAGCCGCAGCCCTCGCTGGGGGATCTGGCGCGCATGGAGGAGGTGCTGCGCGCGCGCCGGGCGGTGCGCCTGCTGCCGCCCGCGCCCCTGTCGCCGGAGACGATCCTTGCGCTTCTCGCCGAGGCGCGGGCCGGCGCTGCCCGCCATGCGCCGAGCCTTGCGCCCTATCTGCGTCTCGTCGCGGTCGATCGCGCCCGCGGCCTGGTGGCGGCGGGCTGCGAAGGACAGCCGCGCTGGTCGCCCGGCATCGGCGACACCCGCGTCTTCTGGCAGTCCGTGCCCGACACGGCTCCCGCCCTGCTGGTCGCCGGTCTGGAGATGGCGCCGCTGGCGCGGGACACCGGCGCGCCGGGCTATCGCTACGCGCTGCAGGCGCTCGGCGCCGGCCTGCATCTCGCCTGGCTCGGCGCCTGCGCAAGGGGGCTGCAGGGCACGCTGCTCGGCGGCGTCTTCAACGAGGGGCTGAATGCCTGCCTGCCGGGCGAAAGCTGGCGGATCGCGCCGATTGCCGGACTGGCGGTCGGGCAGGGGGCGCGCTCATGAGCCGGCCCGCCGCACCCGGCATGGCGGAGGCCGCCCCGATGCTGGTGCAGGCCGGCGGCCGTCTCTTCCTCATCCCGCGCGGCACCGCGCCCTATCTCAGGGTCGGCGGCCCGCTGTCGCGCGCCGTGCTGGCGCTGCTCGGCGGGCGCGACCGAGGCGCCGTTCTGGACGATCTGGCGGCGGCGGGCGAGCCCTCCTCGGCGGGGGCGCTGCTGTCCGCCGCCGAGGCGCTGATCGCCCGCCATGCGCTGGCGGGCCTGCCGGAGCGGAGCCCGCCCCGCCGCAGCGGCGCCGTGCTGCTCGTCGCCGGCAGCGTCCTGGCGCTGGCTGCCATCGTCCTGTGTACCGGCTTCCTCATTGCCCAAGTCGCGCCGTCTGGGGAGACCGGCACGCCGCTCTCGCTGGCGACGCTCGGCTGGCTGGCGCTCGCCGTGCCGGTCCTCGTCGTGGCGCACGAGGCGGCGCATCTTCTGGTCGCGCGCCTCTTCGCCGTCAGGCCCTCGGCCATCGGCCTCCATCGCGGGCGGGCCGGCCTGCCGATGCCCTGGCTCGACCTGCGCGAGGCCTGGAACCTGGCGCCGCGCGACCACGCGCTGGTGCATCTCGCCGGACCGTTCTGCGACCTGCTGCTGACCGCGCTTGCGCTGCTGCTGCTGTGGGTCGGGGCCGCGCCGGTCGCCCCGCTGCAGGCGCTCGCGCTCGCCGGGAGCGCCTTGCTGCTGGCCAATCTCACGCCCTTCGGCCGCAGCGATCTGGTCGGCGCCTGTCGCGCTGCCCGCGCCGACCCCGATTACGGTCCCTGCCGCCTGCGGCGGGGTCGGCTCGCCGGTCCGCCCGGCCTGAAGCGGTTCGCCCGCCTCTATCTCGCGGTGCTGGCGCTGGCGCCGGCGCTCCTGTGTCTTGCCACCCTTTCAAGGATCCTGCGATGAAAGCTCTCGTTTCCGTCCTGCTCGGCCTGCTCCTTGCCGTGTCGCCGGCCACGGCGCAGCACGCGGTCGTCCCGCCGGGCCTCAGCGGCCCCTCCGGCGGACTTGTGGCCGGCGCGCGGGAGAATGTCGAGACCCTCGGCTTCCTGCGCATCGCGGTGGAGGACGTGGCCGCGACCAGCCGCTGGCTGCGCGAGGAGATGGGCTTCACCCCCTGGGAGATCGGCGCGCGCGCCAGCGGCGAAGAGAGCGTCATGGTGATGCTGTCCTCCGGGCAGAGCGTCGAGTTCTTCAGCCGCCGCCCGTTCTACGAGCGGCTGGAGATGAGCGGCGCGCGCACCGTCGCGCTGGCGCTTTATGTGCGCGACATCGGCGCTGCGATGATGGCGCTGGCCGCGAGCGGCGTGCCGACCACGGACATCATTCCGCTGCATGCGGGCGGCGAGACGAGCTACCCGAAGATGTTCGACCTGCTCTTCATCCGTTCCTTCGACTTTCCCTTGTGGAACTTCAGCTTCGCGCAGCGCGACGACGCGGGCATCGCGGCGGTGCGGGCGGACTATCCCGAATACGACGACCGCAAGTGGCAGGAGCACGGCAACGGCGCCGACGGCCTGTCGGAAATCTGGTTCGGCGTCCGCGACCTCGCGGCGAGCGAGCGGCACCTCGCCGAACTGGCCCTGGTCGCAAGCGAGGAGCAGGGTACCGAGAAGGGCGAGCGCGTCTACGTGCTCAGCGGCATGGTCCTGCGCCTCGTCTCGCCGGACCATCCCGAGCGCGGGGCGGAGATCGCCCGCAGGATCGAGGCCGGCGGCGAGGGCGCCTTCCACATCGTCTTCCGCTCCGATGCGGGGCGGGCCTCACCCGGCGCGCAGGCGATCCCCGGCAGCGAACTCCTGCTGGAGGTGCGATGACCCTGCACGAGGCGCCGCGTCCGCATCCTGTCGTGCGGCCCGGGCCGGGAGCCGGAGCCGGGCGCCGCCCTGGAGCCGAGGGCGGTGCGCCGGCGGCCGCCCAGCAGCGGCTGGAGGCGATGGACCGGCCGTTGAAACGGCCCGTGTGGAAGGGCGCCGCCGCCTGGACCGGCCTGGCCGTGCTCTGCGCCGCGGTGATCGTGCTGGCGGTGACGCGGTTCGACTGGTCCGACGACCGGGTGATCCAGGTGGCGCGCGCGGATGTGGTTCTCGACCGGGTCCGCCTCGGTCCCTTCCAGCCGGTGCTGCATGCCACCGGCCAGGTCAAGCCGCGCACCTCCGTCGCGTTGCAGAACAGCATTTCCGGGCGGGTCGATGCCGTCCATGTCAAGCCGGGCGACCGGGTGAGCGCCGGCAAGCTGCTGTTCGAACTCTCCAATCCGGAGACGGAGATGAGCTTCTTCACGCTTGAGGTGCAGGTCGCCGAACAGCTCAACGCGCTGACCCAGCGCGAGCAGAGCCTGGAGCGCGGCCGCCAGGAGGACGAGCTGGAAGTGTTGCGGCTGACCAACGAGATCGCCGAGCTCCGCATCCAGCTCGAGCGCCGCCGCCAACTGCTGACGCGGGGCCACGACAAACCCTTCGAGGTCGACGCGCTGATGCGCCAGCAGACCCATCTGGGTGCCGTGCTGGAAATGCGCGTGGGCATGCTGAAGTCGCGGATCCAGTGGCAGGGCGACCAGGCGCAGCAGGCAAGGACCCTGTCCGGCAACCTGATGCGCAATCTGGAGACGGCGCGCGCCTCGCTCGACGCGCTGAACATCCGCGCCACCATGGACGGCACGCTCTCCGACTTCAGCGTCAAGCGCGGCGAGGTGGTGGAGCGCGGCGCCAACCTCGTCACCCTGTTCGAGCTCGGCACGCCGATCATCGAGGCGGAGGTCGACGAGATCTATCTCGACCGTCTGTCGATCGGCGACGAGGCGAGCTGGCGCGACGGCGGGGGCGGCTGGCGGGGGCTCAGGGTGCGGCGGATCCTGCCGGAGGTGATCGACGGCAAGATCACGCTGGAGATGGATTTCGTCGACGCGCCGCCGGAGGGGCTCGTCCACGGCCAGCGCCTCGACATCCAGATCCGCACCCGCGCGCTTGCCGAGGACGTGCTGATCCTCGCCAATGGCGGCTTCCTCGCCCAGACCGGCGGCAACTGGGTCTTCGTGCTGGACGAGGCGAGCGGCCGGGCGACGCGGGTGCCCGTCGAGATCCTCGCCACCACCCGCGACGAGGTCGCGCTGAAGACCGGCCCCGCGCCGGGCAGCGCGGTCGTCGTCTCCTCCTATCTCGGCCTTGCCGAGGCCGATTATCTCAGGATCGAGTGAGCAGGACGGCCATGCAGATCGAGCTGGACGGCGTTACCAGGCGGTTCCGCAGCCGCAATGTCGAGACCACGGCGCTGAACGGGCTGTCGCTGGAGATCCCCTCCGGCCGTCTCACCACGGTGATCGGCCCGTCCGGCTGCGGCAAGACGACGATGCTGGCGATCATGGGCCTGCTGGAGGCGCCCGACGAGGGCGAGGTGCGCTTCGACGGCGCGCCGGTCTCGCGCCTCGGCCGCCGCCGCCGGCTGGTGCTGCGCCGGGAGCGGGTGTCCTTCGTCTTCCAGTCGCTGAACCTGATCGAGGAGATCTCGGTTCTGGAGAACGTGGCGCTGCCGGCCCGCTACATGTCGCTGCCGGCGCGCGAATGCCGGGCGCGGGCGGAGCAGGCGCTGGAGGAGATGGGCCTCGGCTTTCGCGCGCAGCATTTCCCGTTCCAGCTTTCGGGCGGCCAGCGCCAGCGGGTTGCCATCGCCCGGGCGCTGGCGATGCGCTCCGACCTGATCCTGGCGGACGAGCCGACCGGCAATCTCGACCGCGACAGCAGCGCCGGCGTGCTGGAGGCGCTGCTGGCCTGCCGGGCGCGGGGCACCACCGTCGTGCTGGTCACCCACGATCCCGACATCGCCGAACTGGGGGACTTCGTCGTCGAGATGCAGGGCGGCCATGTGGTGAACGGGCGGGCCGGGGAGTTGAGCGAGCGCCGCCCCGCCCCGTCCGGGCGCTGGGTCGAGGCGATCGCCACATGACGGGGCTCGCCGAGCCACGGACACAGACCGCCGTCGCCGCAGGATGGACGGGGCCGCGCGCCGCCTCCGCCGATATGCTGGTGCTGCGGCTGGCGCCGCTGCCGGCCGAAATCCTCGAGGACCTCGTCTCGCCCGCCTTCCGCCGGGCACTTGCCGAGGCGGGCAAGGACGATGCGCCGCCGACCGCCGGCCTTGCCAGCCTCTGGCCTTGCGAACTTGAGCGGATCTTCGAGGCACTGCGCGCTCTCGCGCTGGAGGCGCGTACGCTCTGGGTGCTGGACGAGGTGCGGCAGCGGCTTGCCCGGCTCGCCGCCACGCTCGGCAACCCGACTGAGAAGCCCGGTCGCCGGTTCCGCGCGGCGATGCGGCTGTTTCGCTATCTTGCCCGCGTTGCCCACAAGACCAGCCCGTACCAGCGCTACATGGGCATCGGCATCTGCGGCGGGGAGGGCGGCGCGCGGACGCGGTCGCCCCTGCGCTTCGACCTTTCGAGCCGGGAGAGCCTGTCGCAGGAATGGATCGCCGTGCTGCGGCACAATCATGCCGATGCGCTCGGCCAAGGCGAACGGTTCGAACTCGCCGGAGACCTTTCCCCGGATGGCGACCGGCTGGACGCGGAGCTGACCAGCCTCGGCCTGACGCGCGGCGCCCTGTGGCAGACCGCCCGGCACCGGAGCTTTCGCCTGCGCCCGCCGATGGACCGGGTGTTTCGCGCCCTTGCCGGGCGCAGCTTCTCCCTGGCCGAGCTGACGGCCGCATGCCGGGCGCATGGCATCGCAGAGGCGCAAGCTGCCGGTCTCGTGCGCGGCCTCGTCGACCGGGGGCTGGTGCGGCGCTCTCCGGCGGCGCCCGGCGCGGCGGAGGCGATGCTTGCCGGCGCCCCCGCTCCGGCGCTGCTGGCCCGCCTTGCCGCCGATCCGCTGCTGCAGGACGCGCCGAGGCTGCATCGCGACTGCTGGGTCCGGCTGCACGACCAGCCGGACTACGACCTTGCCGGCCTCCGCGACCGGGTCTGCCGGGCGGTCGCGGACCTGTCGATGCCTTCGCCCGAGCACCGGTTGCTGCGCGACCTGTTCCAGGCGCTCGCCCCGCCCGGCGCCGGGGCGATGCCGCTGTCGCGCTTTGCCGAGGAGATCCAGCAGGCCGGGCCGCAGCTTCTCGCCCGCCTGTCCGATCCGGCGCTGGCCCGCCGCCTTGCCGCCGAAGGGCTCGGCCCCGGCAGCGGTCATCATCCCTTCTGCGCCCATGTCCAGCCGTTCCGCGAGGACGGCGCGCTGCGGCTGGTGCTCAACGGCACCTTCGACGAGCCGGTCTGGCTGCTCGCCCGCTACACCCAGGGCGAGGGCGAGGACGCAGCGGCGATGCGCGACCATCTGCGCGCCTGGCTGGCGCGGCAGAGCGAGCTGACGGGCGAACGGTTCGTCGGCCTGTCGCGCGGCAGCGAGGTGAGCAGCCTGCAGCGCCATCGCGGCCTCGTCGACCGCTACCTTGCCGGCTTCGCGCCGCCCGGCGCGGCGGTGCCGCTGCTGTCGCCGGCGGATTGCCGGGTGTCGCTGGCGCCGGGCGGGCGGCGCCTGCAAGTGGAAGACGGCGAGGGAGGGCTGCTGCGCTTCGCCAATCTCGGCAGCGTGCTGCCGTCGCCGGCCTGGGGCCTGCACCACTGGCTGATCCATCTGACCGCCCCCGTCGCGGTCATGCGGCCGGGTCTCGACAAGGGCTTCGTCGGCGACGAGACGGTGCCCGCGCGCCACCGGCCGCGCGAATATCATGGCGACTGCGTGCTCTTCCGCGAGACCTGGTACGAGACCTCGCAGGATCTGCTGGACGCGGTCTGGCGCGGGGAGGGCGAGGCGCATCTGCCGACGGTCGGCGCCATGACGGCGCTCGCCCGCTATTTCCGCGCCCGCGGCATGCCCGAGCAGGTCTTCGTCGCCCGCAAGCCGGGCATGGACTGGCATGCCAGCAACTCGATGGCCAACCGCCACCGCAAGCCGCAATGGATCGACATCGCCAATCCGGTCTGCGTCGCCCTGCTGCGCCGGATCCTGCGCGAAAGCCGCACCGTCATGTTCCAGGAGGTGCTTCCCGGCCCGGCCGACCGGCTCGCCCGTGCCGGCGGCGGCAGCCATGCGGTCGAGCTGCATCTGGAGGCGAGCCTGACATGGTAGGCGCGGCGCGGTGCCTTGCCGCCGGTCTTCTCCTGGCGCTCGCCCAACCCCTGCCGGCCCGCTCCGCGTCCGCCGACATCGTCATCCTCGGCGAGGTGCACGACAACCGCGCGACCCATCTGGCGCAGGCCCGCCGCATCGAGGCGCTTCGCCCGACCGCGGTGGTGTTCGAGATGCTGACGCCGCAGGCGGCCGAGCGGGTCATGGCCGCCGACCGCGCCGATCCGGCGGCGATTGCCGAGGCGGCGCGCTGGCGCGAGACGCGCTGGCCGCCCTTCGAGCTCTATGCGCCGGTGTTTCTCGCCGCGCGCGAGGCGGCGATCCTCGGCATGGCGGTGACGCGTGAGGACGCCCGCAAGGCGATGTTCCTCGGCGCCGATGCCGTGTTCGGCGCGGTGTTCGGGGCGGACGGCGCCCGCTTCGGCCTCGACCGTCCGCTGCCGCCGGACGAGCAGGGCGCGCGCGAGGCGCTGAAGGCGCGGACCCATTGCGGCGCGCTGCCGCCGGTGCTGCTGCGCGGCTTCGTCGAGGCGCAGCGCCTGCGCGATGCGGCCCTGGCGCAGGCTGCGCTGGCAGCCTTGGCGACGCATGGCCCGCCGGTGGTGGTGATCGCCGGCCACGGCCATGCCCGCACGGACTGGGGCATCCCGCGCCTGATCGCATTTGCCGATTCGGACGTCACCGTCCACTCGGTCGGCTATGTCGAGACGCCGGACGAAACCTCCTTCGACGAAACCGTGCTGGTGCCGGCGACCCCGCGCGGCGACCCTTGCGGATCGCCTCCGGGCCGCCCTGCAACGACCCGGTGATCCGGTCGATGTTCCTCGGGACCTAAGCGGTCGGGCGCCCCGCCCCGCCCTCGGCCCGCCGCTTGGGGCGAAGCAGCCTCCCTGCATCCGAAAGATGTAGTCCGTCAACACTCAACTAAAAAGAGCGGACTTGACGCCTCCGGCCATCGTTGTCGGTCGACTCCTGTCCCCGTCGCTCGCCGTTTCCTGCGGCAATACCTTGTTTTGAAAGCGCAAGTTTCGCGTATTTATGCGGAATACATTTGTCTATCGTCGCGTAATGTTCTGTTTCTATAAAAATATGATTGTTGTATTTTGTAATATATTTATGAAACGCATTTGTTGAAACTTGATATGAACCTGAAAATGGGAAATGCGGTCTATTTATTTGTCTTTATTGATTTGCTTATTTTTTAATTCGACAGCGAAAATATTTTGAGGGTGCCTGGCATGACGGAGCCTGCAAAATTCAACGTGGTCCTGGAACTGGCGGAACTGTCGCAGGGCGGTCTCGGCATAAGCAGTTCCAGTCTCCTCGCCCTCATTGAAGGCATGAAGACAGCCTGTCGGCATGGCGAGCACGGCGACGAGGTGGACGACCGACCCTGCCTTGACGATCGCATCACCCTGAACTTCCATCTGGTCGTCGATCATTCGCAGGCGGACGCGGCCTGTCCCGCCCTCGGCCTCGATCTGACGAGGCGCCAGACTGAGATCGCCCATCTGCTGGAGCGCGGACTGACCAACAAGGAGATCGCCAACAAGCTGAACATCAGCCCCGCCACGGTCAAGAACCACGTGCATGCGATCCTCGGCAGGCTGCACCTCGACCGGCGGAGCAAGGTCGCCGCCTACCTGCGGGCCAGGTCGTCGCCGGTGGTCGCGGCGCCTGCGCCCTCGTAAGGCGCGGATGCCGTTGGCGGCACCCTCCGAAGTTGTGACGGCTCGACCGTCTCCTGCAACCCATGGTATCAATTCCGGATTCCGGATCGAAAGGACGTGTGTGCGACATGGCTGTTGCTGAAAAGCTGAATCAGACGTTGCGGACCTTCATCGAAGGATGCGACCTGTTCTTTGTCGGCACCGCCGCACCGGAAGGGCGGGTCAACATTTCGCCCAAGGGCCTCGATACCTTGCGCATCCTCGGCGACGACCGGATCGTATGGCTCAATCTCTCGGGAAGCGGCAACGAGACGGCCGCTCATCTTCGCGAAGCGGATCGCATGACGCTGATGTTCTGCGCCTTCACCGGCGAGGCGCGCATCCTGCGGGTCTATGGCCGGGCACAGGTGCTGCATCCGCGCGACGCGGGCTTCGACGACCTCGCCGGGATGTTCCGCCCGATGGCCGGCACGCGGCAGATCTTCGACCTGGCGATCGACATGGTCCAGACCTCCTGCGGCTCCGGCGTTCCGGTCATGACCCTGGAACGCCAGCGCGGCGAGGAGGAGCTGGTGCCGTTCTATGCCGACATGGGGCCGGCGGGCGTCGAGGCTTATTGGCGGCGCAAGAATACCCTCAGCATCGACGGCAAGCCGACCGGGATCCTGCCGTGAGCCTCCCGGCCGTCGAGACGCACCCGCTGACTCCCGACCGGTTCGGCGATTTCGAGCGGCTGATGGGGCCGAAGGGCGGCTATGGCGGCTGCTGGTGCATGCTCTGGCGGCTCGGCAAGGCGGCCTATGACGAGGGCCGCGGCGCGGCCAACCGCGCGTCGATGGAGGACGTCGTGCGCGCCGGCCCTCCGCCGGGCGTGCTCGCCTATGACGGCGACCTGCCGGTCGGCTGGGTCTCGGTCGCCCCGCGCCAGGTGTTTGTGCGCCTGTCGTCCTCGCGGGTGCTGAAGCCGGTCGACGAGCGGCCGGTCTGGTCGGTGTCCTGCCTGTACATCGCGCGCGGCCATCGCCGGAAGGGGATTTCCGTGCCCTTGCTCCGGGCCGCGGCGGATCTGGCGCGCAGCCACGGCGCCGCGTGCCTCGAGGGCTATCCCATCGCGCCGGACAAGGCCTCCTATCCCGTCTCCTATGCCTGGACGGGGTTTCACCAGATCTTCCTGCGCGCCGGCTTCCGGCAAGTGGCGCGCCGCTCGCCGACGCGGCCGATCATGCGCCTCGAGCTTGCCCCCTGAGCTTGTTGCCCCGTGAGCGGCGCCGGTGCGCCCGTCACGCGGGGCGTGGCGGCGTGAGGACGAGATGCGTGCGGATGGTCATCGGATAGGCCGCCCTTGCCCGGTCCAGCGCCGCCCTCGACAGTCTCACTGCTGCAAGCGGCCGCGCCGGGTCCGTCAGCGCCAGCAACTCGCCGCCCGGATCGATGACGAAGCCGCCGCCGCCGAAAGCCGGCTCCCCGCCGCCGGCGCGGTTGGAGCTGGCGACATAGCACCCGGTCACCAGCGCGGTCGCCCGCGCCACCGTCAGCCAGCGGTCGAACCCCTCGGCGGTGCTGGCCCTCGGCACCAGCAGAACATCCGCGCCGAGGCGGGCCAGCATGCGCGGCACCTCCGGCACCATCAGCTCCGAGCAGATGGCGAAGGCGAAGCGGAAGCCGCCGTGATCGAAGGTGCCGAAGGTGCGGCTGCCGGGGCAAAACCAGGTGTCTTCGTGGAACCCCGGCTCTTCCGGCAGGCAGAGCTTGTGATGCAGCGCGTGATAGCGCCGCTCCAGCCGGACGAAACCCTCGTTGATCAGCTTGCTGCCGGCTGGAAGCGCCGTCGAGCCGAACAGGGCAAGGGGGGCGAGGGGGGTGAGGGAGGCAAAGACATCCAGCGCGGCGATGCCGGCCGCATGCGCGGCCGCCGTCCTGCCGGCGCGGCCGAGCTCGAACGTCAGGCTCGCCGCCGGCCAGCGGCCGAAGGGCAGTTCGTTCAGCAGCAGCGCCTGCGGCCGGGTCCGCGCGACGCCGTCGAGCAGGTCCCGCCAGGCGGCATCGCCGGGGCTGAGGCCGTCGGGCAGCTCGCAGACCGCCAGGGACAGCGTCTCCCCGTCCTGCCGCTCATGCATCCGGGTCATGGCTCGGACCTCATCTTGAACGGGCAGGTGCCGGCCGGCAGCGCATTGGTTTCCGCAAGGCCGTATTGCCACCACTCGATATCGCCGGCCTCGTAGCTGCCGAGCGCCGGGCTGTGCGGCAGCCCGTCATAGGCATGGATCCGGCGGCGCAGCCGCTCGCGCACCGCATGGCCGCGCGGATTGTCGCCGGCGACGATGTCGAAACGTTCGCGCGGATTGATGATGAAGGCGAGCGACGGTCCGAGATTGCGGCTGCGGCGGACGCGGTGGGCGGGGTTGCTCATGTTGACGAAGAGCTGCAGTCCGGCAAAGCACATGGTCCAGAACGGGCTCGAGGGCAGGCGCGAGACCTCGCTCGGCCAGGGGGCGCCGTCCCGCTCGTGCCAGGCCTGCAGCACCCGCCAGCCGATCTCGTGATAGGCCTCGACACTGTCGGCCGCGACCGTTTCGGGGTGGAAGATCATTGCCAGCGGCTCGGCGGTGGCGACGTCTCCGTCCCAGTTCCGCGACCGCTCGACATAGGCGGACAGCGCCGCGCTGCCGCGGGCAAGGTCCTCGGCCTCCAGCCCGCCGACGAATGCGAAGAGGATGCGGCCGCGCCGGCAGGCATTCTGCGAGAAGAAGCAGGGAAAGTTGGTCGGCATCTGCAGCCGCTCCAGCAGCCGCAGGGCCGCCTCGCGCTCCCATGCCGCCAGCCGGTCCGATCCGGTTTCGATCTCGATCTGGGGAAACAGCGTCATGTTGTCGTCTCCATGAGGGTGGGGTGAGTGGGGACGGGGATGGGGGTTGCCGCGTCGAGCGCCGCCCGCACGATGGCCGGGCGGTGCAGCAGCGCCAGATGGGTTTCCGCGTCGTAGTGGCGGCGCATCGCGGCGGGCAGGGCGGCGATGCGCCGCGCCATCGCGGCCCCTGCGAAACGGTCGAGGCTGCGGTCGCGGCTGGCGATGGCGAAGCCCCAGGCGACCGCGAGGCTCGGGATCGGGTGCTCGTAGACGACGACATCGGCGAACAGGCGCCGCAGGCGCGCCACCGTCTCCGCCTGAAACGAGATCGCCGCCGGATGGCAGTGCCCGACATGGGTAACGAGCAGCCCGCCGGGGGCGAGCAGGTCGCCCGCCGCCGCCAGCGCCTCCATGTCGAAGACGCCCGCCGCATAGGACGTGTCGGCCGCATCGGGCAGGTCGAGCAGCACCAGATCCGCCCAGCCGCCGAGATCGCCGCGCTTTCGCGCCAGCCAGGCGCGGGGATCCTCGAACTCCAGCCGGTAGTCGAAGGAAAACGGCTCCTGCGGCTGCAGGTGCGGCAGGTGATAGCGGCAGAGCCCGGCCAGCGTCGGGTCGAGGTCGACATGGTGGAGCCCGCGCAGCGACGGCAGGTGCTGCAGGCGGTTGACGATGCCGCCATTGGCCCCGCCGATCACGACGATGCGGCGCGGATGCCCATGCAGGGCGACGGCCGGCGACATCAGCATCTCGTGATAGAGAGCCTCGTCGAACTCGCAGGACTGGATCAGCCCGTCGATCAGCAGCGCCCGTCCATAGGCGGCGAAGCGGACGATGCGGTAGCGGGTCAGCCCGGTATCGCCCTGTGCCAGCACCGCGTCGACCGCGAGCAGGCGGGTGTCGCCCGCCTCCAGCAGCGGGTGGTGGAGGGGCGGCGTCACGGCAGCGCCTCCGCGATCACCGCCGCATAGCCGAGCAGCCCCTTGCGTGAGACGTCGGCCTCATAGGCGGCAAGCGCCAGCGAGGTCTCGAAATACTCTTGCGAGGTGGCCGCGACGATCTCCCGCCGCAACTCCCGGCGCACCTCGACGGAGCGCGCCTGCCAGGTGCGGAACCGCTCCGTCGTGTCGAGCACATGGCGGACGCGAAACCCCGCGACGGTCAGCAACTCGCCATAGTCGACGGTGGTGTAGACATGCGGGCATTTCCAGTCGGTGGTGAGCTTGTGCCAGTCGGCGGCGTCGATATCGCCGAGGCGCACGCGCTCGAAGATCGCGAGCCGCCCGCCGGGCACCAGCAGCGACCTTGCGCGGGCGAACAGCCGGGCGGCGTCGAAATGGCAGGCGGCCCCGGTGCTGTAGATGCCGTCGAACCGCTCGGCAAAGGCGTGCTCGTAGACATTGCCGGCGATCAGCTCCACCCCGTGGCCGGCCTCCCGCCCGGCGGCCAGCGAGGCCAGCGACAGGTCGATGCCGGTGACGGTCCAGCCCATCTCGCCGGCCAGGAACGCCGCAACGAGGCCGCGGCCGCAGCCAAGGTCCAGCACCCTGGCGCCGGCCGGCATCTGCATCAGGGCCGCCATCAGCCGCAATTCGTCGGCGCTGTTGTCGCTGAACTGGCCGATATACTGGTCGGCTCCGAACACCTTTGGGTAGATCAGATCGTGCACCTGCGCATTGTCGGCCATCGTCTGGTCGTACAGGGCCTGCACGGCGGCAAAGTCCTCCGGTGCCGGTGCTGGCGCCGGTGCGTGGGCGAGGGACTGTTCGGCGGTCATCTGCGGTCCTCCATTGGCTGCCGGCCGGGCGCGCTGCGGCGGCCGGCCAGGCGCGCGCGCAGGTCCTTCGGCAGCGACACCATGTGGCGATGGGTGGTGCCGTCGTAATAGGTGAGCGGCCCGTCCAGCCGGGTCGCGACGAGACGGTCGACAAGGCTCGCCGGCCGCCCCGCGAGATCGAGATCCCGGTGGGCGCCGACGGAAAACAGCCAGGACGTGCCATAGGACTGGGCGTGGCAGACCAGCGCCTCGGCATGGGCGAAGTGGCCGGCCGTCAGCGCATGGATCATCGCCGCATCCGCGCCCGCGCAAGGCCCGGCGGCGCCCGCCCAGGTGACGAAGGCACCGGCCGGCGACACCACCCTCGCCAGTGCCGCGAAATGCGCGGGGGCGAACAGGAACTCCGCCGGCGAGCCCGGCAGCGGTTCGCTCACGTCATGGATGACGAGGTCGTAGGGCGCCGGTGCCGAGGCCAGGTGGTCGCGAATGTCGGCGATCACCAGGCGATAGCGCGGGTCGTGGTGGAAGCCTTGCGAGATATGGCCGAAATGGCTGAGGGTGAGCGCCGCCATGCGGGCGTCGATCTCCACCTGGACGACCTCCTCGACCCCCCGGTGCTTCAACGCCTCGCGCACCGCCCCGCCCGGTCCCCCGCCGACCACCAGCACCCGGCGGCAGTCCTTGCCGAGGGCCAGCGCGGCGGGATGCACGATCGCCTCGCTATAGATGTATTCGTCGCCCTCCAGGTGCTGGATGCGGCCGTCGAGCAGCAGGCCGCGCCCGAAGGCGCGGGTGCGCACCACCTCGATGCGCTGGCCGCCCTCGCCGGCGAGCACTTGCCGCTCGACGATCTCGTGGCAATGCGCCTCTCCCGCGGCGACCGCCTCGAAGGTCCATTCCTGCGGCCAGCGCACCGGCCTCGTCGCGGCGGGCGGGCCGGCGACGGCGATCCCGGCTCGCGCGCTCACTGGACCGCCTCCTCGGCAAGGTCGCCCGGCCGGATCAGCGTCAGCGCGCCGGAGCGCTCGGCGAGGTACTCGGGCGGAAAGGTCTGCCCGAGGAAGCGGGTGATCATCGAGTAGCAGTAGGAGCCGGCCTGCGAGAATTCGATCCAGTCGCCGATCTCGACCTGCGGGATCGTCTGGCGCCGGGCCAGGAAGTCGCGGGAATAGGTGGTGTTGCCGACGATATCGACCGGCTGGTCGAAGTCGGGCCGCGCCCCCTTGCCGTTGGTCATCACCCGGACGGGGTTGTAGTCCTCGTAGAACATCGCCCTCGGGATCATCGACGCGCTGGCGTCGACGCAGACGAAGTAATGGCCCTCGCGCCGCTTGACGTCGGTGACCTGGGCATAGAAGCGCGCGGCATTGCCGAACATCGCCCGGCCGGGCTCGATCACCAGCCGGATCGGCCGGCCGCGCCGCCGGGAGAAGTCGGACATCAGCGCGGTGATGCGGGCGTTGTAGTCGTCGAAGTCGAAGCGCGTCTCGTCGAGCGGAAAGCCGCCGCCGACATCGACATAGGCAAGGTCGGGGAAGCGGTCGGAGAGCTCAAGCGCGCGCTCGATGCCGGCGACCATCTCGTCGACGCTGACGATGTCCGTGCCGATATAGACATGGCTGCCGGTGGCGGCGAGGCCGAGGCTGCGGCAGGTCTCGAGCGCCGCGTCCAGCTCGTGGTCCTGGATGCCGATGCGGCTGTCGTTGCCGGTGAACGGGCTGATGCGCGAGCGCTCGGACGTGTTCAGCCGTAGGCCCACCTCGGTCTTGAGGCCGAGCTTGCCGAACTGGCCGATCTGGGTCAGCGAATCCAGATGCAGCCGGATCCCGCGCGCCACCAGGTGCCGCATCATCGCGCTGGTCAGGCCGGTGCTGGCGAAGATGATCCGCTCGGACGGGAAGCCGCAGGCCTCCGCCAGCCGCAGGTGCTTCAGCGAATTGACGAACAGGCCCATGCCCCGCTCGCGGATCTTGCCGAGCAGGACGGGGTTGTCATTCGCCATCGAGGCGAAGAAGACGCTGGTATGCGGATAAAGAACGCTCTCGAAGCGTGCGAAATTCTCCTCGATCTTCTCGTTGTCGTAAAGATAGAAGGCGGAGTTGATCTTCTCGGCTCGCATGTCCATCAGGTAATCGATCTGGTTCATCTGTCTCTCTCCGGCGGTTGGCAAGGGTGGCTGAGCGGGTGCGGCGTCGGGTTGACGGTCTCCCAGGCGGTCGGGGGGTCGACGGGCTCTGCGGCGATCCGGCGGTCCGTCATCGGAACAGGGCGATCGGCTGGCCGAGCGCGGCCTCGTCGGGAACGATCCCGAGCCCCGCACGGGTGCCCGGCACGGTGACGCCGTCGACGATCTCGAACGCGCCCTGCGCATGGCTCTCGGTGTTGAACTCGCGGCAGCTCCACAGGCCGAACAGATGCGCGCGCGGCGTCGCGGCGGCGGCGTGCAGCGCCGCCATGTCGGCGATCTCCGTGCCCCCCGACGACGCCCAACTGAGCGAGAGGCCGGCGATCTCGCAAAAGGCGGTGAAGCGCCGGGCGGCGGCAAGGCCGCCGATGCGGGACAGCTTCACATGGACGATGTCGGCGGCATTGTCGCGGGCGAGGCGGGCCAGCACGTCGCCGTCGGTGACGCTCTCGTCCAGCGTCATCGTCGCCCCGGTGGCGCGGCGGACCCGGAGGCAGGCCTCGTAGGTGGCGCAGGGCTGCTCCAGGTTGAAGCCGAGCGGTTCGATCGCGCGGGCGACGCGCAGCGCGTCGGCCAGTGTCCACAGCCGGTTGGCATCGGCGATGAAGATCTCGTCCGGTCGGCGGATGCCGGCGAGGCGTTCGTAGAGCGCGATGTCGGCGACCGCCTCGCCGCCCGGCTTGGTGGAGAAGATGCGGTAGCCGGGGCGCTCCCGATAGGCGGCGATCCGCTCGGCCATCTCCTCGAACGGGCCGTGATAGACGGCGCAGTTCATCGGGATCCGGTCGCTGCCCAGTCCCCCGAGCAGCCGGTAGACCGGCAGCCCGGCGCTCTTGCCGAAGAGGTCGTGGGCGGCGATGTCGAAGCCCGACTTGACATAGGCATGGCCGTCGAGATGCCGGTCCATCACCGCGTGCAGCGCGGCGATGTCGGTCGGGTCGGCGCCGATCAGCGCGGGGGCGAGCACGTCGATGCCGGCGCGCGCGCCCTCGGCGAATTCGGGCAGGTAGCTGCGGCCCCAGGGGCTGATCTCGCCCCAGCCGACCAGCCCCTCGTCGGTGTCGAGGCGCAGGATCGTGCCGTCGATGCTCGCCTGCGCCGTGCCGGAGGCGCCGGTCGTGTAGCGGGTCTCGCCGAAGTCGATGGGCAGGCGGTACACCGCGATACGGTCGATCTTCATGAGCTTGCCTCCGGTGCGGGGGCCGGTGCCGGTGCGCGCCGGCCCTGCAGGATCGAGAAAATGACGGCGGCCATCACCACCAGGCCGCCGAGGGCGGTCGTGAGCGGCGGCACGTCGGCGAAGGCGATCCACACCCACAGCGGCGCCAGGGGCACGTCGAGCGTGCTGATCAAGGCCGCCTGGCCCGAGTTGAGATGCCGGGCGCCGAGCGTCAGGAACAGGATGCCGAGCCCGAGCTGGGCGATGCCGAACGCCGTGAGCAGGGCGAGGGCGCGGCCGTCGACCTGGCCGAACTCGGCGAAGGGCAGGGTGATCAGGAACGAGGCGAAGGCCGAGACGCAGGCCATCGCCACCATGGAGTGCGCCTTGCCCCAGCGCACCGCGACGATCATCAGCGCCATGAACACGGTCATCGCCATCGCGTAGAGGTCGCCGAGGAGCCCGCCGCCGCCGAGCGATCCGCCGACGATGACGGCGACGCCGGCAAGGGCGACGAGGCTGGCCCACAGCGTCGCCGGGGCCGCCGGCTCGCGCAGCAGCAGCCAGGAGAAGGCGGCCGCGACGAAGGGGGCGGTCGCGTAGATCAGCACCACATTGGCGACCGAGGTGTTCAGATAGGCATTCAGGTTGAAGATCATCGCCAGCACGCTGGCGGCGATCGCCACCAGTCCGGGCAGGCTGCGGAACACGGAGAACTGCGCCAGCCCGGCGCGCCCCTCGCGCGCCAGCATCACCGCCAGGATGAACAGGCCGGCGACCAGGCCGCGCAGGCACAGCATCGTCCAGACGCTGGTGTCGATCAGCCGGGTGAACAGGCCGGCGGTGCTGTAGCAGGCGGCGGACAGCACCAGCAGGATCATGCCGATGCGCACCTGCCGGGCGGTGTCGGAGGGATCGGTCATGCCGGCCTCACTGCGCCTGTGCCGGGCCGAGCCATTCGGCGACGGTGTCGCGATTGGCCGCCAGCCACGCGCCTGCCACCTCGTCCGGCGACTTGCCGGCGACGCCGGTTTCCGTCACCCAGCCGTTGATCACCGCCGGGTCGAAGGTCACCCGCGTCAGGAAGGCGGCGACCTTCGGGAACCGGGTTTCCAGCGAGCGGGAATGGAACACATAGACCCGGCTCGTCTCGAAGGCGCAGGGAAAGGAAGACGCCTCCAGCCAGTCCTCGCGCTCGCTCGGCGAGTAGACAGTGTCGCAGCCGGGCCGGTAGGCGGGCTCGGCCACCTGGGTCAGCGGATGCACGGAGAACACCCATTCCGGGGTCCAGTGGTAGAACAGCAGCGGCCGGTCTTCCGCCCGCGCGCTCTCCAGCGCCGCCTTGAACTCCTCGTTGCTGGCGATCCACGGCTCCCACAGCTTGTCGAGGCCGTAGGACTTCATCTTGATGCGGTTGAGCCGCGTCGCGCCCCAGCTCTCCTCGCCGGCCCAGTATTCGCCAAGGCCGTTGCCGTCGGTGTCGAAGCGCCGGGCGATCTCGGGCGACTTCAGGTCCTCGATCGTGGCGATGCCGAGCGCCTGCGCCGTCGCCGTCGGCAGGAAGAAGCCCTGCACGGCCTCGTAGCCGGCATTGTGGCCGATGGTGGCGCGCTGCTCGACATGGATTTCCCAGGCCTTCTGCTGGTTCGGCATCCAGATGTCGGGGAAGACGTCGTGCTCGCCGTCGCCGGCATCCATCGAGGCGAGCGAGGTGTCGGTGTCGGCCTCGCGGATCCGCACCGGCGCGCCGAGCTCCTGCTCGATCACCTGCGACAGCACCTCGGCGATCACCTTGGCGGCGTCCCAGTTCAGTCCGGTGATGGTCACCTGATCGGCGGCGGCGGGGGAGGCAAGACCAAGCGCGCCGGCGGCGGCGAGGCAGAGGGGCGTCGGGATGCGGGGCATGAGTGCGGTCCTTCTGGGCAAGCCTCTCCCGTGTCCGGTCCGGCGGGCCGGCGGACGGGGCGAGGTCGGTGGCGGTGGCGGTGGTGAAATCTGGAGTGCCCGAGCAATTCCGGGAAAAGCGGGAACCGGTCTTCCGTGCGGAATTGCGAAAAAAGTCGAGGCTATTCGCGCTTGGCCGTGAGCAGGTGTTCCATGACGGCGATCCGCACGGGCACGCCGTTATGGGCCTGTTCGAAATAGCGGGCCTGGGGCATGGCATCGACGTCATGCGCCAGATCCTCGACCCGCGGCAGCGAATGCAGGACGATCGCCTCCGGCCGGATATCGGCGAGCCGGGCGGCGGTCAGCGCGAAATAGCTGTCGACCGGTTCGCCGCGGCGCTCGGTGATGCCGTTGTGATAGATCACGTCGACGCTGCGCTTGACGTCGTCGAGATGGGCGATGCGGGTGAAGCGGATGCCGGCGCGGCGATAGTGTTCGGCATCGGCATGGTCCATCCAGAACTTGTCCGGGCACAGGACGAAGATCTCGGCCTGCGGATAATGCGCCAACGCCCGGATCTGCGAGCGGAAGGCGCGCAGATGCGTGCCGCCGATGATCAGGATCTTCAGCCCGTCGATCCGTCCGAACGCCTGCTCGATCGTGTAGAGGTCGATCAGCGCCTGGGTCGGATGTTCGGCGCGCAGGCCCATGCCGTTGCCGGCGTTGATCACCGGGATCGTGCTGGCGGCGGCGAAGTCGTAGACCCCGTCGGCCTGCGGATGGCGGATCACCGCGAGATCGGCGAAGCCGGACAGGACACGGGCCGTGTCGGCAAGGCTCTCGCCCCAGTTGGAGCCGGCCCGCGAGCTTTCCGGCTCGATGGTGATGACCCCGCCGCCGGCCCGCAGCACGCTCGACTGGAAGCCGTATTGCGTGCGCGTCGAGGGCGAGAAGAACAGCATGGCGGCAAGGGCTCCGGGAATCCGGCCGGCCGCCCCCGCGGCGATCTCGCGCGACCGCGCGAGGATCGCCCGGATCGCGTCGCCGCCCAGATCGTCGATGGACAGCAGGTGCCGTGGTTTGGTTGCGGCCGGCATGGCGGGCTCCCGGAGGTCTGGATGTCGTGAAGAGAGGCGGGGCGGCTGCGCTCAGCTTGCCGCGCGCCAGTCGAAGTCCGGCTTGAAATGGGCCTCGTGCACGCCGTCGTTGGCCCAGTTGCCGTCGAAGGCGTAGAAGCCGGCATCGAAGGTCGCCGTGTCGACGAGGTAATAGGCCGGGATCGGCGGCAGCGGCTCGCAATAGGGCGCCTTTTCCAGGCCGCACAGGACCAGCACGGAGCGGGCGGCGACATAGCCGCAGGCGATCGGCGGCACCGCGCCGAGGATCGGGATGTTGCCGACATCGTCCATCCATTCGTAGACGGTGTCGCGGTCGGGGAAGCGCGGAAAGTAGTTGGCCTGCATCTTGATCAGCCGCTCGACGTCGTCGCGGTCCAGCGTCTTGTCCTCGGGAATGCCGAGCAGCTCCTCGTAGGTCATGCCGTGCTTGTCGAACTTGTAGACGGTCGACGCCCAGCCCCAAACGCAGGCGCACAGCATGGTGATCGCCCGCGGGCTCGCCCGATAGGCCCGGTGCAGCGCGTAGCGCTCGGAAATCAGGTAGAAATCCGTCATGTCGAGCAGCAGGTCGCAGCCCTCCACGAAGTCCTCGGCGGTGTGGCGCTGGATCCCGTCCGGATAGATCTCGACGGTCACGTCGGGCGTCATCTCGTGCACCATCTCGCCGACCACCATCGCCTTGTTGCGGCCGACCGTGTTCTTGCCGGCGCCGAGCTGGCGGTTGATGTTGGAGGCGTCGAAATGGTCCGGATCGGCGAGCTTGAGATGCCGCACCCCCATGCGCGCCAGTTGCACGGCGAGATAGGAGCCGATGCCGCCGCAGCCGGCGACGCCGACCGTCGCATTGGCGAGCTTGTCCTGGGAGAGCTGGCGCTGCTCCTCGTCGAGGCCGAGAAAGCACAGGGAGCGGGACACGCGCTCCTTGTAGAAGGCCTCGTCGTGAATGCCTTGCAGCTTGATCTTGCGGGCTTTTTTCAGCATGGAAGGGTCCTTTCGTCGATATGGCGCGGGGTCAGGCGGCGAAGCTGTCGCCGTCCGGGTACTCGTCGAGATTGGTGTAGTGGATGGTGACTTCCGCCCCGGCGGCGATGGCGGTGAGGGCGCGCAGTTGCAGCCAGAGGCCGTCGGCCTCGAAGCTCCACTGGATCACGGCGTTGTTGTCGGCTGCGTGGTTGCAGTAGGACATGCCGCCATTGATCAGCGCATAGGTGTTGCCGGGATTGCCGGGCGCGTAGTCGGCCGGGTTGGCGAGCAGATGATCGAAGACGGCGGTGGGCTTGAGCACTGCGCTTTCATCGGCATCGAAGAAGATGCCGGGGGCGCGCTGCAGCAGGGTACCTGCGTCGACCGCCCTGCGTGCATAGACGCCGCGGCCCTTCTTTCCGGCTTCCCGGACGCAGATCAGCTCATATCCGCTCTCGAAATCTTCGGGAGCGGCTGAATATGGTCTTTCAAGGGATGACATAGTCTCTTTCCTCGCAGCCGACGTCTGTCGTCGAGGAAAAGACTATTTGGGATGGCGCCCCGTTGATATGATCCGCAGGGCTCAATTTGGGTCTATCCTGGCGTGTATTTCGGCAGGAAAGCGGCTTTTGCGTGTGACTGCCGGTCGCGGCCCGAGCGCCTGAAGGCGCTTTGCGGGCGTTACAGGTCGAGCAGCGCCGGGCTCGGCGACGGCCTGTCCCGCGCCAGCGTCTCGGCAAGGCCGGGCGGTGCATCGGCGATCCGGCCGCCGGCGCGAAGGTCGAGCCCGTGCCGCCACAGCGCGCGGGCGCGCAGCCACGGCGTCTCGGCAAGCGCGATCCGCCGCCCGGCCGCATCCTCGATCGCGCGCTCCCACTGCGGCGCCTCCAGGTCGCGCCATTCCACATCCAGGTGGATCGCGGAATGGGCGAACAGGTGGCGCAGCGCCCGTGCCGGCTGGCTCGCCTTGCGGCTGACGTCGTCCGGGTCGACCGCCGCGCGTCCCGGCATCGGCCCGGCCGCGCCGCCCCGCGCCCAGGCGACGATCCCGCTGAGCGCCCGCGCATGATAGCCGACATGGGCGACGAGCTGCCGTCGCGTCGCGCCGGGGATCGCGGAGGGCGCGTCGAGATCGCCATCGTCCAGCCCGTTCAGCAGCCGGGCGAAGAAGGCGGTGCCCTGCCGCGCCCAGGCCAGCGTGCGGGCCGGGGCGGTCGCCGCGTCGTAGCGCGCCCCGGCGCCCTGGCGGCGGCGCAGTTCGGCGCGCGCCGCCTCCAGCGGATCGCTCATCGTCCGGCCTCCTCCACATGGGCGCGGGCGAAGTGCAGCCGCTCCATGATCGGCGCATCGGAAAAGCGGAACAGGTCGAACCGGGTCTCGGCCTGCAGCGACCAGGCGATCCAGGACGGGATGACGAACAGGTCGCCGGTCTCCAGCCGGTGCTCGTGCCCGCCCATGACCACCGCGCCGCGCCCGTCGAACACCTGGAACACGCTGGAGCCGACCTCGCGCCGCGCCGGCGTCTGGCAGCCGGCGCGCAGCCGGTGGAACTCGCAGCGGATCGTCGGCATCACGTCGCCGCCGGTCGTCGGGTTGACGTAGCGCACCGCCGCGTGGCCGGGCGCTGCCGTCGCCGGCTGGCCCTCCTCCTCCAGCAGCAACTGCTCGCTCAAGGCCCGGTCGGTGACCTCCCAGCGATAGGCGCCGATCGGCGAGCTGACGGTTGCCTGCAACCCGGAGAGCGGGCGCAGGCCCGGATGGCACCACAGCCGCTCGCCGCGCGAGAAGCGCGGCGTCGCATAGTCGGTCACCCGGTCGGAGCCGAATTCGAAGAAGCCGACATCGTTGTGCTGGGAGAAGGGGATGTCGAGCCCGTCGATCCAGGCCATCGGCCGGTCGGTGTCGTTGTGGTGGCCGTGGAAGTTCCAGCCCGGCGTCAGCAGCAGGTCGCCCCGGCTCATGCGCACCGGATCGCCGTTGACGACGGTCCACACGCCCTCGCCCTCGACGACGAAGCGGAAGGCGTTCTGCGAGTGGCGGTGCTCCGGCGCGGTCTCGCGCGGGCCCAGATACTGGATCGCCGCCCACAGGGTCGGGCTGACATAGGCATGGCCGCCGAGCCCCGGATTGGCGAGGCCGATGGCCCGCCGCTCCCCGCCGCGCCCGACCGGCACCAGCTTGCCGGAGGCCTCGGCCAGCGGCAGCAGGTCCGCCCATTTCCACACATGCGGGCGGGCGCGCGGCTTGGGGTGGACCGGCATCAGGTCGCCGATCTGCGTCCAGAGCGGGATCAGGTGATTGTCGGCGAAGCCGCGATACAGCGCGCGCAGCTCGGGGCTGTCCTGCGGCTGCATCGCGTGCTCGACCGTCTCGTGCGTCAGGGCGTCGTTCATGGCACTCTCCGTTCCGTCTCGGGTGGCGGGTCAGGCGGCGTCCGGCTGCCGCGGCGGGGCCGCCTCGGCAAAGGCCGGGATGGCGTCGAGCCGGCCGAAGATCGCGGCGATGGTCGGCCAGGCGTCAGTGTCGATCTGGAAGCGGCGGTTGTTCCACACCTGCGCGTAGAGGCAGATGTCGGCAAGGCCCGGCGTGTCGCCGTGGCAGAAGGCGCCGGTCTCGCCGTCCCGCGCCAGCATCGTCTCCAGCGCGTCGAAGGTGGTCGTGACCCAATGGGTGAACCAGCGCGCCTGCGCCGCCTCGTCGGCGCCGAACTGCTCGGCCAGATAGCCGAGCACCCGCAGGTTGTTGAGCGGATGGACCTCGCAGGCGATCATGTTGGCGAGCGCCCGCACCCGTGCCCGCCCGTCCGGATCGGCCGGCAGCAGCGGCGGCTGCGGCCGGGTCTCCTCCAGCCATTCGATGATCGCCAGCGATTGGGTCAGCACCCGCCCGTCCTCGCGCTCGAGCGCGGGAACCAGCCCTTGCGGGTTGAGCGCCAGGAACTTCGGTGTGCGCGTCTCGCCCTTGCGCAGCGCGTAGGAGACATAGCCGTAGTCGAGCCCCTTCAGCTTCAGCGCGGCGCGCAGCCGCGTCGAGGTGGAGGAGCGGAAGAAATTGTGCAGCACCAGGGTCATGGGATCACTCGCGCGGGCCGATGGGGGTGACGATCTCGCCGAGCCCCTCGATGGCGACGGTGCAGGTGTCGCCGGGGGCGAGCGGGCCGACGCCGGCCGGCGTGCCGGTCATGATCAGGTCGCCCGGCCGCAGCGCGATGGAGTGCGACAGGATCGAGACGATCTCCGGCACCGACCAGATCAGCTCGCTAAGATCCGCGTCCTGGCGGATCTCGCCATTGACGGCAAGGCGGATGAAGCCCCTGTCGGGATGGCCGATCTGCTCGGCCGGATGCACCGGGCCGATCACCGCCGAGCGGTCGAAGGCCTTGCCGAAGTCCCAGGGCCGGCCCTTGTCGCGCGCGGCGAGTTGCAGGTCGCGCCGGGTCAGGTCGTTGCCGACCGCGTAGCCGAACACATGCGACAGGGCGGTGTCGCGGGCGATGTCGCGCCCCGCCCGGCCGATCGCCACCACCAGCTCGGCCTCGTAGTGAAAGTTCTCGGTCTCCGGCGGATAGGCGACGCTCTCGCCGCTCGCCACCACCGCATCGGCCGGCTTGGTGAAGAAGAACGGCGGCTCGCGCTCCGGGTCCTTGCCCATCTCGCGGGCATGGGCGGCATAGTTGCGCCCGACGCAGAAGATGCGGCGCACCGGCAGCAGGGCCTCGCTGCCGGCGACAGCCACCGTCGGCACGGGGAGCGGTGGGAAAATATACGACATCGATCGGTCCTTCCTTCAGTCGCGTGTCAGGGGAGAGGCGGTCGCCGGCGCCGGGGCGCTTCCGGCCCGCCACAACAGGGCGAGGGCGACAAGGCCCGCGCCGTTGATCCACAGCGTCGCCTCGCCGCCGATCCCCGGCGGCAGCAGCAGGGCAAGGCCGGCGGCGGCGGTGGCGAGCCGGCGGGCCGGGCCGGCCGGCCCGTGCAGCCAGCCGACAAAGGCGGCGGAGATCGCGTAGACGCCGAGCGCTGCGGTGACCACCGCCACCAGACTGTCGAGCGGGTCGCCGATCAGCAGCAGGGCCGGCGAGAACACGAACAGGAACGGGACGATATAGGCGGTCCAGCCGAAGCGCATGGACTCCATGGCGGTCGCCATCGGCGGCGCCTTGGCGATGGAGGCGGCGAAGAAGGCGCCGATGCCCACCGGCGGCGTCACCATCGACATCATGCCGAGATAGAAGATGAACAGATGCGCGGCGATCGGCTCGACGCCGGACTCGATCAGCGACGGGGCGACCAGCACCGCGAGCAGCAGATAGACCCCGACCGTCGGCATGCCCATGCCCAGCACCAGGCAGACGGCGGCGGAAATCAGCAGCAGCAGGAACAGGTTGCCCTGGCCGAGATCGACCAGCGCATAGGTCACGGCGAAGCCGAGGCCGGTGACGTTGAGCACGCCGATGATGAAGCCGGCGGCGGCCGAGATCATGATGATGTCGGTGATCGCGACGCCGGTCTCGACCAGGCAGTCCCACAGGTTGCGCAGGCCCATGCGCAGCTTGCCGTAGCCGCAGCTCAGGCCGATGCCGAGGGCGGCCAGCGCCCCCCACAGCGCCGCCGTCTCGGCCCGCTGGTTGAACCAGAACAGCGCCGCGACGATCGCCGCGAAGGGAAGGGCGAACACCCAGCCGCGCGCCAGCACCTGCGCCGCCCGCGGGATCTCCTCGCCCTCGACCGGGCGGATGTCCTGCTTGGCCGCCAGCAGGTCGGCCTGCGCGAACAGCGACACGTAGTAGAGCAGGGCCGGGACGATGGCGGCGACGACGATCTCCGAATAGGGCTTCTGCAGGATGTCGGCCATCAGGAAGGCGACCGCGCCCATCACCGGCGGGGCGATCTGGCCGCCGGTGGAGGCGACCGCCTCGACGGCGGCGGCGGTGGTGCGGCGGAAGCCGGACTTGATCATCAGGCGGATGGTGACGACGCCGGTCGCCACGATGTTGGAGACGACGACGCCGGAGATCGAGCCGAACAGGCCCGAGGCGACGATGGAGATCTTGGCGGCGCCGCCCCGGCGGCGGCCCATGGTCGCCATGGCGATGTCGTTGAAGAAGCCGGCGCCGCCCGAATGCAGCAGCACCTGGCCGAAGAACACGAAGGCGATCACCACGGTCGCCGCGACGTTGAGCGTCAGGCCGAGCAGGCCGTTGGGATCGAAGGCGAGATAGACCGCGAGCCGCACCGGCGCCACTTCCCGCGTCTGCAGGATGCCCGGCACCAGATGGCCGATCAGGCCGTAGCCGCAGATCGTCAGCACGACGATCACCAGCACCCAGCCGACGCAGCGGCGCAGTGCCTCCAGCACCAGCGCGAACAGCGCGATGCCGGCCACCAGGGCGTCCCAGGGCAGCATCATCGCCCGCCCGACCAGCGAGGGATAGGCCGCCGCGACATAGAGCGACAGCCCCAGTCCGGCGAGGCCGAGCACCGGGTCGGCGAGGCGCTGCAGCCGGCTCATGCGGCGCCGTCCGATCGCCGTCGGATCGCCGAGAAAGACCAGTGCCAGCGCCAGTCCGAGGACCGCGGCGAGGAACTGCTCCGTATAATAGGAGTAGCCGAGCCGCGAGCCGAGATCGGCCGCCTGGGCAAGGGAAAGCAGCGTCAGTGTGCCGCCGAGCGCCGCGCGCAGCAGGCGCGTCGCGGCGACGCCGCCGCCATGGTTGCTGCCATGGTCGCCTTCCGGTGTCTGGGTGGGTGCCATTGTCTGTCCTGACGAGGTTCGATCGCGCGCGCCGGACGGACGGCGGGGTGCCGCCCGCCCGTCCACGACCTAAGGGTCATTCGACCGGCGTCTGCGCGATGCCGCGCTTGGCGAAGAAGGCGACCGCCCCCGGATGGTAGTCGAGCCCCGGATAGGCCTTGAAGGCGCTCGCCAGGTCCAGCGCCCGCAGCGGCGGATAGGCGGTGCCGATCGCCTCGGCCTCGTCGAACAGCACGCCGAGCAGCGCCTCGACCTGCGCGTCGCTGACATGCGCGCCGGCGACCAGGATGTTGTCCCAGGTGACGAAGGCCATCGGCTCGTGCACGCCGACGCGGGGCGGTGCCGGGGTCACTTGCGAGAAGTAGAAGGCCGGGCGCACCGTGCGGATGCGGGCCAGCGTGTCGTCATTGGCCTCGATGGTCAGGAAGCGCACCCCGCCGACCGAGGCGTCGACCTCGGCCACCTTCGGACCGCCAAGGGCGAAGAAGGCGCTGTCGACCCGGCCCGAGGCCATGTCGTCGGAGCCGCGGATCAGCTCCGGCACCGGCACCTGCCGCACGTCGTCCCAGGTCAGCCCGCCGGCCGCCAGGATCGCCGAGATATGGGAGCGGGCGATCGGAAAGGCGTCCCAGCCGGAGGGCACGCTGCGGCCCTTCAGTTCGGCCACCGCCTTCAGCCCGGAGCTTTCCTTGACATAGAGGCCGACCGGGAACGGGTTGACGCGGGCCAGCACCCGCAGGTTCGGCATCGCCGCCGTGTATTCGCCGCTGCCCTCAACGGCGGAGATCACGTCGTTGACGTCGTTGAGCGAGAATTCCGCCAGCCCCTCGTTCACCGACTGCATCATCTGGGCATTGCCGCCATAGGGCTGCACCACCATGCGCATGCCGGCGCTGGTGCGGGCCTGGCCGGCGATCACCGAGGCCATGGTGTTCCACACCGAGCCCTGCGGCGGCGTCGAGATCGAGGCCACCTGGGCCAGCGCGGTTGCGGCGCCGCCGATCAGCACGGCGGCGGCCAGGGCGCAGGTTGCAACTCGTTGTCCAATGCGTGTCATGTCTTCCTCCCCTTCAAAAACCTGTCGTTTTGGCTTTGGCGGCCCGCTCCGTCCCTGGTGCGCGAGGCTGCCTCGGTCCTCCCGGCGTGCCGGCCCGGTCACGCCCGCTGCATCAGCGCCTGGCGGTCGATCTTTCCGGTGCCGGTTTTCGGAAGCTCGTCGATGTAGTCGATGAGGCGCGGATACTTGAACGGCTGCAGCCGCGACTTGACGTAGTCGCGCAGCCGCTCGCTCTGCTCGTCGCCCTGCCGCGAGCCCTCGCGCAGCCGCACGATCGCCCGCAGCGTCATCCGCCGGTCGGGCAGTTCATGCGCCAGCACGGCGCATTCGTGCACGTCCGGATGCTCGTTGAGGCAGCGCTCCACCTCCAGCGGCCAGACCCACTGGCCGGACACCTTGATCAGGTCGTCGGAGCGGCCCTGGAAGTAATAATGTCCGTCCCGCTCGACGAAGCGGTCGCCGGTATGGATCCAGCCGCCGCGCATCGTGTCGCGGGTCTTGTCGGGCCGGTTCCAGTAGCAGGGCGCGGAGGAATGGCCGCGCACCAGCATCACGCCTTCCTCGCCCGGTTGCGCCGGCCGTCCGTCCGCCGTCTCCAGCCGGATCTCGTAGCCGGGCACCCGCCGGCCGGCCGCGCCGATCCGGTGGTCGTCCAGCGCGTTGGACAGGTAGATGTGCAGCAGTTCGGTGGAGCCGAGCCCCTCCGTCGGGCCGTGGCCGGTGCGTGCCTTCCAGGCGTCATAGACCTCCTGCGACAGGATCTCGGCCGCCGACATCGACTGGCGCAGCGACGACAGGTCCCGCGCCGCCAGCGACGGCGCCCGCGCCAGCGCGGTGTAGAGCGTCGGCAGGCCGAACAGCACGCTCGGCCGCCATCTCTCGATCAGCGCCAGTACGTCGTCCGGGCGCGGCTGACCCGGCATCAGCAGCGTCGTCGCGCCGACCGAGAACGGGAAGGTGAGGGCATTGCCGAAGCCATAGGCGAAATAGATCTTCGGCACCGAGAAGCAGATGTCGTCCGGCGACAGCTTCAGCACATGGCTGCCGAAGGAGGCCTGCGTATAGGCCATGTCGTGGTGCAGGTGCACGACGCCCTTCGGCCGGCCGGTCGAGCCGGACGAATACATCCAGAAGGCCATGTCGTCCGGGCCGGTATCGGCACAGGCAAGCTCCGTGGCCTGTCCGGCAAGGAAGGCCTCCGCCGCCATCTGCCGGTCGCCGCCCGCCAACCCTGCGACCGATCCTGAGGCCGGGCCGTTGACGAGGATCACCCGCTCCAGCGCGGTGCCGGCCAGCGTGTCGCCGGCGAACCGGTCGGCGAGCGCCGCCTCGCACAGCGCCAGCCGTGCGCCGGTGTCCTTCAGGAAGAAGTTCAGCACCTCGGGCGTCGTCTGGATGTTCAGCAGCACCGGCACCAGCCCGGCGCGCACCGCGCCGAAGAAGGCGGCCGGGTAGGCCGGCGTGTCGTCCAGGAAGAACGGGATGCGCTCGCCGCGCCGCAGCCCGGCGGCAAGGAAGGCATTGCCCCAGCGCGCCGCTTCGCCGACCAGTTCCCGATAGGTCAGCGTGCCGGCGGGGCCGGTCACCGCCGGCTTGTCCGGGTAGCGGGTGAGATTGTCCCACAGGATCGCCGAACAATTGGCGTGGTTGGCCTTGTCGAAGCCGATCTCGGCCGCTCCCGGCGTGTCGTCGCCGACCGGATCGACGATGGCCGGCGCCGGCGCATTGGCCTTGGCGGCCTCGTAGCGCGCCATGAATTGCGGGGCGATGGAGCGCAGCCGGTCCATGTCGACCCGGCCCGAGCGGGTCATGTAGTCGAAGGCGAAGTCGAGCGGCGGCAGGTCCATCTTCGTCGCGAAGCTCTCGTACCAGCCGGCCGAGGTGTTGGCGGCGTCGACGATCTTGCGGGCGATCGGCTGGCGGTCGCGCTGATAGGCGGCCAGCGCCGCGTCGACATCGTCCTGCGCGGCGAGCGCGCGCACCAGGGCGATGGCGTCCTCCATGGCAAGGCGGGTGCCCGAGCCGATGGAGAAATGCGCCGTGTGGACCGCGTCGCCGAGCAGCACGTGGCGCCCGGCCACCCAGTTGCGGCACCACAGCCGGGGAAACTGCCGCCACATCGAGCGGTTGGTGATCAGCGGCCCCCCCTCCAGCACCTCGGCGAAGATCTCGCCGCAGACCCGGGCGCTCTCCTCCTCGTCCATCTCGGCAAAGCCATGGGCGCGGAAGGTCGCCGCGTCGCATTCGACGATGAAGGTGCTGCGGTCGGGTGCGAACCGGTAGTGATGGGCGTTGAGCGAGCCCTTGGCGCTGCGCACGAAGCTCTGCGTCAGCGTGTCGAAGGGACGCGGCGTGCCGAACCAGGCGAAGTGATTGTCGAAATGCTCGAGCCTCGGCTCGAAGGCGTCGGCCAGGCTGGCGCGGACCAGCGAGTTCAGCCCGTCCGCGCCGACGATCAGGTCCGCGTCCAGCTCGTCCAGCGCGTCGACGCGGTAGGAGTAGCGCATCTCGACGCCGAGCGAGGCGGCGTGCCGGCGCAGGATCTCGATCAGCTCCAGCCGGCCGATGGCCGAGAAGCCGACCCCGTCGAGCAGCACCTGCCCGCCCGGCAGGTTCAGCGTCATGTTGCGCCACCGCTCCATATGCGGCGTGACCAGGTCGTGAATGTCCGGATCGTCCGCCTTCAGGAAGTCCAGCGCCTGGTCGGAAAACACCACTCCGAACCCGAATGTCGCCCCTTCCGGGTTCTGTTCGCTGACCCGCACCCGCACATGCGGCAGCAGGCGGCGAAACAGGATCGCCGTGTACAGCCCGGCCGGGCCGCCGCCCAGCACCTCGACCTTGGAAAGCCCGCGCATGCTCCTCCCTTTCCCTCTCGACAAGCGTGGGAGGGGAAGATACAAACAATTCCACAATATGCAACATCTTTCATATGGTGGAATTATGAGCCGGCCAGCCCACAGTTTCTCGACCCGCGCCAGCTTCGGCGACTGCGATCCGGCGGGGATCGCCTTCTATCCGAACATTCTCGGCTGGCTGGACCGGACCTTTCACGACTGGCTCTGGGAGTTCGGCGGTCATGCCGCCCTGTGCGCGCGGCTTGGCGCGCGCGGCATCGGCGTCATGGAGGTTTCGGCCCGCTTCCTGGCGCCGATCCGCGAGGGCGACCGGCTGACGGTCGAGCTGGCGGTGGAGGAGTGGAAGGAGCGGGCGGTGCGGCTCGCCTATCGGATCGGCTCGAACGACCGGCTGGTGGCGCTCGGCCACGAGACCAGGGGACTGTTCGCGCAAGGCCCGGACGGTATGATGGCGGCGCGACTCGATGCGCTGCGCGATGTGCTGGAAGACCATGAAAAACAGGCAGGGTGAGACGGAAGACGGCGAGCCCTCCGGCGGCATACAGTCGCTCGACGCGGCGCTGCGGCTGCTCCGGGTGATGACCGGCTACAGCCGCCCCATGGCCCTGTCGGAGATCGCCCGCGATTGCGGCATGCCGCTCAGCAAGGCGCATCGCTACCTTGCCTCGTTCCTGCATGCCGGGCTGGTCGAGCAGGCCGGCCGCTCCGGCAAGTACGATCTCGGCGCCGGCGCCGTGCGTCTCGGCCTTGCCGCCCTGGCCCGGCACGACTTCGTCAACCGCACGGCGGAGGAACTGCCGGACCTGTGCGGCGAGACCGGCCTCACCGGCCTGCTGTCGGTCTGGGGCAACCAGGGCGCCACGGTCATCCGCTGGGAGCGCACGGCCTCGCCGGTGATAACCTCGATGGGGCTCGGCACGACGCTGCCGCTGCTCAACTCGGCGACCGGTCGCGCCTTCCTCGCCTGGGCGCCCCAGGGCGCGATCCAGCAGGCGCTGGAGGTCGAGTTGCAGCACGCGCGCCACAACCCGAACCTCATCTCCGACCTGACCGCCACAACCGAGGGCGTCGCCGATCTGCGCCAGGCGACCCGCGCCGCCGGTTATGCCACCGTCGACGGCCGGTTTATCCCCGGTCTCGTGGCGATTGCCGCGCCGATCCTCGACTGGCAGGGCGAGGCGCAGGCGGTCGTGACGCTGATCGGCACCGATCCGGCCGCGACCCGGCCGGGCTCCGACCCGGTCGCGCGGCTGCGCGCCTTCGCGCAGCGCCTGTCGCTGACGTGACCCAATTTGGCATTACGTAACGTCATATGAGCCGTCCCGGCCGACGCGCGACCGACCCGCTCCGGCGCCGCGCCAGCGACATCCGGGCAGAATTCGGGCGGCTCGCCGCCTTTGCCGATTTCGAGAGGCAAAACGCAATTTCGCGCGATATTGAGACGGAATTTTGCAAAATCCGTCTCAATTTTCGAGACGGCTGTCGCGCCGGTTTTAGGCGCCTATCAGGAACTGCCGCGCAGCGCCTTGTAGACCCGGCTGGTCGGGCGGATGCCCATCTCGCGCGCGATGAAGGCGACCGCGTCGAGCAGCGGATCCATCGAGATTTCGCAGTCGTAACAATCGCCTAGGAGCAGATAGAGCACGTCCTCGGTGGCGACGTTGCCGGCCGCTCCCGGCGCGAAGGGGCAGCCGCCGAGCCCGCCGGCCGCCGCATCGACGGTGCGAATTCCGAGCCGCAGCGCCTCGGCGACATTGGCGATGCCCATACCGTAGGTGTCGTGAAAATGCGCGGCAAGGTCTGCGAGCGGAACGTGTCCGGCGACCGCCTCGACGACCGCGGCGATGCGCGCCGGCGTTGCTTTTCCGAGCGTTTCGCCAAGCGAAATCTCGCCGCAGCCCATGTCGCGAAGCGCCCGCGACACCTCCGCGACCCTGGCCGGCGCGACCCGCCCGGCATAGGGACAATCGGTGATCGTCGACACGTAGCCGCGCACGAAGATATTGTAATCTTTCGCTTTTTCAACGAGCGGCCGGAAGCGGGCGAGCGACTCGGTGACGGTACAGCCGATGTTCTTTTCGGCGAACGCGTCGCTCGCGGCGGTGAACACGGCGACCGCGCGGGCGCCGTGTTCGATGGCCTGCTCAAGGCCGCGCTCGTTGGCGATGAGCACCATGTCGCCGTCCCGCTCGCGCGAGCCCGTCGCGGCCATCACCTCGGCGGTGTCGGCCATCCGCGGCACGGCTTTTGGCGAGACGAACGAGCCGACCTCGATCCGCCTTATCCCCGCCCGCCGCAGGTGCTCGACAAGGCCGATGCGCGCCGCCGTCGCGATCGGTTCCTTGCGCGCCTGCAGCCCGTCGCGCGGGCCGACTTCGACGATGGTGACGGGCTCGCTCATCCGCTCCGGCCTATTTTCCGGCGCGCAAGGCGGCGAGGATTTCCTCGGCGATATCCTGGCGAACCTTGCCGCGCGCCTTGAGTTCGCGGGCCACCTGGTCGATTTCATCCCCGACCGCGCCGACCAGCAGGGCGACGTTCTGGGCATGCAGCGCCATGTGGCCCTTCTGGATGCCGGTGGTCGCCAGCGCCCGCATCGCCGCGAAGTTCTGCGCAAGGCCGATGGCGACGATGATCCGCGCCAGTTGGTCGGCGCTATCCACGCCCAGGAGCTTGAGGCAGGCCTGCGCGGTCGGGTGGATCTTGGTGGCGCCGCCGATCAGGCCGACGGCCATCGGCATCTCCAGGATGCCGACCAGATTGCCGTCCGCGTCCTCCTCCCAGCGCGACATCGAGCCATAGTGGCCCTTGCGCGCGGCGAAGGCGTGGGCGCCGGCCTCGATGGCGCGGGTATCGTTGCCGGTGGCCAGCACTACCGCACTGACACCATTCATGATTCCCTTGTTGTGGGTGGCGGCGCGATAGGGGTCCGCATCGGCGAAATGATAGGCCGAGATCATGTCGTCGCGCACCTCTTCGCCGCCGATCTCCTCCAGCGGCCACACCGCGCGGGCCCGCACCACGCGGCGGTCGGCGAGGTTCGTCAGGATCCGCAGCAGGCTGCGGGCGCCGGTCCACTCCACCAGCCGCGGCGCCAGCGCCTCGGCCATGCTGTTGACCGCGTTGGCGCCCATCGCGTCGCGCGTGTCGACGATGATGTGGACGATGGTCATCGGCCCTTCGGCCGTCTCGATCACCCGCACCTCGATGTCGCGGAAACCGCCGCCGAGCTTGACCAGAAGCGGGTCGGTCTCGTCGCAGATCGCGCGAATTTCCTCAATGCGTTCATAGACTTTGAGGCGCACCTGCTCCGGATCGCTGGCGCCGAGCAACTGGATCTGTGCCGCCATCACCGGCCCCGACGAGGAGGTGAAGAAGCCCCCCGTCGGCCGGCAGCGCTTGGCCGCGTTGCAGACCGCGGCGATGACGGAGGACTCCTCCGTCGCCATCGGCACCAGGACCTCGCGGCCGTCGACGATCATGTTGGTGGCGACGCCGATCGGAATGGCGATGCTGGAAATCGCGTTCTCGACCAGCCGGTCGGCCAGCTCGATCCGGCCTTCCGCGGCAGTCGCGAAATTGGCGATCGCCTCGTTGCCAAGGCCGGCCTTGGCGGCCACCGCCTGAAGGCGCTCAGCCGGCGTCATCTTGTGGAGACCTTCGATACGGGAAGATCGCGCGTCGCTCATGGTCAGTCCTGTCCTGGGTAAAGTCTTACTGGATCATGGATTTCGGCAGCCACAGCACCAGTTCGGGGAACATGGCGCAGATCAGGATGCCGAGGGCCTGGAGAAGCATGAAAGGGATGATGGCGCGGTAGACCGTGCCCATGCCGATGCCGGCGGGCAGCACCCCCTTCATGTAGAAAAGCGTGTAGCCGAAGGGCGGCGAGATATAGGCCATCTGCGCCGACACGAGGAACAGGATGCCGAACCACAGCCGGTCGAAGCCAAGGAAGTCGATGACCGGCAGGAACACCGGCACGCACAGCAGGATGATGCCGATCTCGTCCAGGAACATGCCCAGAAAGAACAGGATCGCCAGCATCACAGCCAGCACCAGCCAGCGGTTGGTGTCGAGGTCCTGGATGAAGCCGAGCAGGAAGTCGGCCCCGCCCGTGCCGGTGAAGATCGCCACGAAGGCGCGCGCGCCGATGGTGATCCACAGGATCATCGTCGTCACCTTGACCACGTCGAGCGCGACGCCGGTGATCAGCTCGCCGTTGAAGCGGCGCTCGAGCAGCGCCGAGACGAAGGCGAGCGCGACGCCGACGGCCGCCGCCTCGGTCGGGGTGGCGATGCCCATGTAGATCGTGCCGAGCACGCCGACGATGATCAGCATCGGCAGGATCAGCGACTTCAGCGCGCCGAGCCGCATGGCCCAAGTGATCTCGTCGTCGTCCGTCGGGCGCGGGGCGATCGACGGGTTCAGCGCCGAACGCAGCACGATATAGCCGATATAGAGCGAGGCCAGCAGCAGCCCCGGCACCACGCCGGCGATGAACATCTGGCCGATGGAGGCCTGCGCCGTCACCGCGTAGACGATGGTGATCACCGATGGCGGAATGAGAATGCCGAGCGTGCCGCCGGCGCAGATCGTGCCGATGGCCAGTTCCGGCTGGTAGCCGCGTCTCAGCATCGATGGCAGCGCCAGCATGCCCATGGCGGCGACGGCCGCGCCGACGATGCCGGTCATGGCGGCGATGATCGTGCAGATCGCCACGGTGCCGACGGCAAGGCCGCCCGGCAGGCGCCGCGACCAGATCTCCATCGCGTTGTAAAGGCTTTCGATCACGCCGGAGCGCTGCAGCACGCTGGCCATCATCACATAGAGCGGGATCGCCAGCAGCGATTCCGAGCGCATCGTGTCGTAGAGGTTCAGCACGGTGACGGTCAGCGCCGACGGTCCCCACAGGACGACGGTGAAGAACAGCGCCAGCGAGCCGAGAACGAAGGCGAGGGGCAGGCCGGTGAGCAGCAGGCCGACAAGGCCGCTGAACATCACCAAGAGAACGAGTTCGGAACTCACGGGCGGGCCTCCTTGCCGGCGGCGGCGGAGGGCGTGCGCAGTGCCATGCCAGCTTCGACGAGCGCCTGGGCGAAAAGCATCAGGAAGGCGAAGGGAACGATGAACTTGACCCACCAGATCGGCGGGTTCCAGGCGGAGAAACTGGTCTCGCCGAACTGGAAGGCATTGACCGCGAGCGGCCAGCTCACCCAGCCGAACACCGCAGCAAAGATCGCGATCACCAGGAAGCTGAATATTTCCAGCGCCTTGCGCGTGCGGCCTGAGCTGCGTTCGCTAAAGATGTCGACAGCGACATGCCCGCGCAGATGCAGCAGATAGGGGCCGGCCAGCATGAAATGCGGACCGAACAGGAGCGTGCTCGCCTCCATCGCCCAGACGGTTGGCGCCTGGAAGGCATAGCGGGCGACGACCTCGTAGAGCAGCATCGGCACCACGGCGAAGATCGCAAGGGCGGCAATGCCGAAGAGGATCCGGTTGAGGCCGGTGACGAAATTGAAAACTGGGGTCATGAAGAAAGCCTGCTGTCGGTGACCGTCTGCTGTGGGTCAGGCAGGACGCAGCAAAACGGCGGGCGACGCAAGGGCGCCGCCCGCCGGGGAGGAAGGGCTCAGAGAAGCCCGAGCGACTGCATGAAGGCGGTCTGGCTCTCGACGATCCGGGTGGCGAGCGCGTCGCCCTTGGTTGCCGTGGTCCAGGAGGCGACCGCCTTGACGCGCGCCTCGGCGATGTCGGCCGGATCGAGATGGATCACCTCGACGCCCTGCGCGCGATACTTGTCGAGCACGAGCGTGTCCTGCACCAGGATGCGCTGGCGCAGCGAGCCGGAAATCTCGCGCGCGGCAACCGCCAGCGCCGCCTTGAAGGAGGCCGGCAGGGCCTCAAAGGCGGCCGTGTTGGCGACATAGCTGGTGGCGGTGGTCGGCTGATGCACGCCCGGCAGGATGATGAACTTCGCCACCTCGCCGAGACCGGCCTCGAAATTGGCGGTCAGGTCGCCGCGGTCGGCGAAGTCGATCAGGCCCTTCTCCAGGCCGGAATAGACGTCGGCGGTCGCCATCGGCGCGACGGCGACACCGAGATCGCCCATCACCGCGGAGGCGAGGCCGACGAAGCGGCCCTTCTTGCCGGCCATCTCGGCAATGCTCTCGATCTTGACGGTCGAGTGCATCGGCTCCTCGCCGTAGACGGTCGGGGCGATGTAGGAGAGGCCGGCCTTGCCATAGGCCTCGCGCGCCATGTCGAGGCCGCCGAGTTCGTAGAACCAGGCCTCGTACTGGTCGGCTTCCGGGAAACCGAAGGGAATCGTCGAGGTGAAGGCGAAGGCCGGGATCTTGCCCGCCTCATAGCCGTCGAAGGTCTTCATCATCTGGAAGGCGCCACTGCGCACGGCATCGAAGGCCTGCGCCGCCGGTACGAGCTGTCCGGCGGAGAACAGCTTGATGTCGAACTTGCCGTCGGTCAGTTCCGCAACACGGGCGACGAAGGCCTTCTCGAACTCGAACGGCGTCGTGCCACCGTCCCACAGCGCCTGCATGCGCCACTCGACGGCCTCCTGCGCGCGGGCGACCGCGGGCATGGCAAGCACACCGCCGCCAATGGCGGAAGCGGCGAGAAAACGGCGTCTGGAAACATCCTTCATGTGCATCCTCCCGGATAGTCGGTTTGTTATGTCCGCGAACTGTCCTAAGAATGACTGGGACAATCAAGGGACAGTTCCTGTCAAATTTGCGATGACTGTCCCAGTTCCATCATTGGGACAGTGTGCGGGAAACGAGGCATGCCAAGGCGTTCCAGGGCGGATACGATCGTCAGCCATGTCAGCGGGTTGCTGTCCGCCGGCGCCTACAAGGCGGGCGAGCGGCTGCCCTCCGTGCGCCAGGCGGCGCGCGAACACGGCGTTTCCAAGAACACCATGGCCGAGGCCTATGACCGGCTGGTGGCTCGGGGCCTGCTCGAATCCCGGGCCGGCTCCGGATATTACGTCGCCCAGTTCCAGCCGCCGCGTTCCGTGCCGCCGGCGCCGCATGTGGCGGCCGCCGTCGATGTGGTCTCCTTGCTGCGCGAACAGCTCGACCAGCATTACGAGGTGCGCCCCGGCGACGGCCGTCCGCCGCCCTTCTGGATGGAGGGCTCCGAGCTCAAGCGTTATTTCTCGGTGTTCAAGACGGCGGGCCCGTCCTCCGTCGATTTCGGCTATGGCAGTTCCTGGGGCTATGCGCCGCTGCGCCAGCGGCTGCGGGTGCTGCTGATGGAGCGGGCGATCGCGGTGCAGCCGGACGGGCTGCTGCTCACCCACGGGGTCAATCACGGCTTCGATCTGATCATCCGGCACCTGATCGAGCCCGGCGACACGGTGTTTGTCGACGATCCCGGCTACTATCCGCTGTTCGGCAAGCTGACGCTGGCGAAGGCACGGATGGTCGGCATCCGCCGCGCCCAGGACGGGCCGGACCTGGAAGACCTTGCCGCCAAGCTCGCCATCCACCGGCCGAAGATCTTCTTCACCCAGTCGCTGGCCCACAATCCGACCGGCGGCTCGCTGTCGCCGGCGGTGGCCTTCGGGCTGATGCGGCTCGCCGAGCGCTGGGGTTTCCTGCTGGTGGAGAACGACGTGCTCGGCGACATCCTGCCGGCGACTCTGCCGCGCCTTGCCGCGCTCGACCAGCTCAACCGGGTGCTCTATGTCGGCACCTTCTCCAAGACCCTGTCGGCGAGCCTGCGCTGCGGTTTCGTCGCCGGGCACCCGTCGATCATCGCCTCGCTCGGCAATCTCAAGATGCTGACGAGCGTGGCGACGGCCGACTATGTCGAGCGATTCGTCTTCAAGCTGATCCAGGACGGCCACTACCTGCGCCATCTGCGGCGACTGCGGACGCGCGTCGAGGAGGCGCACAAGGCCTCGCTGGCGCAACTGGAGGCGCTGGGGCTGACGGTGCGCGCCAGCGTGACGCCGGGCTTCTACCTGTGGGCCGAGTTTCCCGAAGGCATCGACGAGATGGAGCTGTGCCGCAAGGCGGCGGAACGCAGCATCTTCCTGGCGCCGGGCAGCGTGTTCACGCCGGATCGTACGGCGGCTGAGCGGGCAGGGCGCGGCCGCGCGGCGATCCGCGTCAACGTCGCCTATGGCACCAATCCGCGCTTCATCGACTTCCTGCGCGACATCATGGAGGGCTGACCTCAGGGATCAGGCCGTCTCCAGCAGCTTGGCGAGGCGCCGCAGGTTGCCGCCGAAGGGCGACAGCACTGCGCTGATGCGCGATCGCGAGGCCTCGCCGAGATCCTGCCGAATGATCGCCGCGAGGCTGCTTGTGGCGCTGAGATCGATGTAATGGGCGCCGCCCTGTGCCTCGATCGCCGCCACTGTTGCGCCAAGGCGCATCGGCTCGCGGACGATCCGCCAGGCGAGATCCGCAACGCCGGGCTGCACCGGCGCACTGAGGCAGGCCGACCAGACTGGCCAGAACGGGCTTTCCAGCCGCTCGCTCGCCGCATCGGCGACAACGCCCGTGCGCGCCGGCTCGATCCAGCGCGAGTGAAAGGCGAAGGGCACCGGCAGCCGCTGGAACGGCGCGTCGAGCCGGGTGAGGATCGCCTCGACCTCCGCGGCATTCTCGCCCGGCATCGCCAGGACATGGTGGCGTTCGGCGTTGATGCCGGCAAGCTCGCTCAAGGTGCCGAGCCGTGGCTCGCTCTCGCGCAGGGACGGCGGGCCGAGCACGGCGATCAGCGCGCCGGGCGCGCAGCTTTCCAGGAACAGGCGCGGCTGGCGGGCGACGGCGGCAAGCGCTGTCTCGAACGGCACCATCCCGGCAACGCTCATCGCGGCGAACTCGCCGAGGCTGACGCCGAGCAGCATGTCGGGGCGGATCCCCTTGTGCTGTAGCAGCTTGGCCATGGCGAACTGGGTCATGAAGATCGCCGGATGGGTGTGCTCCAGCCGGTCGAAGGGCCCGCTGGCGCGCCGTCCGCTTGCATGGATCTCGGCGAGCGGCGAGAAGGCGTGCCGGTCGCGCACGATGGCATCGCCAATGTCCATCCATTGCCTGAACACCGGTTCTTCGGCAAGAAGGTCGGCGGCCATGTGGTAATACTGCGAGCCCTGGCCGGCGAAGCAGAAGACGAGCGGCAGGGACTTGGGAGCAGGCGGCATGCAGGAATCCTGGCAGGGCGGCGCGAAGCAGGAGCAGCCTATCTCGCACGGCTCGCCCTTTCGCGACAAGCTCGCCGCAGGGCGCGATCACGTCACCGTCTGGTGGCTGGACCTGAAGAGCATCCGCGAGGACGACTGGGGCCTGCTCGAAAGCCTGCTGGAAGACAGCGAGCTGGAGCGCTCCACCCGCTTCCACTTCGACCGCGACCGGGATGTCTACATCGCCGCCCATGCGCTGACGCGCGGCCTCCTGACCTGGTGGACCGGCCTGCCGGCACGCGACTGGCGCTTCACCGCCGGCGATCACGGCAAGCCGGAGGTGACGCCGCCCGCCGGCCTGCCGCGCCTGCGGGTGAACCTCTCCCACACGCGTGAGCTGGCGGCCGTGGCGCTCACGGTCGACAATGATGTCGGCGTCGATGTCGAATGGCTGGAGCGGGTCAACGACGTCGACCAGCTTGCCAAGCGCGTCTTCGCCGCCGACGAGCGCGCCTTGCTTGCCGCCACGCCGAGCGAGCGCAAGACCGAGATCTTCCTCACCTTCTGGACGCTGAAGGAGGCCTATGTGAAGGCCATCGGCAAGGGTCTGTCGCAGCCGCTCGATGCCTTCGCCTTCACCCTGGAGCCGCCGCTGATCCGCTTCGACAACATCGCGGCGGACGATGCGGCGCTCTGGCGCTTCCGGCACCTGAAACCGACCGACCGTCACAAGCTGGCGGTCGGCGTGCGCCATCCGCATCCCGAGCGCCTGTCGATGGAGATCGGCGCGGCGCCGCTCGACTATTTGCGGAACCTCGGCGCGGCGAGTTCGTCCTCCGGCTGAGCGGGACCGGGCAGCACCTCGCGGATATAGGCGGCCATGCCGCGCGCCTGGTCCCACTGGCGCGGATAGCCGAGCGAGACCTCCTCGAAGCGCGTGCCGTCGCGCCAGTCGGTGCGCCGCACATGCAGATGGCCCGAGACCACCGCCCGCGCGTTGAACCGCCGGTGCCAGTCGAAGGTTGCGCGGGTGCCGCACCAGGGGGTGAAGCGCGGCGCCCGCGGAATGTGGATCAGGTCCTCGCGCAGCGGAAAATGGTTGATCAGCACGGTCGGCATGTCGGCGGGCAGGGCGGCCAGCCGCGCCTCCGTGTGCCGCAGGCGCTCGGCGCACCAGGCCTCGCGCGAGGCGAAGGGCGAGGGATTGAGGAACATCTCGTCGGCGCAGACCGAGCCCGTCTCCCGCGCCCAGCCGACGACGCCGTCGCGGCTGACATGGGCCGGGCGGAAACTGTAGTCGTAGAGCAGGAACAGCGGCGCGATGGCGCAGGGGCCGCCGTCGCCGGTCCAGATCTGGTAAGGGTCCTCGGGCGTCACGACGCCGTGCGCGCGGGCGGTGGCGACAAGGCGGCGGTAGCGCTCCTCTCCCACCAGAGCCGGCAGGCCGGCCTCCTCCGGGATCGCCCACAGGTCGTGGTTCCCCGGCACCCAGAACACCCGCGCGAAGCGCTTCGTCAGTTCGGTGAAGGCAAGCCGCATCTGGTCGAACCGCTCGCCGACATCGCCGGCGAGAATCAGCCAGTCGTCGGCATAATCCGGCAGCGCCAGCAGCGCGTCGCGGTTGGCCGGGCTGGCGAGATGCAGGTCGCTGATGGCGCGCAGTTTCATGAGGAGCCTTGGCGGGAACCATAACCGGGATCGTTCCTTGACCCCTGTTTTCACATGGGGAACACTCGCAGCCGACGTCAACCCTCAAGGGGCGTCGCGATTCTTCCCGACCCGGATGGACGGCCCCGTGACCTTGAAGAAAGCCCTGCTGCCCGACGGCCGGGAAATCGCCTGCATCAACCCCTACGAGGTTGATTTCGCGGTACACGAGATCTTTTCGCAGGATCTTGCAGCCCATGGCCTGACATTGCAGCCGGACGGAGCGGTCTTCGATGTCGGCGCGAATATCGGCCTGTTCTCGCTGCATCTGCGCCAGCAGGCGCCGTCCGCGCGCATCTTCGCCTTCGAGCCGGTGCCACAGGTCTTCGCAGCGCTGGAGCGCAATATGGCGCTGATCCAGCCGCAGGCCGTTGCCGTCCCGCTGGGACTTGGCGCCGAGGCCAGCGAGGTGGCGTTCGACTACTTCCCCGGCGTCGCGGCACTGTCGACGGCGCATAGCGATGTCGGCGCGCGGATGGCCGGCGGCATCCGCGATCTTCTCACGGGAAGCGCCGGCGAGGCGGTGCGCGCGGTGATCGAGCGGACCGGCGCGGGCGAGTTGGCGCGGACGGAGGGCTTTCTCGACGACCTGCTCCGGGTGGAGCGGGTGCGGGCCCGCATCGACACGCTGTCGTCGCAGATGGCTGCCTACGGTGTCGAGACGATCGACCTGTTGAAGATCGATACGGAAGGGGCCGAGGAGGAGGTGCTTGCCGGCATCACCGACGCCGACTGGCCGCGCATCCGCCAATTGATGGTCGAGGTGCATCTGGGCCGGCCGAAGCTGGAGGAGATCGCCGCCGGCCTGAAGGCGCGCGGTTACCGGGTGACGACCGACGCGCATCCGCTCGCCGAGGGCGGGGCGGCGGTTTTTCATCTCTACGCGGCACGATAGGGGACGGGCACATGAGCGAGCGCGGCGCGGAAACGCAGGGCGAGCGGATCGACTGGTGGGGCATCCTCACCGATCGGGCCTTCCTGGAGGACCCTTACAGTGAGCTGAAGCGGCTGCAGGCGCTCGGGCCCGTCCATCTCGACGAGGCCTCCGGCGTCTATTTCGTGCTCGGGCACCGCGCCTTCCTGAAGGTCGCGAAGTCCTCGGAACTCGGCCGCGACACCCGCCACTGGAAGAACGGCTGGACCGCGCCGGACTACCGGGTGCACGACCCCGTCGGCTACCGCCTGTTCAGCGAGTTCCAGCCGCAGATGATCAATTGCGACGGCGCCGAGCACGCGCGCATGCGCAAGGTCTACGAGCCGGCCTTCCGCTCGCAGGCGGTGCGCGACGTTGGCGCCCTGGTCGAGGCCGAGGCGGCGCAGCTTCTGGAGGCGATGCCGCGCGAGGGGACCGTCGACATCATCGAGGCCTTTGCCGGCCCCCTGCCGCTGCGGGTCCTGTGCAAGCTCTTCGACATTCCGCAGAGCCTCGACGAGACGGTCGCGCGCTGGAGCGCCTCGCTGATCCGCATCGGCGATATCCTGATGACGCCGGACCAGAAGAGCGAAGCGCTGGAGGCGCTGACCGAGTTCAAGGCCTTCCTGCGCGAGCACATCGCCGCCCGCCGTGCGCGCCCCGGCGACAGTCTGATGGATCTTGCGATCCGCGCCCAGGACGACGGCACGCTCGACGAGGAGGAGACGCTGACCAATCTCGTCTCCATGCTGGTCGCGGGCCACGAGACCACAGTGACGCTGATCGGCAACGGCCTTTTGCTGCTTCTCCGGCACCCCGGCGAGATGGCGCGGCTGCGGGCCGACCGCAGCCTGCTGCGCACCGCCATCGAGGAGTTCCTGCGCATGGAGCCGGGCGGCAACATGATCCTGCGGGTGGCGCGCGAGGACGTCGAGGTCGAGGGCACGCTGATCCCGGCCGGCGCCCCGGTGCTCGGCCTCATCGGCGCGATCAACCGCGATCCGGCCCGCTTCGAGCGCGCCGACGAGGTCGATATCGGTCGCCCCGCCAATGCCCAGCTCACCTTCGGATCCGGCCCGCATGTGTGCATCGGCGCGCCGCTGGCGCGGCTGGAGGCGCAGATCGCCTTTTCCGCCCTGCTTGACCGCTACGGCTCCATCGAACTGGCGGGCGAGCCCGAGTGGCGGCTCGACCGGCTCAACGCCCGCGGGCTCGGCCGGCTGCCGGTCCGCGTTGGAGGTGCTGCATGACCCGTGCCGTCGGCATCGAGGCCCGCGCCGCCGGCATCGAGGCGATGAACGTCTATGGCGGCATGGCCTGTCTCGACGTCAAGGAGCTGTGCCTGCATCGCGGTCTCGACATGCCCCGCTTCGAGAACCTGCTGATGCAGGAAAAGACGGTGGCGCTTCCTTACGAGGACCCGGTCACCTTCGCGGTCAATGCGGCCCGGCCGCTGATCGATGCGCTGGCGCCGGAGGAGCGCGCCCGCATCGAGATGGTGGTGACCTGCACCGAGTCCGGCATCGACTTCGGCAAGTCGCTCAGCACCTATGTGCATGCGCATCTGGACCTGCCGTCCAACTGCCGGCTCTTCGAGATCAAGCAGGCCTGCTATTCCGGGACCGCCGGCTTGCAGATGGCGGTGAATTTCGTGCTGGCGCAGACCTCGCCCGGCGCCAAGGCCCTGGTGGTTGGGACCGACATTTCCCGCTTCGCGCTCGCCGATGCCGGCGCTATCGAGGAATGGGCCTATTCGGAGCCGAGTTCCGGTGCCGGCGCGGTGGCGATGCTGGTCTCCGACACGCCGCATGTGCTGCGCATCGATCCGGGCGCCTATGGCAATCATGCCTTCGAGGTGATGGACACCTGCCGCCCGGGTCCTGACACGGAGGCGGGCGACGCGGACCTGTCGCTGATGGCCTATCTCGACTGCTGCGAGGGCGCGTTCCGCGACTACAGCCGCCGGGTGGAGAAGGTCGATTTCCGCGAAAGCTTCGGCCAACTGTGCTTCCACACGCCGTTCGGTGGCATGGTCAAGGGCGCCCACCGGCACCTGATGCGCCGGCTCTACAAGGCGCCGCCCAAGGAGATCGAGGCCGACTTCCAGGCGCGCCTCGCGCCGAGCCTTGCCTTCGGCAAGCGGGTCGGCAACACCGCCGGGGGCTCGGTCTTCGTGGCGCTGGCCGGCATGCTGGAGACGGCAGAAATCAATGCGCCGATGCGGGTCGGCCTGTTCTCCTACGGCTCGGGCTGCTGCTCGGAATTCTACAGCGGCGTGGTGACGCCGGAGAGCCAGGCGCGGCTGCGCGCGATGCGGATCCCGGCCGCACTCGACCGCCGCCATCGCCTCACCATCGCGGACTACGAGACCCTGCTGCGCGGCGAGAGCGTCGTTCGCTTCGGCACCAGGGACGCGGAACTGAACCACCAGATCGTGCCGGATGCCTGGCCGGTTGATGCGGCAGGCGACCGGCTTGTGCTGGATGCGGTCGTCGGCTACCACCGCAAGTATATCTGGATCTGAGCCGGGCTGCCGCGACAGCGACGGAGCCGGAAAAGGGGGCGAGTTGGACAGCGACCGGATTGCCGAGATCATCATTGCCGAGATCCGCAGCACCGTGCCGGAGCTGGAGGCGCAGCCGATCACCCGCGCCGATTCCATGGCCGATCTCGGGGTCGATTCCATCGAGCGCAGCGAGGTCATCCTGGCAACGCTGGAGGTCCTCGGCCTGAAAGTGCCGATGGTCCAGTTGCACGGCCCCCGCAACATCGGCGAACTGGCCGATCTGCTGCATGCCAAGTCCAAGGCCTGACGCCCGTCCGCCCGTCGTCACCGGCATCGGGGTCGCCAGCGGCCTCGGCCATGGCAAGGACGCGTTCCGGCAGGGATTGTTCGAGGGGCGGAGCGTCTTCGCGCTGCTTGCCCGTCCCGGCCGGCAACGCGGCGACAGCAGCCCGCCGTTCTTCGGCGTCGAAATGCCCGATCCGCCCTCGATCCTGCCGCCCCGGATCGAGCGCACCGCCGGCCTCAGCGGGCGCGCCGCGGTCGCCGTCCTCGACGAGGCCTGGCGCGAGGCGGGGCTGGACCGCGTGGCGCCTGAGCGCATCGGCCTGATCATCGGCGGAACGAACCTGATGGCGCGCGAGCAACTCTTGAGCCTGCGCGACTATGCCGAGCGGCTGGACTTTCTGCCGCCGCGCCACGGCCATGTCTTCCTCGATACCGATATCTGCGGCCTGTGCGCCTCGCAGTTTCCGATCCGCGGCTTTGCCCACACGATCGGCGCGGCCTCGGCGAGCGGCGCGGCCGCCATCGTCGCGGCGGTCGAGGCCGTGTCGAGCGACAGGGTCGACGCCTGTATCGCCCTCGGCGCTTTGCAGGACGTGTCCCTGATGGACCTGCAGGGCTTCCGGGCGCTCGGCGCGCTGGGCGCGGGGTCAGTCTGCCGGCCGATGGACAGGGGCCATGATGGCTTCCTCTATGGCGAGGCCTGCGCCGCGCTGGTCATCACCCGGCCGGAGCATGCCGGGGACACGATCTATGGCCGCGTGCTGGGAGCGGGCTTTTGCGCCGATGGCAGTCGAGGGCCGGAGCCGAACTCCGACGGGCAGGTGCGCGCCGCGCAAGACGCGCTGGCCGCCGCCGGACTGGCGGCCGCCGACATCGACTATGTCAACGGCCATGCTACCGGAACGCCCTCCGGCGACGACGCCGAGCTTGAGACCCTGCGCCGGCTCGGCCTCGCCCATGCGCGGGTCAACGCCACCAAGTCGATCATCGGCCATGGGCTGAGCGCGGCCGGCGCGGTCGAGGCGGCAGCCGTGCTGATCCAGATGCGCGAGGGGCTGCTGCACCCGGTGCTGTATCTCGAGACGCCGCTGGACGAGGGTTTCGGCTGGGTACGGGGCGCGGCGCAGGAACACCGCATCCGCCATGCGCTGAAACTCTCCTTCGGCTTTGGCGGCAGCAATATCGCGCTGGTCTTCGGGGCGCCGGAGGGAGGTGCGGCATGACAGAGTTCTCGACGATCTCCTGCGACATCGCTCAAGGCATTTGCCGCATCCGCTTCGCAAGGCCGCAGGCGGGCAACAGCATCACACCGCAGATGGTCTCGGAGCTCCAGGCGGCCTTCGACCTTTGCGAGGCGGGCGAGGGGGCGGATGGCCGGCCCGTCACGGTCGCGGTGCTGGAGAGCAGCGACGACGTCTTCTGCATGGGCGGCGATTTCGACGCGGTCGCCGAGGATGCCGAGCCGATGGACCCGGCGCCGCTCTACGATCTGTGGCTGCGCATGGCGCGCGGGCCGTTTGTGACCGTGAGCGTGGTGCGCGGCAGGGCCAATGCCGGGGGCGTCGGACTGGCGGCGGCCGCCGATATCGTGATCGCGGACGAGACCGCGAGCTTTGCCCTGTCGGAGCTGCTGTTCGGCCTCTATCCGGCCTGCGTGCTGCCGTTCCTGGCGCGCCGCGTGGGGGCGCAGCGCGCCCGCTACATGACGCTGATGACGCGGCCGGTGGGCGCGCGCGATGCCCTGTCCTTCGGGCTGGTCGATGCGCTGGGCGAGCGGGCCGACGAGGTCCTGCGCCAGCACCTGATGCGGCTGCGGCTGCCGGGACGGGCGGGCATCGCCCGCTTCAAGGCACATGCCGGTGCGGGGCTCGATGACCTTGAGGGGCAGCGCGAAGCGGCGCTCGCCGCCAATCGCGAGATGTTCGCCGATCCGCGGATCCGGGCCGATATCCGCCGCTACGTGAGGGACGCCAAGTTCCCCTGGGAGGCGTGAGGCGCGGCCTCCTCGCGCAGGTCCACCGCGCGTTGCAGCGGCGGTAGGGCGCCTGAGGTTCCTGCCTGTCCGAGGCCCTGCCTGCGCACGAAGAACCGGTCGAGCAGGGCGATGGAGAGCAGGAACAGGAAGGTCTGGTTTTCCTTGGTGCTGACCTCCTCGGCCGGCCTGGTCAGCACCTTGGCGGCAAGGCGCTGGGCGAATTTCGCATTGAGGAAGGGCAGGTTCGCCAGTTCGCTCTCCGACAGGACGAGATCGAGATAGTCCGGCCGGCGCGCGGCGAAGGCGGCCGCGTCCGGTGCCCGGTAGGGGAACTTGCGCTTGTCGGCGACGGCGCCGGGCAGCCGGTCGCGGAAGGCCTCGCGCAACAGCCGTTTCTCGGTGAACCCGTCGTCGAAGCGCAGGTTGACGGAGGCGGCGAGCCCGATCACGGACGGATCGAGGAACGGGCAGCGGTTCTCCACCCCGTGGGCAAGGCTCATGCGGTCGCCCTGGGTCGACAGCAGGTAGCCGGGCAGCAAGGTCTTGTATTCCAGCCACTGCGCCTTTTCGACCGCGCTCATCGAGCCGAACTCGGGGCTGCCGGCAACGAGCGCCGAAATCTCGGCAAAGGGATCGCTGGGCGCGTTCAGCAGGCGGGCCGAGAACTGACCGTTCTGGAAGCGCAGCTCATGCGAGAAGAGGCCCGGCATCTTCTCAGCCGAGAACTGGTGGTAGAGCCCGGTGACGGCGGCAATGTCCTTCGGCCCGTAATGGGCGAGATGCGGGTAGAGCCGCTCCAGCCGGCTGCGCCGCACGTCCTCTGGAAGCTCGTTCCACGCGGCGCGCAGCAGGGTTTCCTTGAACAGGTCGTAGCCGAGAAAGGCCTCGTCGGCGCCTTCGCCGCTGAGAATGACCTTGATGCCCGCCTCGCGGGTGCGCTGCGACAGCAGGAACATCGGGATGAAGGCGCTGCGGAAGGCGGGAACTTCCGCGTGATAGACCGCATCGGGGCAGGCCTCGGCGATATCGGCATGGCTGATGCGGCGGGCGTGATGGCGGGTGCCCAGGTGCTCCGCGACGAGGCGCTGCTCGGCGGATTCGTCGAACTCCGTATCCTCGAACTCGACTGAGAAGGTGGAGAGCGGATGCGGGGTCAACTCGCGGGCGAGCGCGGCGACGATGGCCGAGTCCACTCCGCCGCTGAGATAGACGCCGACTTCGACATCGCTGCGCAGGCGCAGGGACACCGCATCCGTCATGCGCTCTCGGATCCGCTCGATGGCATCCCCTTCGCTGGCGACGGCCTCGGTCGGCGCGAAGGACAGAGTGTCATAGGCGAAGCGCTCGATCCGCCCCTCGCGCACCCTTGCCCATTCTCCCATCGGCAGGCTCTCGATGCCCCGGAAGCCCGACTGGTGCGGCAGCGGCGTCCACTGGCCGAGAATGGAGGCCAGTTGTTTCAGGTCCTGCTCGAACCGGAACCCCGGAACGGCGAGGAAGGCCTTCATCTCGGAGGCGAAGAGGATGGTCTCGCCATGCTGGGCGAGAAAGAGCGGGCGCTTGCCGTATTTGTCGCGCGCCAGGAACAGCTCTCGCCGCTCGCGGTCGTAGAGCGCGAAGGCGAAGCCGCCGTTGAAGCGCGTCAGGCAGTCCGGTCCCCAGGCGATCCAGGCGCGCAGCACGACTTCCGTGTCGCAGCCGGTGCGGAAGACATGGCCGAGACTGACAAGCGTCTCGCGCAGCTCCCGGTAGTTGTAGACCTCGCCATTGTAGCAGAGCCAGTAGCGCCCGCTTTCGTCGCTGACCGGTTGCAGCCCGGCCGCCGGATCGAGAATGGCGAGGCGCACGGTGCCCATGGCGAAACCGTCGTCCACCAGATAGCCGGCGCCGTCCGGTCCGCGATGGGCGATTGCCGCGAGCATGGCGCGGATCCGGGCGCCCTGATCCCCTGAGATGGGGGCGGCACTGAGGAAACCGGCGATGCCGCACATGAAGTCGCTTGCCCCCTGGTCGATCGTTGCTTGCTGGCGTCTGGCGCCCGGCGATTAGCCCGCCGCGCGGGCAGCGACCTTTTGGGCCACGGTGTCGCGGATCTGGACGAGGCTGACCAGCACGTCGCCGGTCATTTCCTGCTCGGTGAAGCGGATGTCGAACTCCTGCTCCAGAAAGCGGATCAACTGCACATAGCCGAAGGAGTCCATCACGCCCTCCTTGAACAGATCGGAGTCCTCGGGAAACGAGTCGTCGAACTCGATCAGAAACTGGTTCTCGATGAAATCCCGAATTTTATCCATACGCTCCGATCGCTTGCAGCAGGGGCCGGAAACCCGGTGGAGTTTGAGGGGAGGCTGGTCGGCGGGAGGCCGCCACGCGACATCCCGTTTCGCCCCCCGATGCGCCGCCCGAGGCGGAACGACCCTACGGTATCGAATAAGTGTGCGCCGCAACAGCCCTTCCGCTACATGTTGATGAGCGAACTGTGAAAGGGATGGGGATGCATGCAAGGGGGACAATCCCGGACGCCACGACAAGGCGCGCACTTGCAACCGGAAGGCTCGCTGAATAGCATTTCGGGAGGCGGCCGTTGCCACCCGACGACAGCGAAAGACCAGCGAAATCAGACCGGTGAACAGGTTGCCGCCGGAGCGCCGGGGGCGCTTGGGCGCGGATCGCACGGCATTGGCACAGGGGCATTCACCGTGGTTCGATCAGTATGAACATCTTGCGGCTGCTCAGAACCGGCCCGCCGGTGAACCGCCGGTCGATCCTGCTGATCACCAGCCTTGCCGGGCTCGGCAATGCCGGCCTGGTCGGGCTGATCAACGAGGCGGCTGAAAAGGCCGTACTCGCCGAGCCGATCGGCACCCAACTGCTGCTGATCTATCTGGCGACGCTTGCCTTCGTGCTGCTGTCGAGCCGGGCCTCGCTGCATGAGGCCAACCGTTTCGTGCAATCGCGGCTGGAAGCGACCCGCCGGCGCATCGTCAGCAAGATCCGCCGCGTCGACCTGCGGACGCTGGAACGGCTGGGCCATGGCGACGTCTTCGTCACCGTATCGCAGGAGACCGACCATCTGTCGCAGACCCTGCCGCTGCTGATCGGCGCGGGGCAGAACGCCTTCCTGCTCGCCTTCCTGCTGCTCTATGTGGCGCTGCTGTCGCCGATTTCCTTCCTGGTGGTGACGGTCTTCCTCGCCGGTGGCCTCTATCTCTTCTGGCGGCGGCAGAGCGCGCTGACCGGAGCGCTGGCCGAGGTGCATCACCGGGAAGCCGAGATGCTCGACAGCCTGTCGCATTTCACACTCGGATTTCAGGAAATCCGGCTCAACGCCGACAAGAACGACGCGCTGCAGGCGCATTTCGCGGACGTCACCGCGCGGCTGCGGCAGGTGGTGGTCGGGCTCGGCGACCGCTGGGTCAGCCTGCTGCAATTCGCCAATGCCTTCATTTTCCTGCTGGTCGGCGTCGTCGTGCTGGTGCTGCCTGTGTTCTTCCAGGGCTACACGGACACGATCTACAAGATCACCGCCGCGACCGTCTTCGCCCTCGGGCCGATCGCGGCGATCACCTCCGTTGCGCGCCTGATCGCCCGTGCCGAGGCGGGCCTTGCCCATGTCTACGCCCTCGAACGGCGCCTCGATGCGGGCCTGACGCCGGAGCCGCGCGGAGCGGTGCGGGCGCCCTCGCGCTATCGCTCGTTCCGGACCATCGAGATGCGCGGCGTCACCTTCAGCTACCGGGATGCGGAAGGGGTCGCCCTGTTCGCCGCCGGACCCTGGGACCTGACGCTGAAGCGCGGCGAGATCCTGTTCCTCACCGGCGGCAATGGCAGCGGCAAGTCGACGGCGCTCAAGCTCCTGTGCGGGCTCTATGCGCCGGACGGCGGCGAGATCGCCTGCGACGGCGCGCCGGTGACGGCGGAGACCCGGCGCGACTACCGGGAGCTCTTCTCTGCCATCTTCACCGATTTCCATCTCTTCGACCGGCTCTACGGGCTGGAGACCATCAAACCGCGCGAGGTGGAGCGGCTGATCGCCCGCATGGAACTCGGCGACAAGGTGCGGTTCGAGGACGGGCGCTTTTCCACCACGGATCTTTCGACCGGCCAGCGCAAGCGGCTGGCGATGATCGTAGCGTTGCTGGAGGATCGCGAGGTCTATCTGTTCGACGAATGGGCGGCCGACCAGGACGCGCATTTCCGGGAGGTGTTCTACACCGAACTGCTGCCCGATCTGAAAGCGCGCGGCAAGACGGTGGTGGCGGTGACCCATGACGACCGCTTCTGGTCCTGCTGTGACCGACGGCTGGAACTCGATCTCGGCCGCCTTGCCGAATCGGCAGGGGAGGCATGAGCATGGAACTCGTCGCCTTTGTCCGCGGCGCCGGCCGCCGCAAGCTTCAGATGATGTTCGCCCTCAGCCTGCTGGCCGGCATCGCCAACGCGGTGCTGGTCGTGGTGATCACCACGGTGGCGGAGCGGGTCGCCCGGGCGGAGCACCCCGGCCTGATCGTCTGGGCGGCCTTCGGCGTCGCGTTCCTGGTCTACTACCTCGCCAACCAGTTGGCGCTGGTGCGGGCGACGACGCTGATCGAGGAGCGCCTCAACGATCTGCGGCTGCAACTGGCGGAAAAGCTGCGCCAGTCGGAACTGCTCGCCGTCGATCGCATCGGCCGCGGGCGGCTCTACGGGCTTGTCGCCAAGGAGACCAACCACCTCTCGGTGACCTTCCCGCTGGTGATGGACGCGGTTCAGCAGGTGGTGCTGCTGGCGGTGGCGCTGCTCTACCTGCTCTACCTGTCGCCGGCAGCCTTCCTGTGTTTCGCGCTGGCGGTCATGGGCGGCGTCTACGGCTACAAGGCGATCAACAACCGCTTCCGCCGGATTCTCGGCCTTGTCGAGACGCTGCAGGCGCAGATGCTCGACGCCATTGCCGACATCATCCACGGTAGCAAGGAACTGCGCCTCAACGCCCGCCGCAGCGAGGCGGTGTCCAACGCCTATCGCAAGCGGTCGAACGTGCTCGAGGTGATGCTGGTGCGCACCATCGACCACTGGGTATCGCTGATCCTGCTCGGCAGCCTGGTCACCTTCGCGCTGCTCGGCGTCGTCGCCTTCGGCTTTCCCGCCTTCGTGTCCGGGCATACGGTGATTGTGTTCCAGCTCGTGCCGGTGCTGCTGTTCTGCCTCGGCACGCTGACCAAGACGGTGGCGCAATCGCCGATGTTCGTGCGCGCCGAATTCGGCCTGCAGTCGATCCTGACGGTGGAGCGCGAACTCGCCGCCGCCAAGGGCATTTCGACGGATGAGGCACGGCAACACGCCCACGCCTTCCGGTCCTTCAAGGAAATCGACTTCCGCGAGATCGGCTTCAGCTATCCGGCGCAGCAAGGCGTCGGCTATCATGTCGGGCCGCTGTCGCTCACCCTGTCGCGGGGCGAGGTGGTGTTCCTGGTCGGGGGCAATGGCAGCGGCAAGTCGACCGCGCTGAGGATGATGTGCGGCCTCTATCCGCTGGCGAGCGGGCGCATCGACGTGGACGGGCATGCGGTCGAAGGCGCCGAGCTTGGCGGCTATCGGGAGCTGTTCTCGGCGATCTTCGTCGATTTCCACCTGTTCGACCGGCTGTATGGGCTGGAGCGGATCGATCCGGACCGCGTCAACGCGCTGATCGACGAGATGGGGCTTGCCGGTAAGGTCCGCTTCACCGACGGTCGCTTCTCGCAGCTTCACCTGTCGACGGGGCAGCGCAAGCGTCTGGCGCTGATCGCCGCTGTTCTGGAGGACCGGCCGATCTATGTCTTCGACGAGTGGTCGGCGGAACAGGATATTCATTTTCGCGAATATTTTTACGAGACGTTTATCCCGAAACTCAAAGCGTCAGGAAAACTTGTCATCGCGGCAACACACGATGAGCGATATTGGGGCGTGGCCGACCGGGTCATCCGGATGGACCTTGGTCAGATCGAATGGGTGAAGGACAAGGCCGAGTTGGAGGAGCAATGAAGGCCTTCATGTTTCCAGGGCAGGGCGCGCAGCGCGTCGGCATGGGCGAGGGCCTGTTTGCGGCCTTCCCGCAGCTCGTTGCCGAGGCGGACGCTGTCCTTGGATACTCGGTCGCACAGCTCTGTCTGGAGGGGCCGATGGAGCGGCTGACCCGGACCGAGTTCACCCAGCCGGCGCTCTATGTGGTCAATGCGTTGACCTATCTTCGCCATGTCCGCGAGAGCGGCGAGCGGCCGGACTATGTCCTCGGTCATAGCGTGTCCGAATATGTCGCCCTGTTTGCCGCAGGCGCTGTGGATTTTGCCAGCGGCCTGAAGATGGTGGCGCGGCGCGGCGCGCTGATGGGCGAGGCGAGCGGCGGCGGCATGGCCGCCGTCATTGGTCTCGATGCCGACGGCATCGCGGTGGTGATCGAGCGCCACGGCCTGAGCGACGTTTTTGCCGCCAATTACAACACGCCCCGGCAGATCGTGGTGTCCGGCCGGCGGGACGCGGTGGTTGCCGCCGAGCCGATGTTCCGCGAGGCCGGCGCCAGCCATTATGTCGTGCTGCCGGTGAGCGGCGCCTTCCACACGCCCTATATGGAGGCCGCGCGTACAGCGTTCGCCGAGCACATCGCGGGCCTGGCCTTCAACGCGCCCGAAATCCCGGTCATCTCCAACGTGACGGCACGGCCGCACGAGGCGGGCCGGCTGCGCGAGCGGATGGTCGAGCAGATCACCGCGCCGGTGCGCTGGGCCGAGAGCATCCGCTATCTGCTGGCCAAGGGCGTCACCTTCGCCGATGTCACCGAGCTGGGGCCGGCCGGCAGCGCCGTCGTCAAGCCGATGGTGAAGCGCACGGAACTGGAGGCCGGGCCGCTCGATGCCGGGATGCTGGCGCGCGAGGAGGCGGAGGCCGCCACAGCCGCGAGGATCGCCGAGCCGGAGCCCCAACCCGCCCGCGAGGCGCCGGACGAAAACCCTGCGCCCCAGCTCAACGGCCATGCCTCGTTCCGCTTTCGCCCGGAAAACCTCGGCTCGCGCGCCTTCTGCGAGGCCTTCGGGCTCGACTATCCGTACGTCGCTGGTGCGATGTACCAGGGCATTGCCTCGGTCGAGCTGGTTGAGCGTATGGCCCGGGCCGGGTTGCTCGGCTTCTTCGGGGCGGGCGGCCTGCCGATGGCCGAGGTGGAGCGCGCGATCCTGCGCCTGCGCGACGAGCTTCCCGAAGGGGCGCCCTACGGCATCAATTTCATCGCCCATGTGAATCGGCCACATCTGGAGGACGAGCTTACCGATCTGCTGATCCGGCATGGCGTCGGCATCATCGAGGCGTCCGCCTTCATGGAAGTGACGCCGGCGCTGGTGCGCTACCGCGCCGCCGGACTCAAGGACGAGGGCGGCGGGCGGATCGCCGCGCGCAACCGCATCATCGCCAAGGTGTCGCGGCCGGACGTTGCCGCGCAGTTTCTCGCGCCCGCGCCCGAGCGCCTGCTGGGCAAGCTGCTCGCAAGCGGTGCGATCACTGCCGACGAGGCCAACCTGCTGCGCCAGGTGCCGATGGCCGATGCCATCTGCGTCGAGGCGGATTCCGGCGGCCATACCGACCAGGGCATGCCCTTCGCGCTGATCCCGGCGGTGCTCAAGGTGCGGGACGAGGCGCAGGCGCGCTTTGCGAAATTCGGCCCGATCTTCGTCGGCTCGGGCGGCGGCATCGGCACCCCGGAGGCGGCGGCCGCCGTCTTCATGCTGGGCGCCGACTTCATCGTCACCGGCTCCGTCAACCAGTGCACGGTGGAGGCCGGGACCAGCGAGGCGGTCAAGGACCTGCTGGAAGGCATCAACGTCCATGACACGGCCTATGCGCCGTCGGGCGAGATGTTCGAGCTGGGCGCCAAGGTGCAGGTGCTGAAGAAGGGGCTGTTCTTCCCCGCGCGCGCCGAGAAGCTGGTCTCGCTCTACCGCCAGCACGAGAGCCTCGACGAGATCGACCCGAAGCTGCGCCAGCAGATCGAGGAACGCTATTTCCGCCGCAGCTTCGACGAGGTGTTCCGCGATGTGGCGAAGAGCTATCCGGCAGCGGAGATCGAACGCGCGGAGCGCTCGCCCCGCCACCGCATGGGCCTCGTCTTCCGCCGCTATTTCAAGGACACGACCACCTGGGCGCTTGCCGGCGATCTCGACCACAAGGTCGACTTCCAGGTGCATTGCGGCCCGGCGCAGGGCGCCTTCAACCAGTGGGTCGAAGGCAGCGACCTCGCCCCCTGGCGCGCCCGCCATGCCGATGTCATCGCCGCCCGGCTGCTGGAGGGCGCGGCCGACGTGCTCGGCCGCCGGCTTTCGGTGATGATCGGCGGAGGAGGTGGCAGCCGATGAGCCGTGAGGGGGGAAAGGCACCGGTTGCGATCATCGGCGTCGGGCTGCGGCTTCCGGGCGCGGATCGCCTCGCGACGTTCGGCGCGCATCTTGCCGTCGGCCGCTCGCTGATCTCGCAGGTGCCGGCGAGCCGCTGGAATGCGGAAGAGTTGCTGGGCGATCCGGCGCGCGGCAACAGGACCAGCAGCATCTGGGGCGGCTTCGTCGAGGATGCCGACTGCTTCGACGCCTCCTTCTTCGGCATTTCGCCGCGCGAGGCTGCCTGGATGGACCCGCAGCAGCGCTTCACGCTGGAGATGGCCTGGCACGCGATCGAGGATGCCGGCTACCGCGCCTCGGACCTCGCCGGCAGCCGCACCGGCGTCTACATGGGCGTCTGCCATTGGGACTATGCGGAACTGCTGGAAAAGCATCTGCCGCATGTCGACGCCTATCTGCCGACCGGCATCGCCTTTTCCATCATCGCCAACCGGGTCTCGCATTTCTTCGACCTGCAGGGGCCGAGCATCACCAACGACACGGCCTGCGCCGCGTCGATGACCTCGATTTACGAGGCGGTGCGGGCGCTGCAGGGCGGCGAATGCGACATGGCGCTGGCTGGCGGGGTCAACCTGATCTGGTCGCCCAACCATTTCGTCGCTTTCTCCAAGGCCGGCATGCTGTCGAAGACGGGCCGCAGCAATGCCTTCGACGATGCCGCCGACGGCTATGTCCGGGGCGAGGGCGGCGCCGTGCTGCTGCTGAAGCCGCTGGAGCAGGCGCTCGCCGACGGCGATCCGATCCACGCGGTCATTCGCGGCATCGGCGTCAATCATGGCGGGCGGACGAACTCGCTCACCGTTACCAATCCGAGAGCGCAGGCCGCGCTGATCAAGGCGGTGCACCGCGAGGCGGGCGTTGCGCCGGACAGCGTGTCCTATGTCGAGGCGCACGGGCCGGGCACGCCGCTGGGCGATCCGATCGAGATTTCCGGCCTGAAGGAGGCCTTTGCCGCCCTGCATGCCGAGGCGGGCACCACCCCGCGCGCGGCGAGTTGCGGCATCGGCTCGGTCAAGACCAATATCGGCCATCTGGAAGGCGCGGCGGGCGTTGCCGGCATCGTCAAGGTGCTGATCGCGCTGGCCCGCGAGGACCTGCCCGGCAATGTCGGTTTCACCGCGCAGAACCGGCTGATCGATCTGGCCGGCACGCCCTTCCGCATCCAGACGGAGGCAAGCCCCTGGCCGCGCATCGACGGTGCGCCCCGGCGCGCCTGCGTCAGTTCCTTCGGTTTCGGCGGCAGCAACGCGCATGTGCTGATCGAGGAAGCACCCAAGGTGGAGGCCGCGCCCGCAGCAGGCGACGGGCAGGTGCACCTCGTGCCGCTGTCGGCTGCGGATGAGGAGCGCTTGCAGGCGCTTCTCGGCGAATTGCTGGAGGCCGTAGAGGCACCTGATGCGCCGGCGCTTGCCGATCTTGCCCATACGCTGCGGATCGGGCGGGATCCGCTCGAGGCCCGTGTCGCTTTTCTCGTCCGCGACCGGCGGGAACTGGCGGATGCCCTTCGCGCCCGTCTCGGCGGTATCGCCCATCCGGCGGTGGTCGATGCGGAGGCGAGCGCGGACGGCGGTGTCTTGGTCGACCTCGCCGCGCGCTGGGCCGCAGGGGAGACAATCGAGTGGACGACCGCCGGCCTGCCCAAGGGCAGGCGGGTGCGCGCACCGCTCTATCCTTTCGCGCGCGAGCGGCACTGGATGGACGAGTCGCTCGGTGTGAAGGACGACCGGCCGGCGCCGCATCCGATGATCCGGCGGAATATCTCCGGCTTTGCCGGGCCGGTCTTCGAAAGCAGCTTGCGTGGGCCCGAACTCTTCTGGGCCGAGCACAGGGTGCGCGGTCGCCAGATCCTGCCGGGTGTTGCGGCGTTGGAACTGGCGCGTGCCGCTGCCGATCTTGCCGGCGCGGAGCTCGGCGGCACCTTTGCGCTGGAGGATGTGGTCTGGTCGCGGCCGATCGCGGCGCGCGAGACGCCGGTGACGGTCGAGACGCATCTGACGCGGCAGGCGGATCGCAGCATCGGCTTCGAGATCCGCGACCCCGGTGGGCAGGGCGCGAATGTGCGCGGCACCCTCTCGCCGGTGGTGGAAGCGTCGCCGTCCGTGCCAGTGCTGTCGGACCTTCAGGCCGAGTTGCGCGAGGAGGTGCCGGTGGCGCTCTGCTATGAGCGCCTGCAGGCCAGCGGCGTCGATCATGGCCCCGCCTTTCGGGCGCTTGCGCGGGTCGGCCGGGGCGGGGGCCGCGTTCTGGCGCAGTTGAAGCTGCCGCGGCGGTTGCATCCGACGCTGGCCGCCTTGCCGCTGCATCCGGTGATGCTGGATGCCGCGATCCAGGCCTGGATCGCGCTGGACGAGGCGGGTCCGTCCGGCGCGGCCGTGCCGTTTGCCTGCCGCCGGGTGGTGGTGCACGGGGCCTGCGAGCCGATGATGTGGGCGCTCGTCACCGAGCGGGGAACGGCGCGTGCGACGGCTGCCGTGCGCCATCTCGACATCCACATGCTGGACCGGGACGGCAACCTGCGTGTCGCCTTCGAGGACCTGGCTCTGCGCATCGTCGCTTCCGAAGAGGTGCCGACGGAGGCATCCGGGGATGAGGTCGCCGACGAACTGCCGCTGGTACTGGCCGAGAGCCATTGGCGACCCGCGCCGGCAGGCATCGGCAACGCCGCCGGGCGGGATGTCTCCGTGCTGCTGGCGGGCTTTGCGGCGGCGAACTTCGCCAGAAATCTGTCGGAGGCGAGTGGGCAGAGCGTCAGCGTGCTTGCCGCTGGTCCGGAGGGCGATCCGGCGGCTGCGGCGGCCGGGCTCTTCAACGCCCTGCATGCGCGGATCGTCGAGACGATGCGGGAGAAGCCGCGCCGCCCCCGGCATTTCCTCGTGCTGGCGCCGGAGAGCCTGCCCCAGTCGGTCACCACGCCGCTTGCGGCGCTCCTGCGCACGGCCGCGACCGAGAACCCGAAGATCTCCGGCGCGCTGGTGCGGATCGAAGGCCCGGCGGACACAGGACGGCTCGCCGGGATCCTGCGGCAGGAAGTCGGGGCTGCCGACACCTTCACCGAACTGCGCCACCGCGCCGACGGCACGCGCGAGGCGCTGCGCATCGATCCGGTGGACCTCTCCGCCTCGCCGCAAGAGATGCAACTCGATCCGGCGGGCGCCTACTGGATCACCGGCGGCGCCGGCAGTCTCGGGCTGATCCTGGCCGGCTGGCTGGCGGCGCGCGGCGCACGCAACATCGTCCTCAGCGGTCGCAGCGCGCAGGAGAACAGCCGTTTCGAGGCGCTGCGCGCGGACGGCGCGAGCGTCACCTATGCCGTCTGCGACATGGGCGATGCGTCGGCGGTCGAGGACCTGGCGCAGCGGATTGCGCGCGAGATCGGCCCGCTCAAGGGCGTCGTCCATGCGGCGGGCCTGCTCGACGACGGCTATATCCTGACGCAGGCGGGACGGGATTTCGCGCCTGTCTTCGCGCCGAAGCTCGCCGGCACGCTCCACCTCGACCGGGCAACGCGCACAGCGCCGCTCGACTTCCTGGTGCTGTTTTCGTCGGTCGCGGCCCGGTTCGGCAATGCCGGACAGGCGGCCTATGCCGGCGCCAACGGCTTCCTCGACGGCTTCGCTATCGAGCGCGCGGAGATGGTCGCGCGCGGAGAGCGGCGGGGGCGGACGCTCGCCGTTGCCTGGCCGCTCTGGGCCGAGGGCGGCATGAGCGTCGACAGGCCGACGCTGGAGGCGATGGAACGGCGCTTCGGCACGGTGCCGCTGCCGAGCGCGGCCGGCCTTGCCGCTCTGGAGCGGCTGCTTGTCGCCGGGCAGGCGCCATGCGCCACCGTGCTCTATGGCGACACGGCTCGGATCGGGGCGTTTCTCGCCGAGCGGGAGAGAGCGGCCCCGAGCGACGATAGGGCCGTAGCGCCGAAAGGCGTGGCTGCGCCGGATGATGGCGCGCTTGCCCGACAGGGCGCGCTGTTCGTGCGCGATATCCTCGCCGATGTCCTGGAGCTCGATCCTGCGCGCATCCGCCTCAACCGCAAGCTCGAAGAATACGGCCTCGACTCGATCTCCATCGTCGAGACGACGAACCGTCTGGAGGAGCGGCTCGGCCCGCTGTCGAAGACCCTGTTCTTCGAATATGTCGACCTGGAGGGGGTGGCCGGCCATCTCGTCGAGAACCACCGGAATGCGCTGGCCGCCGCCCTTGCCGAGGACGGACTGGGCGAGGCTGTTCCACCGCAGAAGACGGCTCCCGCCGAGACGATCCCCGCGCGCGCGGACCCTGGCCCGAGCGTCTCGCAGCCCAACCCCGAGACCGACAGCCATGCCATCGCCATCGTCGGCCTGTCGCTGCATGTCTCCGGCGCGGCGACGCAGGACGAGTTCTGGGAGATGCTGGCGGGTGGCATCCACGGGTTCCGGTCCTATCCGCAGGAGCGCTGGAACCACGCGGCCCTGCTGCATCCCGAGCGCGACGTTCTCGGCAAGACCGTGGTGCGCACGGGGTGCTTCCTCGACGATATCGACCGGTTCGATCCGCGCTATTTCCGCATTTCCCAGACCGAAGCGGAGCTGATGTCGCCGGAGGTGCGCCTGTTCCTGCAGGCGAGCGTCGAGGCGTTCGAGAATGCCGGCTATTCGCGCGAGACGCTGCAGCGGCGCTACGCCGGCGACGTCGCGGTCATCGTCGGGTCGATGACCAACGAATACGATCTCTACGGCTTCCAGAACATGCTGATGCGCGGCTCGCCCGCCAGCGGCAGCTATACCGGCACCGTGCCCAATATGGTGTCCTATTATTACGGCTTCACCGGCCCGTCCTACTTCCTCGACACCATGTGCTCGGCCGCCTCGACCTGTGTGCACGAGGCGGTGCACATGCTGCGTGCGGGCCGCTGCGAGATGGCACTTGCCGGCGGCGTCAGCCTGCTGCTGCACCCGCAAAAGCTCATCGCCACCTCGCAGGAGCATTTCACCACCAAATCGGCCGATGTGATCCGCGGCTATGGCCTTGGTGCCGAAGGCACGATCCTCGGAGAGGGGGTCGGCGCGCTGGTGCTGAAGCGGCTCTGCGATGCCGAGCGCGACGGCGACCATATCCACGGCGTCATCATCGGCACCGGCATCAGCAATGCCGGCGTGCGCAATGGCTTCACCGTGCCGAACCCGCACCAGCAGGCGGTGGCGATCGAGCGGGCACTCGACGATGCCGGCATCACCGCCGACACCGTGAGCTATATCGAGGGGCACGGATCGGGCACGGCGCTCGGCGATCCCATCGAGGTGAAGGCGCTGACACAGGCCTTCCGCAAGCACACCGATGCGGTCGGCGCCTGTCCCATCGGTACCGTGAAGAGCAATGTCGGCCATCTGCTCGGGGCCTCCGGCCTTGCCGGCATCGCCAAGGTGGTGGCCCAGTTGGACAAGGGCATGTTGGCGCCCTCGCTGCATGCCGAGACGCTGAACCCCGACATTCCCTTCGCGACCTCGCCCTTCCGCGTCCAGCGCACGCTTGCGCCCTGGCTGCGGCCGCGCGGCCGGGATGGGCACGAACTGCCGCGCCGCGCCGGTGTGACCTCCATCGGCGCGGGCGGCATGAACTCGCATATCCTGATCGAGGAATATCGGCCGCGCCCCAGATCGAGCGGGCAGGGTGGGCCGGAACTGCTGGTCTTCTCGGCGATGAACCAGGACCGGCTGGTGGCGCTGGTCCAGCGGCATCTTTCCTGGATGGAACAGCATCCGGAGGCGGATCTCTCCGACATTGCCTTCACGCTGCAGGTCGGGCGCACCGAGCTGCCGTGCCGGCTGGCCTTGGGGGGGAGCGACCTGGCCGATGCGCGCCGAAGCCTTGCGGGTTTCGCGGCAGCTCCGGGGGTGAGCGAGGCCTGGCACTATGTCCGTTCGATCCTCGACGTCGATCCATCCGACGACCGCGATCAACTGGCGGAGGCCCTCGCCGCGCGTGACCTCGATCAGGTGGCTCGTGCCTGGACGCATGGCGCGGCCATCGACTGGTTCGCGCTCTGGGAGGGCCGCGAGCCGCGCCGCGTGCCGCTGCCGACCTATCCGTTCGAAAAGGTCCGCTGCTGGTATCCCGAGCAGCCGGACGCGCCCTCGGTGGTCAACCCGCTCGGCTCCCGGTTGAAGCTGCATCCCTTCATCGGGCGCAATGTCTCGACCCTGTCGGGCCTGCGCTACGAGACGGACATCCATCTCGGCGAGTTGCTGGACTATGTGCACATGCAGGGCCGCCGGCAGACCGTGTTGCCAATGGCGGCGGTGGAGACGGTCGCGGCCCTGGCGCGGATCGCCGGGCTCGCCGGTCCTCTTGCGGTCGAAGGTCTGCAGGTTCTCGGTCTGCCCGACTGGCCTGTGGTCAAGCACCTCACCCTAACGCTGGAGCCGGCGGGAGATGGGTTCCTTGCGCGTGTCGTGGCGCAGGGTGGCGAGGAGGCCGAAACGCCTTGGCTGGAGGCGCGCATATCCTCTGCTGCGGGTCCCGCCGGACGGACCGATGTCGACAGACTGAAGGCTGCCAGCACCGAGGTGCTGGAGCACGCGCGGATCTATGGCGAGCTTGCCCGCACTGGCCTCGGCTTCGGCCCCTATCTGGAGGGGATCGCGCGCGCCTTTCGCCTTGCCGATGGCGGCCTGCTTTGCGTGCTGCGCGAGGACGCGCCGCAGCAGGACTGGTTCCGCAAGACCCTAGCCCTTCCCTCCACCGCTCTCGGCGCCGCCTGGCAGGCGCTGGAACTGCTGGCGGGCGGCGGTGAACCCTTGGCGCTGGCGGGTATCAGTCGCACGGAGGTCTCAAGCTGCGACGTTGCCGCCGTGCTCTGCCAGCCGGGCAGTGATGGCGCGTACGACCTGTCGTTCCTGGATGCGGCGGGAGGCATCGTCGCGCGTTGCGAGGGCGTTGCGGCCGTTCCCGTGGCTGAGTTCGTCGCGGCATCCGTTTCAGATCTCCAGCCGGCAAAAGCCGTTGCACAGGGCAGCGGCGAGACGGCGGACCGGGTTGCGCACGAGCTTCGCCGGATCGCCGCTGCGATCCTGAAGTTCAACCCCGACGATGTCGGGCCGCGCGAGCCGTTCCACGATCTCGGCTTCGATTCCATCTCGCTGACCCGCTATGCCGGCGAGATCGGCGCCGCTTTCGGCATCGAGCTCTCGCCGGCGATCTTCTTCGAATGCGAGCATGTCGAGGCGCTGGCCGAGCACCTGGTGCGCCGCTACGAGATCGGGGCGCCGACGGACGGCTCTCCCGCAACGCCCGTCCGCGCCGCGCCCTTGGCCGCAGCGCCAGCGCCGATCATCTCGCAGCCGGTCGCCAGCCCTGCGGGGAAGGCGCCAGGCGGCCGCATCGCCATTGTCGGCATGGCCGGCCGCTTCCCCGGCAGCCCGGATATCGACAGCTTCTTCGACAATCTGCTGGCCGGGCGTGACCTGACGGGTGACCTGCCGTTCGAGCGGTATGGCGAGGCCTATCGTACCCGCGTTGCGGCCGCATCGTTCCCCCGGCGCGGCGGGTTCCTCTCCGATATCGACCGCTTCGATGCGGCGGCGGTCCGCATCTCGCCGGCAGAGGCCGAGCGGATGGACCCGCAGCAGCGGCTGCTGCTGGAGACCGCCTGGCATGCGGTCGAACATGCCGGCATCGAGCCGTCCGACCTGCCGAAGGCGACCGGCGTCTTCGTCGGCGTCACCAGCCTCGACTATGCGGCCCTGCTGGCGGCCCATGGGGTTGCGGCGGATGGCTATGTCGCGACCGGAAACTCGCTCGCCATGGTCGCCAATCGGGTGTCGCATGCCTTCGATCTCAATGGTCCGAGCGAGGCCATCGACACGGCCTGTTCCAGCTCGCTGGTCGCCCTGCTGCGCGCCGCGCAGGCGCTGAAGGACGGGCGCTGCGACGTCGCGCTCGTCGGCGGCGTCAATCTCTGTCTGGCGGCGGAGGGCTTCGAGGGGCCGCACAATGCGGGCATGTTGTCGCCGGACGGGCGCTGCAAGAGCTTCGGCGCCGGTGCGGACGGCTATGCGCGCGGCGAGGGCGTCGCGGTGCTGATGCTCAAGCGGCTGAAGGATGCCGAGCGCGACGGCGACCGCATTCTCGGCACGATCATCGGCGGGGCGCAGAACCATGGCGGCCGCGCCGGTGCCCTGACCGCACCCAATGCGAAGGCGCAGGCGGCGCTGGTCGAGGAGGCGCTGGCCGGGATCGACCCGGCCAGCATCGGCTATATCGAGGCGCACGGGACCGGCACCCATCTCGGCGACCCGGTCGAGGTCAACGGCCTCAAGCGGGCATTCGCCAACCTGACCGGGCACGAGAGCGTCGCGCAGCCGTATATCGGGCTCGGAACGGTCAAGTCGTCCATCGGCCATCTGGAAGCGGCGGCGGGGCTTGCCGGTGTCGTCAAGGTGCTGATGGCGATGCAACGGGGCGAAGTGCCGCCGACGCTGCACTGCGACGAGATCAATCCGCATGTGGAGCTGGCCGGCAGCCCGTTCCGTCTGGTGCGCACCCGCGAGGCCTGGCCCCGACGCCGCGACGATACCGGCACCCTGCTGCCGCGCCGGGCCGGCGTCAGCAGCTTCGGCTTCGGCGGCACCAATGCTCATGTGGTGCTTGAGGACTACGCGGCCGACGGTCAGCCGCGGCGCACACCGCTGCCGCCGCGCCGCTTCGCCGCAACGCGCTACTGGATTCCCGGCAGCACGCCCGTGAGCGAGACGCTGATCTTCGTGCCGGAATGGCGGGAGCAGGACGCCCCGGCAGGACGCTTTGCGGGTCGGCGCATCGTCGTCGCCTGCGGCGTCGATATCGAGGCGCGTCCGGGCTGCGAACTTGTCACGCTTCCATTGGGAAGGGGCAGTCCCGCCACGCGCTATGCCCAGGCGGCGACACATCTGCTGAGCCTGCTGCGCGATCTCGTGAGGCAGCCGGGCGAGGGCAGGGTGCTGGTGCAACTGGCGCTCTCGCCGACGCGCGACGGCGCCTTGCTTGCGGGCCTTGGCGCGATGCTCGACACCGTAACGCTGGAAGATGCTCGCGTCGCCGGACAGGTCATCGAGCTTCCTGAAGGGGCCGCGCCCGATCATGCCGCCCGCTTGCTGGCCTCCGAGGCCGGAGCACCGGCGGGTGAGCGCATTCGCTATCCGAGCGGCCGGCGGTTCGTGCGGGGCTGGCGCGAGAACCTGGTGGCGGCAACGCCATTCGCCTGGCGGCCGCGCGGCGTGGCGCTGGTCACCGGCGGCATGGGGCGGCTCGGCCGGCTGGTCGCGCGCGATATCGCGCAAACGGCCAGGGGCTCCGTGATCGTGCTGACCGGCTCCCGGCCACTCGATGACGCCCGAGAGGCGTTCCTCGACGAACTCCGTGCACTGGGTGCGGTCGCCGGTTACCGGCAGGTGGACATGGGCGATGCCGATGCGGTCGCAGGTCTCGTGTCCCATGTGATCGAGGTGCATGGCAGGCTCGATGCGGTGGTGCACTGCGCCGGCACGCTCCGCGACGGACATCTCGCCTGGAAGCGGGATGCGGACCTTGCCGAGGTTCTCGCCCCAAAGGTGACGGGCGCGTTGGCCCTGCGCGAGGCATGCAGCGGGCTGGACCTCGAAGCCTTCGTGCTGTTTTCCTCGCTGGCCGGGGCCTTCGGCAATGCCGGGCAGGCGGATTATGCCGCCGCCAACGGTTTCCTCGACGCGCTCGCCGGGCAGTCTGGCGGCCGGATCACCGCCATCGGCTGGCCGCTGTGGCGGGACGGTGGCATGGCGGCCGGCGACGAGGTGCAGGCGGCGCTGTTCGAGCGCATGGGCCAGCGGCCGATGGAAACGGAGGCAGGTCTTTCCGCGCTGCATGCCATTCTCGGCGCCGGCCATGCGCAAGCCGCTGTCATTGCCGGCGATGGTTTGCGCGCTCGTCGCTTCTTCTCGCGGCAGGAGGCGCCCGAAACCCTGCCGAGCGAGCCCAAGGCCGTGACAGGGGGCGGCGCCGTGTCCTCGCAGCTTCTCTCCCGCACGACCGCCCGGCTCGGCGAACTGTTCGCGAAGGTCAGCGGCCATCCGGCCGGGCGGATCGATCCGCAGGCCCCGCTGGAGGACTATGGCATCGACTCTCTTGTGATCACCCGGCTCAACAGCGAGTTGGGCGGGATCTTCGAGGCGCTGCCGAAAACCCTGTTCTTCCAGTATCGCACGCTCGCCGCGATTGCCGGTTGGCTCGCGGAGCGCCAGCCCGACGCCTGCCGCCGCTGGACAGGCCTGAGCGACAATAGCGCCACCCCTGCACCCGCCATCGCGGCACCGGCACAGGCGGCGGTTGCCCCCTCGCGCGCCGCGCCGCTACCCCATGCCGAGCCGATTGCGGTGATCGGCCTTGCCGGTCGCTATCCCGGCGCCGACACGCTGGATGCCTTCTGGGAGAACCTTCGGGACGGCCGCGACATGGTCGGCGAGATCCCGGCCGAGCGCTGGGACCTTGCGGGCTTTTTCGAGCCGGATGTCGATGAGGCGGTGGCCTCGAGCCGCAGCTATTCCCGCTGGGGTGCGTTCCTTCAGGACTTCGCCGGGTTCGACCCGCTGTTCTTCCGCATCTCGCCGAGGGACGCGGCAGCGATGGATCCGCAGGAGCGCCTGTTCCTGATGTGCGCCTGGGCGGCCTGCGAGGATGCCGGCTACACCCGCGCGCGGTTGAAGCAAGTAGCCGGCGGACGCGAAGGCGCCAATGTCGGCGTCTTCGCCGGCGTGACCAAGACCGGCTACGCGCTGCACGGCCCGTTCCGGGGCGAGGGCGGGGCGATGGTGCGCCCCTCGACCTTCTTCGCCAGCGTCGCCAACCGGGTCTCGCACGCACTCGACCTCGCGGGGCCTAGTCTGCCGGTCGACACCATGTGTTCCTCGTCGCTGACGGCGATCCACGAGGCCTGCGAGCAACTGCGCGCAGGACATTGCGCCATGGCACTGGCCGGCGGCGTCAATCTCTACCTGCACCCCTCGAACTATGTCGAACTCTGCGCCGCGCACATGCTGAGCCCGAGCGGCCGCTGCCACAGCTTCGGCGCAGCGGCCGACGGCTTCGTGCCCGGCGAAGGCGTCGGCTGCGTGCTGCTGAAGCCGCTGTCGCGCGCGCTCGCCGACGACGACCGCATCCATGCGGTGATCCGCGGCAGCGCGATCAATCACGGCGGGCGTGCGACCGGCTATACGGTGCCGAGCCCGGCGGCGCAGCGCGACGTGGTGCGCGCCGCGCTCGAGCAGGCCGGCTTGTCGGCGCGCGATGTGGGTTACATCGAGGCGCATGGCACCGGCACGGTGCTCGGAGATCCCATCGAGGTCGACGGCCTGACCCAGGCCTTCGCCCCGGATACAGCCGAGGCGGGCTTCTGCGCGCTGGGGTCGGTGAAGTCCGCCATCGGGCACCTTGAGGCGGCCGCCGGCATCGCCGGTCTGACCAAGGTGATCCTGCAGATGCGCCACGGCATGCTGGCGCCGACGCTGCATGCGGAGACGCCGAACCCCAATCTCGACCTTGCCGCGACGCCCTTCGCGCTCCAGCGGCAGGCGGCGGAGTGGCGCGTGGACAGACCGCGCATCGCCGGCATTTCCTCCTTCGGGGCAGGCGGCGCCAATGCGCATGTGATCGTCGAGGACTGGCGGGGCGAACCTGCAAGCGCCGCGCCCGCACCCGCACCGCAGGCCATCGTCCTGTCGGCGCGCACGCCGGAGCAGTTGCGCGCGCAGGCGGAGAACCTAGTGGCGGCGCTGCGCTCCGGTGCCGCGGCGGGCGCGCCTGCTGCCCCGCCGGCGGTTGCGGCCGGCATCGCGAACGATCTTGCCGCCGTGCTCGGCGTCGAGGTGGCCGATATCGACCCGGGCGAGAGCTTCGATGCTCTGGGGCTGGAGGGGCCGGAGCTGCTGGCGCTGCGGCACCGGCTCGAAGAGCGCTTTCCCGCCGCGCGCCTGCCGTCGCTCGACCGGTTCGCCAGTATCGAGACGCTGGCCGAAGCCCTGGCTGCGCAAGGGCTCTCGGCGGAGAGCAGGACAGCCCTCCCGCTCGACGCGGTCGCCTACACGCTGCAGGTCGGGCGCGAGGCCTTCGCCCATCGTCTCGGCATCGAGGCGCAAAGCGTCGACGAGCTGGTCGCGCGGCTGGGCGATTGGCTCGCGGGCAAGGCAGGAACGGGCATCCATACCGCCGAGGCGAAGGCCGCTGACGGACTGCTGGCGACCCTGCGCGGCGACGGCGTTTTGCAGGAACTCGCGGAGCGCGCCTGGCAGGAGGGGCGGCTCGACAAGCTGCTGGCGCTGTGGGCAGAGGGCATCGATATCGACTGGGCGCGCCTGCCGCGCAGCACCCGCCCGGCCATCGTGTCGCTGCCGACCTATCCTTTCGCGCGGGATCGCTATTGGCTGCCGCAGGCCGAAGCGCTGGCGTCGGCCGACCTTCTGCGCGCCATCACAGCCCCGCAGGGCGACGCGCGGCTGGAGGCCGAGCAGGACCGGCTCGACCGGCATGTCGCCTGCGTGCTGGCGGCGCAGCTTGCCCGCGTGCCGGAGGGAGCTGTCACGCAGGACCTCCGCCGCTGGCATCGCGCGGCGCGCGATCTGTTGGCGCGGGACGGCGTGGACGCCCTCTCAGAGGACGACGCCTGGGCCCGCTGGCACGCCTGCCGCGAGGCGGGCGGCCTCGCAGCCCAGATGCGCCTTGCCGAAGCCTCGCTCGCGGCCCTGCCGGAGATCCTGACGGGGGCAAGCAAGGCAACCGACGTGCTGTTCCCGCAAGGGTCGCTGGAGCTGGTCGAGGCGGTCTACAAGCAGAACGCGGTTGCCGCGCGCTTCAGCGAGACCCTCGCAAAGGCCGCCGCGAAACACGTCGGCGCAAGCCGACCGGAGCGCCCCTTGCGCATCCTGGAGATCGGCGCCGGGACGGGCGGGACCAGCGAGCCGGTGTTCGCAGCGCTCGCGCCGCTTGCCGGTCGCATCACTGAGTATTGCTACACTGACGTCTCGCGCGCCTTCCTGATCCATGCCGAGCGCCGCTATGCGGGCCGGGTGCCGGGCCTGAGGACGGCGCTGCTGGATATCGAAAAGCCGCTTGCCGGGCAGGGCGTCGAGCCCGGCCGCTACGATCTCGTCATCGCCGCCAATGTCCTGCACGCGACCGCCGATATCGTGCGCACGCTCAAGACCGTGCGCGAGACCCTGGCGCCGGGCGGCGTGCTGCTGGTCAACGAGACGAGCCGGGCGACGCTGTTCACCCATGTGACCTTCGGCCTGCTGGAGGGGTGGTGGCGCTTCACCGATGGCGAGCGCCGTATACCCGGCACGCCGTCGCTGGCGCCCGAAAGCTGGGCGCAAGCCCTGCGCGAGGCGGGCTTTGACTGGATCGCCGGTTCGGGAGAGGCCGAACGACGCCTCGGCCAGCAGCTCTTTGCCGGGCGTGCCACAGGTATGGCCGAGCAGGCTGCGGCGCCTGCGGAACGGCCGGCTGCCGCCCCAGTTCCGGCATCCCGCCCGCAGGCGGCGGCAAGCGAGGCCAGCCACGACCTGCGCGGCCTGTTGCTGAGGCTCGTCGCGACGACGCTGAACGTCGCGCCCGAGAGCATCGACACGACGCGCAGCTTCGCCGATTACGGTCTCGACTCGATCCTTGGCGCGGAATTCGCCCATCGCCTGCGCAAGGCGCTCGGCATCCCGTTCGACCAGACACGCCTGTTCGATTTCGCCAGCGTCGGCCAGTTGGAAACCTTCCTGCGCCGGGAGCATGCCGACGCGCTGGCCGCGCTGGACAGCACGGATGCCGCGCCGACCATGCCGCTCGCCGCGCCAGCACCTGCTCCGGCTCCTGCTCCTGTTCCGGCACGCTCGGCGGAAAGCGCCGCCGAGCCCATTGCCATTATCGGCGCCAGCGGACGCTTCGCCGGGTCGCAGACCGTCGAAGAGTTCTGGCAGCACCTGATGGCGGGCGACGATCTCGTTGGCCCCGTCACCCGCTTCGATCTTGCGCCGAATTACCGGGATGTGCCGGAGGGCAGCTACGGCCGGCACGGCAGCTTCATCGAGGGCGTCGACCGCTTCGATGCGGTGTTCTTCGGCATTTCCGGGCTCGAAGCGACCTGGATGGACCCGCAGCAGCGGCTGTTCCTGGAGGAAGCCTGGAAGACGCTGGAGCATGCCGGCCACGCGGGCCCCGATATCGTCGGCGCGCGCTGCGGCGTCTTCGTCGGCTGCGCCCATGGCGACTATCAGGAACTGTTCCGCGAGCAGCCGCCGGGCCAGGCGTTCTGGGGCAACACCACGTCGCTGATCCCCTCGCGGCTCTCCTACTGGCTGGACCTCAAGGGGCCGGCGATTGCGGTCGACACCGCCTGTTCCAGCTCGCTGGTCGCCGTCCACATGGCCTGCCGCAGCCTGCGCGAAGGCGAATGCGACATGGCGCTCGCCGGTGGCGTCTTCGTCCAGAGCTCGCCGCGCTTCTTCCTCTATGCCAATCAGGCCAACATGCTGTCGCCGAGCGGCCGCTGCGCCCCGTTCGGGGCGGGCGCAGACGGCATCGTCCCGGGTGAGGCGGTGGCCGCCGTGCTGCTCAAGCCGCTGTCGAAGGCCTTGGCCGACGGCGACACGGTGCATGGCGTCATCCTGGGCAGCGGTACCAATCAGGACGGCACCACCAACGGCATCACCGCCCCGAGCGCGCTGTCGCAGGAGCGCCTGATGCGCGAGGTCTATGAGCGTTTCGGCATCGATCCGGCGAGCATTGCCGTGGTCGAGGCGCACGGCACCGGCACCCCGCTCGGGGATCCGATCGAGCATGCGGCGCTTGCCCGTGTGTATGGGGGCGGGCAGGCGGGCGAAAAGCTGCTCGGCTCGGTCAAGGCGAATATCGGTCACGCCACGACGGCCGCCGGCATTGCCGGCCTCATCAAGGCGGTGTGGAGCCTGAAGCACGCCATGGTGCCGCCGGTGCTGCATTTCGGCGGCGGCAACCCTGGCATCGATTTCTCGCAAAGCCCGTTCCGGATCAATGGCGAGCCGCTTGGCTTCCCCGCGCAGGACGGAATCCCCCGCCGGGTAGCGGTCAGCTCCTTCGGCTTCGGCGGCACAAACGCGCATGCGGTCTTGCAGGAAGCCCCCGAGCAGCCACAGGCGGCAAGCGACCTGCCGTCGTTCCTCTTCGTCTTTTCCGCGCGCAACGAGGCGCTGCTGCGCCAGCTCGCCGAACGCATGGCGGAGCATCTGGAAACGGCAGCCGACAGCGAGACGGCCGACATCGCCCATACGCTGCTCGTCGGTCGGCGTCCCATGGCCGAGCGGCTCGCCATCGTTGCCGATGGGACTCGCGATCTTGCCACGAAGCTCCGCGCATGGCTGCGCGGCGAAACCGCGGAGGGTGTCCACCGCGCAGCGGCATCGCCGGCGAACGAGAGCGGCACTGCAGCGCTTGCGGCCGACTGCCGCCGGATCGTCGGTGCCCTTGCAGCCTCGCAAGGCGCGGATCCGCAAGCCTGGCGCGACGGGCTGCAGCAGCTTGCCGGCGCCTGGGTCAAGGGCGCTAAGATCGATGGGGCGGGGCTGTTCGGCGCCGGCCGCCGCCGGGTGCCGCTGCCGGCCTCGCCGCTTGCCGGAAAATCCTATTGGGTGACCGAGGCGCCGAAGGACGCTGCCCGGCAATCGGTATCCCGGGCCGTGGCGGCCGAAACCCCTCGCATCGAGCCGCACCCCGCGCCTGTTGCCTCTGCCGAACCGGCTCTGCCCATTCGCCTTGCCGATCCGGCGGCGCTCGCCGGCCCCTATGCCGTGAGCGCAAGGGACAGGGTTCCGGTGGTGCTTGCGCCGCTGGAGGTCGCCATTGTTTCCCCTGCGGCGCAGCCTCTGCAGGAGACGGGCGGCGTGCGCCTTGCCGGCGATCAGGACGGCGTGCGCCAACTGGAGCTGACGGGGCGCTGGAGCGAGGCGATACGCCGCGAGCTGGAGCGTGCCTTGCGCGAGGCGGGAGGGGACGCGACGCTCCGCGTTGTCGTCGTCCAGGGCGGTGAGGGCTGGAGTTCCTCGGGCGCAGCTACCGGCGGCACGCTCACCACCGCGCTGCTCGACTGCCCGCTGCCGGTGGTCGCCGTCATTGACGCCCCGGTCGCGGGAGACGGTGCGGCGTCCGCCCTGCTGGCCGACTTCGTCGTCCGTGCCGAGGGCGCGGCCATCTCGTCCGTGCCGGTCCTGCCGGAGGGGCTGCCCTGGCAACTCGCCGCGCGCCGGATCGAGATGGGAGTGGAACCCGTTGCCGCGAACCGCGTCGAAACCACCGCGACAGAGCTCGCTGCCTCCATCGCCGAGGCGCCGCGCGAGGCGCTGGTGCTGCTGAAGGCGCATATGCGCAAGGCCATGCCTCAGCTTGTCGGCGTCGGGCTCACGGGATCGCCGGAGCGAGACCGCCTGCGGCAGCTCATGCGCGATGCGGGACCCTCGGGCACGCCTGCGATGTCTTCGCGCCGGGTGCCGCTGGCGACCTCCGTGATGGAACTGGAGGCCTTCCCGGACGGCGTCGTGCTGCTGCGCATGCTGGAGCGGGCAGGGCGCAACACCTTCACCACCGCCTTCATGGACGGGATTGAGGAGGCCTTTGCCGCCATTGCCGCGATGCCGGAGGCAAAGATCGTCGTCCTCACCGGTCACGACGGTTACTTCGCCTGCGGCGGGACGTCCGAGGGCCTGACCGAGTTGCAGGCCGGCGAAGCGCGCTTCACCGACCGGCGCATCTACAGCCTGCCGCTCGCCTGTCCGCTGCCGGTGATCGCCGCCATGCAGGGGCACGGCATCGGCGCCGGCTGGTCGCTCGGGCTCTATTGCGACGCGGCGATCTTCGCGACCGAAGGGCTCTATCACAGCAATTATCTCTGGTACGGCTTCACGCCGGGCGCAGGCGCGACGCTGATCTTCCCGCACCGGCTGGGTGACGATCTCGGCCGGGAAGTGCTGTTCAGCGCGCGCGAGTATCGCGGCCGCGAGCTGGCCGGCCGGGCGCCGCATCTCGATGTGCTGCCGGCCGCGCGGGTGCTGGACGAGGCGCTGGCGCGGGCGCATGCGCTGGCCCGCCAGCCGAAGGCGGAGCTGATTGCGGCGAAGGCGGAAGGGGCGGCCACCGTCGCCCGGCATCTCGACGAGGTGCTGGAGCGCGAATTCGCCATGCATCAGACGACCTTCATCGGCAATGCCCGCGTCCGCGCCCGCATCGCGGAGAAGTTCGGCGACGTGCCGCCGCCGCGAGCGACGATCCCCTCCGCCGGGCGTGCGGACCTGCGGCCGACTATCCGCGAGCGGCTTGTCGCCTCGCTCGCCGAGGATCTGATGATCGACGCAGACGAAATCCGCGACGCGGCTGGGTTCCTGGACCTCGGTCTCGACTCGATCCTCGCCGTCACCTGGATCCGCAAGCTCAACGCGCTGTTCAGGATCGAACTGCCGGCGACCGCCGTCTACGCGCACCCGACGGTCGGTGCGCTGGCCGATCATGTCGCGACGCTCGTTCCGTCCTCGGCGGTTCCGCAGCCCGTGCCTGCGCCGGCAGCACCGGTTGTCGAGGTCGCCCCGCCGCCCGCAACGGGCGGGGCCGACGCGCATCAGCCAGGGATCCGCGAGCGGCTTGTCGCCTCGCTCGCCGAGGACCTGATGATCGACGTGGGCGAGATCCGCGACGACGCCGGGTTCCTGGAGCTCGGTCTCGACTCGATCCTCGCGGTCACCTGGATCCGCAAGCTGAACGCGCTGTTCGGCATCGATCTGCCGGCAACCGCGGTCTATGCGCATCCGACCATCGGGGCGCTGACCCGCCATGTGGCGGACCTGGCCCCGGTCAAAGCTCCCGCCCCGCTCGCCACCCCGGCCGCCACTCCGGCCGTCACCCAGAGCGCGGCTCCGCCGCCGCCCGCGCCAGCCGCTGCCGCCGTCGCTGCACCAGCTCCGAAGTCCGACGAGCCGCCCGCCGTTGCGATCATCGGCGCGTCCGGCATCTTCCCCAAGGCCGGCGATCTTGATGCCCTCTGGCGCAACATCCGCGAGGGGCGCGACTGCATCGAGGAGGTGCCGCCCTCCCGCTGGGATGTCGCGCGCTTCTATCATCCCGACCCGGCGCATCCCGGCTCGTCCTATTGCAAGTGGATGGGCGCCCTCGACGGGGTCGACCTGTTCGACGCCCGCTTCTTCGGCATCACTCCGCGCGAGGCGGAGCTGATGGACCCGCAGCAGCGTCTGTTCCTGCAGGTCGCCTGGCACGCGATCGAGGATGCGGCCATCGATCCGCAGGCCTTGGGCGGTCAGAACTGCGGCATCTATGTCTCCTCCGGCCCGAGCGGCTACGAAGACCTGATCGAGGAGCGCAACGCCTACAGTCTGCTCGGCAGCTCCGGCTCGATCCTCGCCGCGCGCATGTCCTACCTGCTCGACCTGCGCGGCCCGAGCCTGTCGATCGACACGGCCTGTTCCAGCTCGCTGGTGGCGATTGCCGAGGCCTGCGAGAGCCTCGCTGCCGGCACCTGCGACATGGCACTGGCGGGTGGTGCCTGCGTTCTCATTGGCCCGAAGATGTTCATCGACACGTCCAAGGTTGCGATGCTGTCGAAGGACGGCCGCTGCTTCACCTTCGATGCCCGCGCCAACGGCTTCGTGCCGGGCGAGGGCGTCGGCGCCGTGCTGCTGAAGCGGCTGGACGACGCCTTGCGCGACGGCGACCCGATCCGCGCGGTCCTTCGCGGCTGGGGCACCAATCAGGACGGCCGCACCAACGGCATCACCGCGCCCAACCCGCAGGCCCAGACCGCGCTGATGCGCTCCGTGCAGGCCCGTTTCGGCATCGATCCGGCGACGATCGGCCTCGTCGAATGCCACGGCACCGGCACCCCGCTCGGCGATCCCATCGAGATCGAGGGCCTGCGCGACGCCTTCCACGGCGTGCCGGCGGACGCGGACTGCCGGATCGGTTCGGTGAAGAGCAATATCGGCCATTGTCTCGCCTCCGCCGGTGTTGCCGGTGCGCTGAAGGCGATGCTCGCCCTGGAGCAGGCCGAACGGCCGCCGGTGGTGAACTTCGACAGTCTGAACCCGCATATCTCGCTGAAGGGCACGCCCTTCGCGCTGACCCATGCGGCGGAGCCGTGGCCTGCGAAAGGCAGTGCGCCGCGCCGCGCCGCCGTCAGTTCGTACGGCTTCAGCGGCACCAATGCGCATCTGGTGCTCGAAGAGGCGCCGGCCCCGGCGAGGCTGCCGGCGTCGTCCGGCCCCTGGCTGCTGGTCCTGTCGGCGCGGGACCGCGAGCGCTTGCAGGACTATGCCGCCGGTCTTGAGCGCTTCGTTGCGGCGACGCCGGGCCTCAATCTCGGCGCGCTGGCGCAGACGCTGCAGGTCGGGCGCACGGCCTTCGCCAGCAGGCTCGCCTTTGCCTTCGCCGGCCGCGAGGACCTGTTGCGTGCGCTCGCCTCGGTCGCGGCGGGGCATCCGCTCGCCGGGGTGCATGTCTCCGAAGGCGACCGCTCGGCGACCGCACCGTTCGAGGCGGACGCGGAGGCGAGGGCGCTTGTCGCACGCTGGCTCGCTTCCGGCGACAGGGACCGCCTGTCGCGCGTCGGCGAACTCTGGGCCAAGGGGCTTGCCGTCGACTGGTCGGTGCTGCCGCCGCAAGCCCGCCTGCGCCTGCCGGGCTATCCCTTTGCCCGCGAGCGCTATTGGGTCGAGCCGGGCGAGAGTGCCGAGGCGGCACCGCCGGCAACCGTCGTGCCGCCCGCGCTGCAAACCCATCCGCTGCTGGACGGCGCCGCGGCGCGTGGCGAGATCGCTCGCTTTTCCGTCTCGCTCACGGGCGATGAACCCTATCTCACCAGCCATCTGTCCGCCGACCGGCGGCTGGTTCTCGGTCTCTTCTTGCCCGAGCTGGCGCGCGGGGCGCTGGAGCGTACCGGTGGCAGCCCGGTCCACGGGCTGCGGCATCTGCTGTGGGGGGCACCGCTTGCCGTCAACGGCCACCCGAGGCATCTGACGGTCGTGGTCGGCGACGACGGGCAGGGGCTGCTCTATCGTGTCGTGGCGGACGGCGAGGAAGCCGCGCCCTGGCATTTCGGTGCGGCGGTCGCAGAGGATGAGCTTCCGCCACGGCCGGCTAGGGCGGAACGGCTCGCGCCCGCTGCCGGCACAGACCTTGGCGAGGCCTATCGCGCCTTCGCCGAGCGCTGCGCCATCCATTCGGGACCGGCAGTGCCCGAGGCCGCGAGTGTCGGCAGGGTGAGCCTCGTCGGGGATCGCCTTGTCGCAGAGCTTCGCCGTCCGCGCGGCGAGACGGGCTCGGCGGGCGCCATGCTGTTCGATCCGGCATGGCTGGATGCGGCCTGGCGGCTGCTGGCCTTCCGGCTCGGCGGTCATCTCGCCGAAGCGGTGGCGAGCGCTCTTTCGGCACCCGCCGCCATCGAGAGCATGTTCGCCTGGGCGAGTGCCGGCGAGCGGGCCGTGCTTCATGTGGAGGGCGGCAACAGCCTCCCGCTGGTTCTTTCCCTTTACGACGAACAGGGCAATGCGTGCATGGTGATGCGGGACGTGCGGCTGGGATCGCCGGAGGCCGGCGGCAGCCGGATCGGTCTTGTCAGGGAGGCGGCGCGATGAGTGACAAGATCGCGATCATCGGCGGCGGCCCGACCGGCATCGGCGTCGCGCGCGAGCTGATTGAGGACGGGTTCGCCGTCGATCTCTATGAGGCCGAGGCCGATCTCGGCGGCGTGTGGAACGCGGACGCACCTTGCGGGCGCGCCTATGCCTCGCTTCACCTGATCTCGCCGAAATTCAACACTCAGGTGCCGGATTTCCCGATGCCGGAGGACTATCCGGCCTATCCCAACCATCGCCAGATGCTGGCCTATATCCGCGACTATGCCCGCGCGCATGGCGTCTATGAGCGCACGCGCTTCAATGCCGCCGTCGAGCGGTTGGAGCCGCAGGCGGGCGGCTGGCGCCTTCGCTCCGCCGCCGGGCATTCCCAGACCTATCCCCTGGTGATCGTCTGCAACGGATTGCAGCGGGTGCCGCGCTTCCCCGACACGAGCGGGCTCGGAACCTTCACCGGCGAGGTGCTGCATGCCCGCGACTACAAGAGCGCCGAGCAGTTCAAGGACCGGCGCGTTCTGGTCGTCGGGGGCGGCAATTCCGGCTGCGACATCGCCGTCGATGCGGTGCGCACGGCCGCTTGCGTGCATCACAGCACCCGCCGCGGCTACTACTACCAGCCGAAATTCATCAACGGGAAGCCGACCCCGCAATGGATGATGGAACTCGGCAACAAGTTCGCCACCCGCGAGGAAACGCTGGCCTATATCGAGGAAGTGTTCCGCTTCGCCGGCTATGACGGCGCCGATTACGGCTTGCCGCGCCCGGACTATCCGCTGGATGCGGCCCATCCGGTGATGAATTCGCTGATCCTCTATCACATCGGCCATGGCGACATCATGCCGAAGGGCGACCTTGTCGCGCTGGACGGCAACACGGTCACCTTCGCCGACGGCAGCTCTGGCGGATTCGACACGATCCTCTATGCCACCGGCTACAGCCGCGACTTTCCTTTCCTCGACCGGGGCCTGCTGGAGTGGAAGGGCGAGATTCCGGACCTCTTCCTGCACTCGACCCCGCGCAATCATGACAGCCTGCTCTTCATGGGCTTCATCAATGCCGCCGGCGGCCTCGGCGACGGGTTGAAGACGCAAGGACTCTTCGTGCGCAACTATGCCCGCGCTCTCTTCGCCCGCAGCGCCGGGCTCGAGCGCTTCCTGGCAGCGAAGAAGACCGACCAGCCGGATCTCGGGCAGGGCTATTTCATCGACAGCTACCGCCACCGGTGGGAGGCGGATCTGTGGAAGCTGCTCGCCCATATGCGCCGCTATCGCGACATGCTGGCGGAGGGCGATCCGGCGCCGGGCCGGGAACTGGTGGAGACGCTGGCGCCATGACCGACGACCGGCGGCCCGAGGATCTGAAGGCGCGCATGGCGCGGCAGCTCGACCAGGAACTGGTCGAGCGGGCCCGCGCGCGCGCCGCCTCGCGCCGGCCGGAGCCTGAGGACGTGGGCGCGCCGTCCGCATCGGCAACGCTTGCCGTCCGGCTCGCCGAGGACGTTCACCGGCTGGCGTCCGAGGCGCTGCGCATCCCGCAGGACAAGCTCGACCCGACGGAGAACCTTGCCAATCTCGGCATCGATTCCATCGCGATCACCGAGGTGATGGCGCGCATCTCGCGGCACTTCGCGATCACCGTCGCGCCGACGACCTTCTTCGAGGCGAAGCATCTCGACGATCTCGCGGCGATCCTCCTCGCCCGCTACGGCAAGGCGGTAGAGGCCGCCTACGCTGCCCGCGCCCCTGAGCCGGCGCCGGCGAAGGCCGCTCCGACTATTGCCCCGGCACAATCGCTTCCGCCGACCGCCACCGATGAGGCCGCCGACGTGCCGGAGGCATGGCTCGCCCGTCACCGCGCCTTCGCAACGGGGGGGGGAACCGCACGCTCCGGCGCAGCGGCGCGTCCCGCCCCGCAGCCTCTGTCGGCCGCGGCCGCGACCGGCGAGCAGGTCCCCATCGCGGTGATCTCGATGGAGGGGCGCTTTCCGCAGAGCCCGGACCTCGAGACCTTCGCCGCGCATCTGGCGGCCGGCGACGACTGCATCGAGGAAGTGCCGGCGAACCGCTGGGACTGGCGCGTGGTCCACGGCGATCCGAAGAAGGGACCTTTCACCGACGTCAAATATGGCGGCTTCACGCCGGGGCACGACCTGTTCGACGCCGCTTTCTTCAACATCTCGCCGCGCGAAGCCGAGCTGATGGACCCGCAGCACCGGCTGTTCATGGAATGCGTCTGGAGCCTGATCGAGAAGGCCGGGCATGCACCTGGCTCGCTTTCCGGGCGCAAGGTCGGGCTGTTCCTCGGCATCAACCTGCTCGACTACACCGACATGGTGAACCGGGCCGGCATCATGGATGCCCAGCAGCTCACCGGCCTCGGTCACGCCTTCTGTCCCAACCGGCTGTCCTTCCTGCTCGACATTCACGGACCGAGCTCGGTCATCGACACGGCGTGCTCCAGCTCGCTCGTCGCGATCCACCGCGCGATCATGAGCATCCGCCATGAAGGCTGCGAGATGGCGATCGCCGGCGGCTCGAACCTGATGCTGTCGCCGATGCAGCATATCATGTTCTCGCAGGTCGGGATGATCACGCCCGACGGGCGCTGCAAGACCTTCTCGGCCGCCGCCAACGGCTATGCCCGCGCCGACGGCGTCGGCGCGGTGCTCTTGAAGCGGCTCGACGCTGCCGAGCGCGACGGCGACCCGATCCTCGGCGTCATCCGCGCTTCCGTCGAGCATCACGGCGGCGGGGCAACCTCGCTGACCGCGCCGAACCCGAAGGCCCAGGCCCGTCTGGTGGCGGAGGCGTATCGCCTCGCCGGCATCGACCCGCGCAGCGTCAGCCTGATCGAGTGCCACGGCACGGGCACCCCGCTCGGCGATCCGGTCGAGGTTGAGGGGCTGAAGACCGCCTTTGCCGAGCTCTACCGCGAGAAGGGTCTCCCCGCGCCGGCCGTGCCGCATATCGGGCTCGGCTCGGTCAAGTCGAATATCGGTCATGCGGAAACGGCGGCGGGCGTTGCCGGGCTGATCAAGGTGCTGCTCGCCATGCGCGCCGGGACCCTGTTCCGGAGCCTTCATTGCGAGGAACCCAACCCGCTGCTGGAACTGGAGGGAAGTCCCTTCTACCTGTTGCAGGCCGCGCGAAGCTGGGACCGCCCCGTCGTCGAAGGCGTCGAGCAACCCCGCCGCGCCGGGCTCAGCTCCTTCGGCGCGGGCGGCGCCAATGTCCACATGGTGATCGAGGAATATCGCGGGCCGCAGCCTGTGCCGGCGCCCGTCTCGTCTCCGATGATCGTGCCGCTGTCGGCCCGCACGCCGGACGCGCTGGCCGATGTCATCCGCCGCCTGCGGCCGCATGTGGCCGGCGCTGATCTCGGCGACCTTGCCTGGACGCTGCAAGTCGGGCGCGACGCGATGCGCGAACGGATCGCTTTTGTTGCGCGCGATGCCGACGACCTTCTCAGCCAGATCGATGCCGTGCTGGCGGGGGAGGGCGGCGACGCGCTTCGCGGCTCCGTTCCGCGCGGCCGGCGCGCCGAAGAGCCGGCACTCGATCCTGCCGGCCGCGATCCGCTCGACGTCGCCCGTGCCTGGGTCGGCGGCGCCGGCGTCGACTGGCAGCAGTTGCATGCGGGCATGCCGCGCCGGCGGCTGGCGCTTCCCTCCTATCCGTTCCAGCGCAAGCGCTACTGGCTGCCGCTGGAAGTCACGCCGGCGGCTGTCGCGCCCGGCCTGTCGCCGCAACCGGCCGGCGCCGACACGTTCGAGATCGACCTGACGGGGCACGAGTTCTTCCTCGCCGACCACCGGATCGGCGGGCGGGCGGTCCTGCCCGGCGTCGCCTATCTGGAGCTGGTGCGGGCGGCGGCCGTGGAGGCAGGGATTGGGCAGCCGCTCCTGCGCCAGGTCGTCTGGATGAGCCCGCTTGCCGTCGAGAAACCCGTGCGGGTGCGGGTGGTCTTCACCGGGGCCGCCGATGGTTCCCGCCGCGCCGAGGTTCTGAGCCTTGCGGCCGGCGAGGATCCGCGCCTGCATGCGCAGATGCTGGTGGCCGATGGTGTGTCTCAAGCCCCGGCCGCGTCCGATCTGGCTGCCTTGAGGCTGGCGCATCCGCGCATGATCCCGGCGGAGCGGGTCTATGCCGCCTTCGGCGCCATGGGTCTTGCCTATGGGCCGGGGCACAAGGCGATCCTGTCGCTTGGCCTTGGGCGCGACGCGAACGGTGAGCGCTCGGCGCTGGGCCATCTCTGCCTGCCGGACGCGGTGGCAGGCACCGCCTCGGCCTTCACCCTGCATCCGAGCCTGATGGACGGGGCCTTCCAGGCCGCCATCGGCCTCGTCATGGAGGAAGATGGCACGGCGCCGAAGGGCGCGGCGCTCCCCTTTGCCATCGAGGCGGTCGAGATCTTCGGCCCGCTCGACACCGACCTTTGGGTGCATATCCAGACACGCCCCGCGTCCGGCGGCGATCCCCGCACCCGGCGCATGGACCTGCTGCTGCTGGACGATGCCGGCACGGCGCGCGTCGCCCTGCGCGGTTTCGCGACCCGCAGCTATGTCGAGGCGCCGCCTCAGGACACCCCGTGCTTCGTGCCGATCTGGCGCAGCGTCGAGGGGGAGGGCGGAGCAAGCCGGCCCGCCCGGCACCTCGTGCTCGTCGTGCCGGAGGCCGCCAACCGCGAGGAACTGGCCCGGCATCTCCCCGGCGCCGAGATCAGACCGCTTGCGGGCGCACGCGGACAGGATCTTGCCGAAATCTTCGAGGCGGCGGCCCTCGATCTGCTCGACGTGCTGAAGGCACAGACAGGCGGCGCGCTCGTGCAGGTGCTGGTGCCGGACGCGGAGGGGCATGGGGCGCTGTCCGGCCTCGTCGGCTTGCTGCGCAGCGCCGCGCGCGAGCCGTCCGGGCTGACCGGCCAGTTGATCGCGCTGGCGCCGGGTCTCGATCCCGCCTCGGTCGCCGCGCACCTCCTGCGAGCGGCCAGCCATCTTCCGCTCGACCGCTTCCGCGCCGGGCTGGACGGCCTTGCCGCCGAGATATGGGAAGAGGATGGGAAAGAGATCGGCGGCAGCGCCCTGCCGCTGCGCGACGACGGCGTCTATCTGATAACCGGCGGGACCGGCGGGCTCGGTCGGCATCTTGCGCGGGCGATCCTTGCCTCAGCCCCGAATGCGAAGGTGGTGCTTGCCGGCCGGAGCGCCGCCGCGCATGCCGAAGGCAGGTTGTCCTATGCGGCGACTGACCTTTCCGACGCGCAGTCCGCGCAGGCGCTGGTGGAGGGGATCCGCGCACGGCATGGCCGCCTCGACGGCGTGTTCCATGCCGCAGGCGTGTTGCGCGACGAGGCGCTGAAGAAGAAGACGGCGACGCAGTTGCAGGAGGTCTTCGCGCCGAAAGTGCGCGGCCTCGTCGCTCTCGACCGGGCCCTCGGGGCCGCGCCTCTCGACTTCCTGGTTCTCTTCTCGTCGATCTCCGGCGTCTTGGGCAATCCGGGGCAGGCCGACTACGGCGCGGCCAACGCCTTCCTCGATGGTTTCGCCGAGGATCGCGAGGCCCGGCGCCGGCGCGGCGCATGCCATGGCCGCACGCTCTCCGTCGCCTGGCCGCTATGGCGCGACGGTGGTATGGGCATGGACGCGGCCAGCGAGGCCTTGATGCGCCGGACCACCGGCCTCGTTCCGCTGGAAACCGGCGCGGGGCTCGGCGTACTGGCCGGGTTGCTGGCCGGCGAGATCGCGCCGGGCACCGCCCGCGTGCTGGTAACAGTGGGCGAGCGCGAGCGCATCCGCGATCTCGTTACCCGCACCGCCATCCGCCCGCAGGAAAAAGCCGAGAGCGCGCCGAAGCCCACCGCCGTCGATACCGGCGATCTCCGGCTCCGGGTCTTGCGCGCGGTCACCGAGGAGGCGGGCGCGATCCTCAAGGTCGCGCTCGACGATCTCGACGCGGATGTGGAACTGACCGAATACGGCTTTGATTCCATCAGCTTCACCCAGTTCGCCAACCGGCTGAACGACCGCTTCGGCCTCGATCTGACGCCGACCCTGTTCTTCGAGCATCCCGTGCTGGAAACGCTCGCCGCGCATCTGGCGGAGCATCATGCCGCAGCGATGATCGCCGTCCTCGGCGGCGCGCCGGCACCTGAGGCCTTGCTGCCGGTTGCGCCAACGGGTCCCGCGCCGGCACCCGTCGCCGCGACCGTCCCTCGTCCCGCTGCTGTCGCCGACATCGCCTCCGGGGCCGTTGCCATCATCGGCATGAGCGGCATCTTCCCCGGCGCTGCCGATGTCGCCTCCTTCTGGCGGAACCTCGTCGAGGGCCGCGACTGCATTTCCGAGGTGCCGGCCGAGCGCTGGGACTGGCGCGACTGGTGGGGCGATCCGCAGCGCGAACCCGGCCGCACCAATGTCAAATGGGGTGGCTTCATCGGCGAGCGGCTTGCGGAGTTCGATGCCGCCTTCTTCGGGATTTCCGCGCCCGAAGCGCGGATGATCGACCCGCAGCAGCGCCTGTTGCTGACCGAGGCCTGGCGGGTGATGGAGGATGCCGGCTACGCTCCCTCGCATCTTGCCGGCTCGCGCACCGGCGTCTTCCTCGGCACCGCGGACACCGGCTACAGCCGGCTGGTCGCGGCCTCCGGCAGCGGCGTTGAAGGCTACTCGATGACCGGCCTTGCCCCCTCGCTCGGGCCGAACCGGATCAGCTATTACTACGATTTCCACGGCCCCAGCGTTGCCGTCGAGACCGCCTGTTCCAGCGCCCTGGTCGCCGTGCACCGCGCCGTCGAGGCGATCCGCTCGGGCCATTGCGACGCGGCCATCGCCGGCGGCATCAATGCCCTGCTCCTGCCGGAAGCCTTTGTCGGCTTCTCGCGCGCCGGCATGCTGTCGCCCGACGGGCGCTCCAAGCCGTTTTCGGATGCGGCCAACGGCTATGCGCGCGGCGAGGGCGTCGGCCTCGTCTTCCTGAAGCCGCTGGAAGCGGCCGAGCGCGACGGCGACGACATCCTCGCCGTCATCCGCGCCTCGGTGGAAAACCATGGCGGCCACGCCGCCTCGCTGACCGCGCCCAACCCGAAGGCGCAAGGAGAGCTGCTGCGCAGCGCCTATCGCGCCGCCGGCTTCGATCCGCGCACCGTCGGCTATATCGAGGCGCACGGCACCGGCACGCCGCTCGGCGATCCGATCGAGGTGGAGGCACTCTCCGCCGCCTTCGCCGATCTCGCGCGAGAAGCGGAAGACCGTTTCGGCGCCGGCGTCGCGCCGTCCTGCGGCATCGGCTCGGTCAAGTCGAACATCGGCCATCTCGAGCTTGCCGCCGGCATTGCCGGCCTGATCAAGGTGCTGCTGCAGATCCGTCACGGCGAGATGGCGGCAACGCTCCATTGCGACCGGCTGAACCCCTATCTCAAGCTGGAGGGCAGCCCCTTTTATGTCGTGCGCGAGGCGCGCGACTGGCCGCGCATCCGCGACGGGTCTGGCCGCGAGCTGCCGCGCCGGGCCGGCGTCAGTTCCTTCGGCTTCGGCGGCAGCAACGCCCATGTCGTGCTGGAGGAATATGTCGCCGCGTCGGTGGCCCGGCCGGCCGAGACCGGCGCGCCGGCCGTGCTGGTTCTCTCCGCCCGCAGCGAGGACCAACTGCGGACGATGGCAAGCGATCTGCGCCGCCATCTGGACGAGGCGGGAGACGCGGTCTCGCTGGCCGATGTCGCGCACACGCTGCAGGTGGCGCGCGATGCCATGGAGCACCGCCTTGCCTTCGTGGCCAGCGGCAGCAGTGAGGCGATCCGGCGGCTCGACGCTTTCCTTGCCGGAGAGGAGACGGGCGGTCTGCATCTCGGCCGGGTGCGGGCGAACCGCGCTGTCATCTCGGTGCTGGAAGGCGATGCCGACCTGAGGCAGGCCGCCGCCGGCCTCGTCTCGCGCGGTCGCCACGACGAGTTGCTGGCCCTGTGGGTGCGCGGGCTCGACGTCGACTGGACGCAGCTTCCCGGCAGCGCCGGGCGCAGGCGCGTGCGGCTGCCGGGCTATCCTTTCGCCCGCACGCGCCACTGGGTGCGCGGCGGCGAATCCGCATCGGCGAGTGCCGCGAGCCTGTTGTTGGAGGGGAGCGAGAGCTTCCTGTGCGATCATCTTGTCGGCGGGCGCAAGGTCCTCCCCGGCGTCGTCCAGTTCGAACTTGTGCGGGCCGAGCTGGAACGGCGCGGGTTTGCGGACCTGCCGCTGGAATTCACCGGGCACACCTGGCTGCGGCCGGTTGTCGTCGATGCGGCGCCCGTGCGGCTTCAGGTCGAGATGGACGAGGCCGGCGACGGCTATCATCTTGTGACTTCCGGCCGCGAGGGCCGGCAGGTGCATGGCGAGGGCCGCGTCCGCGCAGCGCCGGACATCGTATTGCTGCCGGTCGATCTCGATGCCTTGCGCGGAGCCATGTCCGGCGCGCTCGATCCGTCCGGGCTCTATGCCCGGTTCGAGGCGCTGGGCCTCGGCTACGGCCCCGCCCACCGGCCGATCACCTATCTTGCGACCGGCAATGGCTGCGTGCTTGCGCGGCTCGAACTCCCGGCAGCCGCGACGGACGGCATGGCCCTGCATCCGTCGATGCTGGACGGCGCGCTGCAGTCGCTGCTGGCGCTCTCCGCAGGCGCCGAGGCCGCGCTCGCCGTGCCCTATGCCCTGCGCCGGCTTGTCGTGGCCGGCCCGACCGAACCGGTCATGTGGGCGGTCGGCGAACGGGACGAGGCCACGCATACCCTGCGGCTCTGCGACGAGACAGGCCGCGTTCTGGCGCTTTTCGAGGGCTTCGCCGCCCGCACCGTCAGCCCGTCGGCGCCTGTCCGTCCGCCGGTGGAGGAGGCGCCGTCCACGAGACCAGCCGCAACGGCCGTGCTTCACCGCGTGACCGCCATCGCCGCGCGCGTCTTGGAAGTCGACCCTTCCGTTCTCGACACGGAGACGGAGCTGGGCGAGTTCGGCTTCGACTCCATCACGATGACGGGCTTTGCCGCCGCCATCAATGACGAGCTCGACCTCTCGCTGACGCCGGCCGACTTCTTCGAGTTCGCGACGCTTGCCCGCCTCGCGCGCCATGTCGGCGGGCTGATCGGCCCGGATGTCGCGGCCGGCTCCGCGCCGACCACCACGCTGGCGGAGCCGACCCAGCCCGTGCCGGTGCCTCGCCAATCGGCACGTGAAACGCTTGCGCCCCTGCGCGATGAGCCGCTGTCGGACGATCCGGTCGTCATCGTCGGGCTGAGCTGCGCCTTCCCGCTGGCGCGCAATGCCGATGCCTTCTGGCAGAACCTCGTTTCGGCGCGCGACTGCATCACCCGCATTCCGCCCGACCGCTGGGACTGGCAGGAGGTGGACGGCGACCCCAAGGCGGATCCCGGCAAGACCAACATCCATTGGGGCGGCTTCATCGACGGCGTCTTCGAGTTCGACCCGCTGTTCTTCAGCATCTCGCCGCGCGAAGCTAAACTGATGGACCCGCAGCAGCGGCTGATGATGATGCATGCCTGGAACGCCATCGAGGATGCCGGCCACTCGCCGCGCGATCTCGCAGGGCGTAAGGTCGGGGTCTTTGTCGGCACCTCGTCGAGCGGCTATCGCGAGCTCATCGGCGAGGACACCGGCGGCGAAGGATATGTCGCCACCGGCGCGGTGCCCTCGGTCGGGCCCAACCGCATCAGCTATTTCCTCGACCTGCATGGGCCGAGCGAGCCGGTGGAAACCGCCTGTTCAAGCTCCCTCGTCGCGCTGCACCGCGCGGTCCGCTCGATCCGCGGCGGCGACTGCGAGATGGCGCTGGTCGGCGGCGTCAATACCATCGTCACGCCGGAAGCGCATATCAATTTCGCCAAGGCCGGCATGCTATCGCCCGACGGGCGCTGCAAGACCTTCTCGGCACAAGCCAACGGCTATGTGCGCGGCGAAGGGGCGGGCATGATCCTCGTTCGCCGGCTCTCGGACGCGCTGCGCGACGGCGACCCGATCCTTGCCGTCATTCGCGGCACGGCGATCAATCACGGCGGGCGGGCGAATTCGCTGACCGCGCCCAATACGCAGGCGCAGGCCGATCTGCTGCGCGCCGCCTATCGCGATGCCGGCATCGACCCGTCCACCATCGGCTATGTCGAGGCGCACGGCACGGGCACCGCGCTCGGCGATCCAGTCGAGATCAACGCGCTCAAGACCGTTTTTGCAGGGATCGGCGCCGAGGGCTCCTGCGGCATCGGCTCGGTCAAGACCAATATCGGCCATCTGGAACTTGCCGCCGGCATCGCAGGGGTCGCCAAGGTACTGTTGCAGATGCGGCATCGGCGGCTGGTGCCGAGCCTGCATTGCGAGACCCTCAACCCCTATATCGATCTTTCAGGAACGTCCTTCGAGGTTGTCCGGCAGGGCCGGCCCTGGACGGCTTTGCGCGATGGTGCGGGCCGCGAACTGCCGCTGCGGGCGGGCGTCAGCAGCTTCGGCTTCGGCGGCGTCAACGCCCATGTGGTGCTGGAGGACTATTCCTCCGCGCCGCCCTCCGCCGCCGCAGCGCCCGCACCGCAGCTCATCGTCCTGTCCGCCCGCGATGCCGCGCGTCTCGAAGACCGGGCGCGGGATCTGGCGGAAGCGCTCGCGAGCGGGTGCTTCACCGACGCCGATCTCGCCGACCTTGCCTTCACCCTGCACGTCGGCCGCACGCCGATGAAGCAGCGCCTTGCCTTCGTCGCGCGCTCGCTGGCGGAGGTGATCCAAGCGCTGAGGGCGGTCCTGGACGGCGTTCCGCTGCCCGGCCTTCATCTCGGGCAGGCGCGTGCGGAGGTTCGCCTTGCGCTGCCGCAATCGCTCGAGGACTGGGCCCGGCACTTCGTGCAAGGCGGCGACCTTGCCGGTTTCGGCGAGGCGTCCGCGTCGCGCCGACGTCTGCGCCTGCCGGCCTATCCCTTCGCCCGCGAGGTCTACCGCGTCGCCGCCCCGGCCATGTCTGCCGTGCCGGCGACAGCAGCGCGCGACCCCGCAGTGTCCGAGCCCGCCGACCGTCTCTTCGCCCGCCGTCTTGAGGCATCGGCCTTCTATCTGCGCGATCATCGCTTCCGGGACATGCCGATCCTGCCCGCGGCCATGGGGCTGGAGCTTGCGCGAAGCGCCTTCATGGCCGCCGGCGGCGGCGACCCGGCGCGGCTGGAGGGCGTGACATGGCGCCGGCCGCTGGAACTCTCTTCCGGTTCTGTACAGGTGCGGCTGCCGCTGGAAGAGGGCGAGGCTGGCGCCAAAAGCTTCCGCTTGCTCTCGGGAACCGAGACCGAGCACATGCGCGGCAGCGTCGTCCCCCTGCCGGCCGGCTCTGTGCCGATGCATCTCGATCTTGCCGCCCTGCACGGCCGCCTCCCGCGCGTGCTCGACCGCGACTGGCTCTATGCCAGCTATGCCGCGCTTGGCCTCTCCTACGGTCCCACCTTCCGCTGTGTGGTCGAGATGCAGGCCGGCGACGGCGAGGCTCTGGCCCGGCTGCGGCTGCCGGACGCCGCCCGTGGCGGCGAGGCGTTCCATCTCCACCCGTCGATGCTCGACGCTGCCTTCCATTCGGCGCTTGGCCTCTTCCACGGCGAGCCCGGCGGCACGGCGGCGCTGCCCTTCGCGCTGGAGCGGATGGACGTCTTCGGCCCGACCGGCGAGGAGATGTGGGCGCATCTGCGCGAGCAGCCGGCTGCAAACGGCCTGCGCCGCATCGACATCGATCTTGCCGATGGTGCGGGCAACGTCCGCGTCGCGATCCGTGGCTTCACCCTGCGCCTGGTGAGGAGCGCGCTGGCGCCGGAGGAGACACGCGCGCCGGCGAAACCGGAACCCGCCCCCTCGCTGGCCGCAAGAGCCGAGCGCTATCTTGCGGAGGTCGTCGCGCGGGAGACCGACATTCCGCACGCCGACATCGATCCTGAGGCCGCACTGGAGATCTACGGCATCGATTCCGTACTGATCACCCGGCTCACGGATGAACTCGCCAAGGTGTTCGGCCCGCTCTCCAGCACCCTGTTCTTCGAGCACCAGACGCTGGCCTCGCTGGCCCGGCATTTCGCGTCGGCCCATGCGGACAGGCTGTCGGAGATCCTGGGGGAGGCGCCCGCCGGTGCGCTCCCGGCGATCGCCGCGCCCGCAACTCCGCCCCTCCGTGAGCGCAGGGGCGAGGCAAGGGACGAGCCGATTGCCATCATCGGCCTTGCCGGGCGCTATCCCGGCGCGCGCGATGTCGAGGCGTTCTGGCGGAACCTTGCGGCGGGGCGCGACTGCATCACCGAGATCCCGGCTGAGCGCTGGGACCATTCAAGGTTCCACGATCCGGACGGCCGGGGCGGGCTGCCGCGCGGCAAATGGGGCGGTTTCGTCGACGATTTCGACCGCTTTGACCCGCTGTTCTTCAACATCTCGCCGCGCGAGGCGCCCTATATCGATCCGCAGGAGCGGCTGTTCCTGCAATGCGCCTGGGAAACGCTGGAAGATGCCGGCTACACCCGCGCCACCGTCGCACCGGCCGCGGAGGGCATGGCGGGCGGCGATGTCGGCGTCTTCGTCGGTGTCATGTACGAGGAGTATCAGCTCTACGGCGCGCAGAGCACTGCCGCCGGCCGGCCGCTGGCCCTGTCCGGCAGCGCCGCCTCCATCGCCAACCGGGTCTCCTATTTCTGCGACTTTCACGGCCCCAGCATGGCCGTGGACAGCATGTGCTCGTCCTCGCTGACGGCGATCCATCTGGCCTGCGAAGCCCTGCGCGCCGGCGATTGCCGTGTCGCCCTTGCCGGCGGCGTCAACCTGACCCTGCATCCCAACAAGTATCTGGCGCTGGCGCAGGGGCGCTTCCTGTCGAGCACCGGGCGCTGCGAGAGCTTTGGCGAAGGCGGCGACGGCTACGTGCCGGCTGAAGGCGTCGGCGCGGTGCTGCTGAAGCCGCTGTCGCGCGCCATTGCCGACGGCGACCGCATCCACGGCCTCATTCGCGCCTCGGCGCTGAACCATGGCGGCAAGACCAACGGCTACACCGTGCCGAACCCGCTGGCGCAGGCCGCCGTCATCGGCCGTGCCATGCAGCGCGCCGGCGTGACGGCCGGGGACATCGGCTATGTCGAGGCGCATGGCACCGGCACCAGCCTCGGCGATCCCATCGAGATCGCCGCCCTGTCCCGCGCCTATCGCCGGGAGACGGAGGCTTGCGGCTTCTGCGCCATCGGCTCGGTCAAGTCCAATATCGGCCATGGCGAGAGCGCGGCCGGCATCGCCGGCCTGACCAAGGTGCTGCTGCAGTTCCGCCATGGCCGGCTGGCGCCTTCGCTGCATTCGGCAAGGCTCAACCGCGAGATCGATTTCGCCGCCTCGCCCTTCCGCGTCCAGCAGCGCCTGGAGGACTGGCCGCGGCGGCGGGACGGGCAGGGCAACGAGAGCCCGCGTCTCGCCGCGCTCTCCTCCTTTGGGGCCGGCGGCTCGAATGCCCATCTCATCATCGAGGAGTATCCGGCGCCCGCTCATCGGGAGGCATCTCCCGCCCCTGCGATCTATCCCTTCTCAGCTCGCGAGGCCGGGCAGTTGCACCAGGTGCTGGAGCGGTTCCGCGCCCGCCTCGACACCCTGTCCGAGGGCGAGCTGTTCGCCGCCGCGACCACGTTGCAGGACGGGCGCGAGGCCTTCGAGGAGCGGCTTGCCCTCGTCGCAGGCGACAAGGCGGAGCTGGTCCGTCTGCTGGACGCGGCGCTGCAGGGCGGCGGCGAGGGGGCCGGTATCTGGCGCGGCCGTACAACGCGCAGCCACGGGGTGCAGACGGCGCCGGGATCGCTGGAGGCAGCCGCCGCCGCCTGGGTCGGCGGCGCCGCGGTCGACTGGGCGCGGCTGCGCGGCGGCGTTCGTCTCGCCCGCATCGGCCTGCCGACCTATCCCTTCGCCCGCGAGCGCTACTGGCTGCCCGAGGGCGCGGCCGTGGAGCATCGCGCGCCGGCTCCGACGCCGGCTCCGGCCCTGCCGTTGCTGTTCCGCCCGCACTGGCGGGAGACGGACCCGCCGGCCGCCGCCAGCGCCCCTGATCGGCATGTCGTCGTCCTCTGCGGTGCGGCGGACGAAACTACCTCCCGCCTGCGCTCCCAGATGCCGCAAGCTCGGATCGTGGCGCTGGAGAGCCGCAGCACCGACGAGGGCGAGCGCTTCGCCGATCACGCCACGCACCTGCTCGCCCTGCTCAAGGAGGAGATGGCGAGCCGCTCGGGACCTGCCGTCCTGCAACTCGTGCTTCCCGTCGAGGACCCGTTCGCCGAAGGGCTAGCCGGCCTGCTGCGCTGTGCGCGCCTGGAGCATCGCGATCTGGCGTGTCAGGCGATCTCGCTCGATCCCGTCCGGCCCGATCTCGCCGGTCTGCTGGCGCATGAGGCCGCCCTCGCGCAGACCGATCACGACATCCGCTACAACCGGGACCGGCGGCTGCTGCGGACCTGGCAGGAGGTGGAGCCCGACACGGGCGGATTGCCGTCGCCGTGGAAGCCGGGCGGCATCTATCTCGTCACCGGCGGGGCGGGCGGTGTCGGCCTGCATCTCGCCGCCGACATCCTCGCCAAGGCGCCCGGCGCCACCGTATGGCTCACCGGCAGGTCCGCGCGCACGCACAAGCTCGACGAGACCCTTGCCGGCCTCGGGCCGCGCGCCGTCTACCGTCAGGCGGATGTCACCGACCGCGCGGCAATGGGCGCGCTGGTCGCGGAGATCCGCGCGGCGCATGGCCGTCTCGATGGCGTCGTCCATGCGGCCGGCCTCACCCGCGACAGCCTGATTGCCAACAAGTCCGAGGCCGATCTGCGCGCGGTGCTGGCGCCCAAGGTCGCCGGCACCCTGGCGCTCGATGCGGCGCTCGGCAGCGAGCCGCTCGATGTCCTGCTGCTCTTTGCCTCGGCCTCCGGTGCCCTCGGCAATCCGGGTCAGGCCGATTATGCCGCGGCCAATGCCTTCCTCGATGCCTTCGCGCAGGAGCGGAACCGCCGTGCCGGCAAAGGTGACTGCTGCGGCCATACGCTCTCCATCGACTGGCCCTACTGGCAGGACGGCGGCATGCGCCTTCCCGGCGCGGTTGTCTCCGCGATGGAGCGGCAGGCCGGTGCTACGCCGCTCGCCACCGATGCGGCGCTGGCAACGCTTGCCTTCGCGCTGCCGCGCAAGGGCGAGGATCAGCTTCTCGTGCTCGCGGGCGACAAGGATCGTCTGCGCGGGCTTCTTCGCCCGGCGACGGTTCCCGCGCGGGCGGCGGAGCCGGTTTCCGTCGCCCTTGATGCGGCTCCCCCGGTGAGCGAAGCCGTTCTCGACGCGGTTCGCGCCTGTTTCTCGCAGGTTCTGAAGATTCCTGCCGAGCGGCTCGGGGCGGAGGAGACCATCGACCGGTTCGGCGTCGATTCCGTCTCGGCGCTGGACATCGTGGCAGCGCTCGAAACCCGCTTCGGCCCGCTGCCGCAGACGCTTCTCTTCGAACATCCGACCATCGCAAGGCTCACGGCGGAGCTTGAGACGATGGGCCGGGGAGTGGTGCCCGTGACCCGCGACGAGGCTCCCTCGCCAACGCCCTCGCCAGCCCCGGCGATGCCTGTCGCGAACATCGATAGCATCGCCGTCATTGCCGTTGCCGGACGCTTCCCCGGCGCGCAAACAGTGGAAGAGTTCTGGCAGGCGCTGGAAGAGGGGCGCGACTGCGTCCGCGAGGTGCCGGCCGCGCGCTGGGATGTCGAGGAGACCTGGTCGCCGCGCAAGGGCCAGCCGCTTGCCAGCCATTGCCGCTGGGGCGGCTTCATCGACGATGTCGACCGCTTCGATGCCGGTTTCTTCGGCTACAGCCCACGCGAGGCGGCGCTCGCCGACCCGCAGGAGCGGCTGTTCCTGGAGACGGCCTGGCATCTGCTGGAACGCGCCGGCCACACGCGCGCCTGGCTCGGCAAGCGTTACGGCAACCGCGTCGGCGTCTTTGTCGGTGCCATGTACCAGCACTACAAGGCGCTGGAGATGGACGCGGAAAGCCGGGCGCTGCTGCTGCTCTCGTCCTATTCGGCGATTGCCAACCGCACCTCGTTCTTTTTCGATCTGCAGGGGCCGAGCATTGCCGTCGACAGCATGTGCTCCTCCGGCCTTCAGGCCGTGCATCAGGCCTGCCAGAGCCTGAAGGCGGGCGAATGCCGGCTGGCGATTGCCGGCGGCGTCAACCTGTCGCTGCTGCCGGAAAAATATGTCGGGCTCAGCCAGGCCGGTCTCGTCGGCAGCCATGCCGGCAGCCGCAGCTTTGCCGGCGGCGACGGCTATCTTCCTTCGGAGGGTGTGGGCGCGGTGTTGCTGAAGCCGCTGGCCGATGCGCTCGCCGATGGCGACACCGTGCTTGCCGTGATCCGCGCCAGCATGGCCAACCATGCCGGCCATTCCGCCGGCTATGCGGTGCCCAATGTCGATGCGCAGGCCCGCCTGCTTGCGGAAAACCTCGAGGCGGCGGGCATCGATCCGCGCTCCATCGGCTATGTCGAGGCGGCCGCCAACGGCTCCGCCATCGGCGATGCCATCGAGTTGAGAGCGCTGGGCCGCGTTTTCGCGGGGGCGCAGGACATCCCGCTGGGCTCGGTGAAGGCCAATCTCGGCCATGCGGAGGCGGCCTCCGGCATGGCCCAGCTCACCCGGGTGCTGCTGCAGTTCCAGCACCGCCGTCTCGTGCCCTCGCCCGGCCTGCCGAGCATGAACGCCGCCGGTTCGCCCTTTGCCGCAACGCCCTTCGTGCCGCAGCTTCGGGCCGAACCGTGGCTCCCGCGCCTCGTCGAGGGGGAGGCGCAGCCCTTGCGGGCGAGCGTCAGTTCCTTCGGGGCGGGCGGCTCCAACGTGCATCTGGTGCTGGAAGAGGCACCGCCGGCGGCCGCCGCCAGCACCGACGAGTCCGCCAGCCCCTTCCGCTTCCCCGTGTCGGCGCGCACGCCGGATCAGCTCGCGGCGATGCTGCGGCAGATTGCGGGTTTCGTGCGGACGACGCCGGGCCTCTCGCTGGACCGCCTGTCGCGCACGCTCCGCTTCGGGCGGGAGGCGATGGCCTGCGGCGTCGAGGTCACGGCCTCTTCGGTGGAAGAACTGGCCGACAAACTCGGTGCCGCTGCAAACGATCCGTCGGCAGCGCCGCTGCCGCAGACGACCGAGGACGGCGACCGGCGCGGCCTGCTGGTGCTGCCGGGCTACCCCTTCGCCCGCGAGCGCCATTGGATCGGCAGATTGCCCGATATCCCGTCACCGTCGGAGCCAGACGCACGCAGCCGGGCAAGCGACGCCGCGCCTTTGGAAACGCTCCGGCACACGGTCGCCGCCCTCCGGGGCGTGTCGCCCTCTCAGGTGTCCCTCGACGTGCCCTTGCGGGACCTTGCGCTCGACTCCATGGGCTGGATGCGGCTGGTGTATACGGTCGAGGAGGCCCATGGGGTGACGCTCGCCCATGCCGATCTCGACCGCCATCCGACCCTTGCGGATCTCGCCGCCCGCATCGCGGCAAATGAGCCGGATGCGCTGCCCGAGGTTGTTTCCTCGGTGACGGACGGGCCCTGGCGCTCGCCGCTGAGCGAGGGCCAGAAGGGCCTGTGGGCGCTCCAGACGCTCTATCCCGATCTGACGGACTACAACGTGCCGCTGGCCTTCCGCGTCGGCGGCATCGACGAGGACAGCCTGTCGCGGGCCTGCGCCTGGCTCTGCGAGAGCTTTCCCGTGCTCGCCGCGCGGGTCGCCGGCCAGGGCGAGAGGCTGGAGGCCGGCGATCCCCCGCGCCTTGCGAGCCTCGCGGTTCCCAAGGAGATCGAGCCGGCGGAGTTCGCCCGCCGGCGGCTGGCCCGCCCCTTCGATCTGGCCGTGGAGGCGCCGATCCGCTTCGAGCTGCTGCGCGGCGGCACGCTGGGGCCGGGCGAGGGGCTTCTCCTTGTCACCTTCCATCACATCGCCATCGACGGCGCCGCCGCCGCCGTCGTCGCCCGCCAGTTTTGGCAGGCCTATGCGGCCTTTGCCTCGGGCGGCGTGCCCGAGCGCGCGCGGGCCGCGAACCGGGCCGACTATGCCGATTTCGTCGCCTGGGAGCGGGACCTGCTCGCCTCGCCCGAAGGGGCGGCGCAGCGGCGCTACTGGCGCGAGCGGCTGTCCGGCGAGCTTCCCGCCCTCGATCTGCCGGCCGACCGGGAGACGCTCGCCGCCGAGACCGGCCGGCGCGACGGCGCGGCCGAGCATCGCTTGCCGAAGCCGCTCGTCGCCCGCGCAAGGGAGGTGTTGCAGGGCCAGGGCATCAGCCCCGCCGCCTTCCATCTCGCGGTTCTCTCAGCGCTGCTCTATCGCCATACCGGCCAGGACGACCTCGTCATCGGCGTGCCGACCCTGCGCCGGCCGCAGCGGCGCTTCGAGGAAACCGTCGGCTATTGCGCCAACATGATGGCCCTGCGGATCGCCGTGGATGGCGATCTGCCGGCCGCCGCCTTGCTGGAGACGGTGCAGCGGGCGCTGTCCGAGGGGCTGGTGCGGTCGGATGTGCCCTTCGCGGTCGTCGCGCGGGAGCTGGGCGGCCGGGCGGACGGGATGGCGCCCTGGCAGGTGAGCTACGCCTATCAGAACTTCCCGCAGGGCGCCGGCGTCGACCTGCCGCCGGAGCAGGGGCGGGCCGAACATCTCCGGCAGATCCGCCAGCCGGGCGACACGCCTTTCGGCCTCGAACTCTACGAGGACGGCGACGGGCTGCTGCTGGTCGCGACCTTCGACGGCAGCCGCTTCGGCGCCTCCCGCATCGAGCGGATGCTCGGGCACTACGAGATGCTGGCCGGCGCGATGCTGGACGATCTTGAAACGCCCGTCGCCGAGCTTGCCATGCTGACCCGCGCCGAGCGCGAGCGCGCCCTCTACAGTTGGAGCGCGGCAACGGATGCCCCGCCGGTTTCGGGTCTGGTCCATGAGTGGATCGAGGCCCGCCTGCGGCAGGTCCCCGCTGCCGGCGTCCTGACCGGGCCGGAGGACACCCTCTCGGCCCGCCAGTTGCTGCGGCAGGTCGAGCGGCTGTGCCTGACGCTGTCGGCCTGCGGCATCCGGCAGGGAGACCGGGTCGCGGTGCTGTCGGGGCGGGAGGCGGACGGCATTGCCGGCCTCATCGCCGTGCTGGCCTCCGGAGCGGTCTGGGTGCCGCTCGATCCCGACCATCCGGACGACCGCCTGTCCCTTGTCCTGGCCGATGCCGGGGCCGCGCTCGTGCTGGCGCCGGGACGGCTGGTTGCGCGCGCGCGCAAGCTTGCCGGCACCGGCGTCCGCGTCGTCCGGCTGGACCGCGACGGCTGGGGCCTGCGCCAGCAGCTTGCCCGCCGGCGTCCCGTCGCCCTGCGGCCGGAGGATCCCGCCTATATCGTCTACACCTCCGGCTCGACCGGCGCGCCGAAGGGCGTGGTGGTCTCCCACGGCGCGCTGGCCGGCCACTGCCGGGCGGTCATCGACCGCTATGGCCTCGGCGAGCGGGATGCCGTGCTGCAATTCGCCTCGCCCGGCGTCGACACCGCGCTGGAGCAGATCCTGCCGACGCTGGCGAGCGGTGCCCGCCTGGTGCTCGGCGGCGCGGCGGTGCGCGCGCCCTCCGACTTCCTGGCGCTGCTGCAGCGCGAGCGCATCACCGTCGCCGACCTGCCGCCGGTCTATCTCCGCGAACTCCTGCAAGCCTGGACCGCCGGCGCCGCCGACCTGTCGAAACTCTCCCTGCGCCTGCTGATCTGCGGCGGCGAGGCGCTGGGGCCGGATGTGGTGGCCCTGTGGGCGGCGAGCGGCCTGGCGTCGGCACGCCTGCTCAACGCCTATGGGCCGACCGAGGCGACCATCACCGCCCTGGTGCATGAGGTGGTGCCCGGCGACCGCGCCGGCCCGGTGCCGATCGGCCGGCCGCTGCCCGGCACCCGCATCTACATTCTCGACCGCGACGGCAATCCGCTTCCCGACGGGGCGGTCGGCGAGTTGCATATCGGCGGGCCGCGCCTGGCGCTCGGCTATCACGGCCGCCCGGATCTGACGCAGGAGCGCTTCGTCCTGCGGACGATCGATCCCGGCGAACCGCCGATCCGGCTCTACCGCACCGGCGATCTGGCCGCCTTCCTGCCCAACAGCGGCGGCGTCGCGGCGTTTCACGGCCGCCTCGACGACCAGGTGAAGATCCGCGGCTTCCGCGTCGAGCCGGGCGAGGTCGAGGCGGCGCTGGCGGCCGAGGGGCTTGGCGAGACGGCGGTGCTGGCGACGGTCGGCCGCGACGGCGGCGCGGCCCTGTCGGCATTCGTCGTCGCCGACGCCGCCGGGTTCCACGAGACGGGGCTGAAGGCGCGCCTCGCCGGGCGGTTGCCGGCGCATATGCTTCCCGCGACGATCCACCGGATCGACGCGCTCCCTGTCGGCCCTGGCGGCAAGGTCGACCGGCAGGCGCTGCGGCGCATTGCCGGCGCGCCGAAGCCGCATGAGGAGGCGGGCGAGGCGGCGGACGAGGCACCGCAGGACGAGACCGAAGCGCGCGTGCTGGAGGTCTGGTCGCAGGCGCTGGGGCAGGGCGGCGACAGGCCGCGTCTTCACGACGGCTTTGCCGAAAGTGGCGGCGACAGCCTTGCCGCCGTGCGGCTGCTCGCCGGGATCGAACGCGCCTTCGGCCTCGCGCTGTCGGTGGCCGATCTGGCCGCCGCGCCGACCATCGCCGCCCAGGCCCGGCTCCTGCGCGAGCGTCTGCCCTCCGGCCCTCCGGCCGGTGCCGGCGACCCCACTGCTCCCTCGCTTCTCGTGCCGCTGCGCCGGGCCCCGGATGCGGTGACGGCGCCGACGTTGTTTCTGCTGCATCCGGTCGCCGGCACGATCTCCTGCTATGGCGATCTTGCCGCCGCGCTCGGGCCGGACTGGTCCGTCCATGCCCTGCGCGCCAGCGGGCTGCTGCCGGGCGAGAGCGTCGCGCCGCCCGATCTCCCGGCCCTTGCGGCGCGCTATGCCGGCCTGCTGCGAACCGTCCAGCCCAAGGGGCCGTATCGGCTGGCCGGCTGGTCGATGGGCGGGGTCCTCGCCTTCGAGATCGCCCGGCACCTGATCGCCGCCGGCGAGCGGGTCGACCTCCTCGCTCTCTTGGACAGCTACACGCCGGGCGAGGTGAGGCGCATCGAGCCTGATGAGGGGCGCGTGGCCGCCGGCCGAACGGAGACCGCCGAGGCGATGGCCTTCGCCCGCGACCTCCTGGGCGGCGAGGCGGTGGACCTGGCCGCCGGCGCCGACATCGCCGAGCAGCTCCTCGCCACGCCCGCCTTCGCCCGCAGCCATCCCGGCATGACGGCGGACGACCTGCGCCGGCTGTTCGCGGTCTTCGTCGCCAACCGCGCCGCCCTTGCGGCCTATGAACCGGCTCCGCTGGACGTCCCGCTGACGCTGGTCAGGACCCGGCAGGGGCTCGACCGGCTCGGCGTGCCGGACTGGCAGGGGCTTGTCGCGGGAAAGATCGCGCTGATCGAGGCCGACGGCGATCACTTCACCTGCCTGCACCCGCCGCATCTTGGCGGCTGGGTCGGGCAGTTGACGCAGGCGCTGGCGGAGCTGCCGCCATGCGATTGACCGAGCTGGCGAAACGGATGTGGGCGGACGGCCGCTCGCGCTTGCAATCGGGCGCGAGAGATCGGCTTATAGCAGGCTGGAACCGCGGCGGGGCTCGCCCTATACTGCCGCACTGTTCACCGTAAAAAATGGCGAGTCGGCCGAATGGCGCTGGACGATGAGTTCGAAGACTATGAAGAGTTTCTTCGCAGCGAGCGCCAGCGACGGGTCCAGATCTATACTTTGCTGGTCTTGCTGTTGTTTGGCGTCGGGCTGGTAACGCTCTGGAACAGGGTGGTCGTCACCATTCATTCCGGCGAGGCCGGCGTTCTCTACCGCTGGGTTTCCGGCACGGAGATGAGCAACATCTATGGCGAGGGCCTCCACATCATGTGGCCCTGGAACCGGATGTATGTCTACAACGTCCGCCTGCAGACCGAACAGCGCCAGTACCACCTGCTGACCCAGGGCGGCTTGCCGGTCACCCTGGAGATCGCCATCCGCTACAAACCGGACCTGCGGCTGCTGCCGCTGCTGCATGTCACGGTCGGGCCGGAATATCTCGACAAGGTGGTGTTCCCGGAAACCGAGGCGGTGCTGCGCCGGGCCGTCGGCCAGTATGCGCCGGAAGAGGTCTATACCAGCCGGCGCGGTTTCCTTGAATCGATCGTCGTCAACAGCCTGACCAATGTCGAGGATCGCTATGTGGTCGTCGATGATGTGCTGGTGCGCAATGTCGAGCTGCCGCCGGCCATCCGCCTCGCCGTCGAGCGCAAGCTGACGCTTCTGGAGGAGGAGAAGGCCTACCAATACCGCATCGGCATCGAGAAGCAGGAGGCGGAGCGCAAGGCCATCGAGGCGGAAGGCATCCGCCGCTACCAGGACGTGGTCAAGCAGAGCCTGACGGAGGACCTGCTGCGCTGGCAGGGCGTCCAAGCGACCAGGGACCTCGCCTCCTCGCCGAATGCCAAGACGGTCGTGATCGGCGCGGGCAAGGACGGCCTGCCGCTGATTCTCGGCGGCGACAGGTAGAGCGATGGCGAGGCCGCCTGTCGCGAGGAAGATCGGTCCGGTGCGCCGGCCTGGCTGGCTGGCTGTCGCTGCGGGCGTGATTGCCGCATGGCTGGGCCTCGTCGCCGTGATCGTCGCGGTCAGCGGGATCTCCCTGCCCGAGCGGATGGCCGCCTATCACGAGATCATTTTCGGCGACAGTTCGGACACCGTGAAGATCGCGCTGGTCTATGCGGACGAGAGCCAGATCAACAGCTTTACCAATGGCGCCCGGCTCGCGGCGACCCATGTCAACGCGCTGGGCGGCATTCTCGGCAAGGATCTGGAACTGCTGCTGTTCCAGGAGGAGGTCTCGTTCGGCGAAGGCGGCTTCGAGGCGACGGTGGGCAGAACCATGCGCCTTGCCAGCAAGGTGGTGAAGGAGAGGGGCCTTTTTGCCGTCATCGGGCATGAGTGGTCCGATACGGCGATCACCGCGAGCGCGATCTACAACCGCAACGACATTCTCTATGTCGCCACCCATGCGACGGCATCGGCGCTGACGAATCACGGTTTTTCCCTGCTGTTCGCGCTGCAGCCGGACAATAGGGACAACACCGAGATGGTGGCGCGCTATGCGCTCGGCGCCGGGCTGCAACGCTTCGTCGTGCTCACCGACAAGAGCGACTACGGCAAGGAGGCCGGCGACTTCTTCAGCGCCGTCACCGCCCTGCAGGGCGGGGATCTGGTGTTCCGGGGCTTCCTGCCGGGGCACAACCGGTCGGTCGACCAACTGCTGATGTTCATCCTGGACAACAAGCTGTTCGGCGCCGCCGATTACGACGCCTTCTTCGTTGCCTCCGCGATGACCCTGGATACCGCCGATTTCATCAAGCGGGCGCGGGAACTGGGCATCAACAAGCCGGTCCTGGGGCTGGAATACATGTTTTCCAACATGATCGAGGCGCATGTCGGGCATGCGAACATGAAGGATGTGGCCGGCGTATCGATCTTCGACAGCGAGAGCGTCGACGACCTCTCCACGGCCTTTGTCAACGAATACATGCTGACCTATGACGAGCCGCCGGATCTCAGTGCCGCGCTCGGCTACGATGCGGTGATGCTGCTGCGCGACGTGAGCGAGCGGACGGGCACTCTCGATCCAAGGCAGGTGTCCGATGCGTTGAAAGTCGCCCGTTATGGGGTGCCGTTCGAGGGCGTTACGGGTAAGATCGTGTTCGATACGAGTGGACTGATCACCGACACCGAGGTTTTCATCGTGCGCCACGATGGCACCCGGTTCCGGACCGTTGCCGGCTATCGCAAGCCGTTGGAGTGGTCGTCCCAGGAGCTTGTGAAAGGCGATGACGGGGGAACGCTCGTGCCCGATCCCGCCGCCAACAGGGAGCACGCCGTGCCATGACGATCTTCGTCAATCCTTGGGTTCTGTTCATCTGGGTCATTGCCAGTTGGATCATCGGCATGCTCGGGCGGGACACCCGCTTCGGCTTCGTCGGCAACTTCCTGGTTTCGTTCCTGTTCAGCCCGGTGGTGGGGATCATCGTGCTGCTGGCCTCCGACCGCTGGGCGGCTTCGGGGCGCCGGCGCGAGGAACGCCGCCGGCCCGGCCGGCTGTGATCGCGCCGCGATCAGGTTCGCGCATATTCCTGTTTTCGGCCGCGCGTGATCCCGCGCCCGCGCGGCCGGCCGCCCCGTCCCTCTGAGCAAAGATCCCGACACCGACCAGTCGGGAACGCTGCCAGCCTGAACGACATCGCCGCAAGTGCTCTTGCGAGCGTCGCTCCGGTCAAGACAAAGTCGCCGCGAACGCTCTTTCGAGCGTCGCGGCGATATATCGGACGGACCTGCCTGCCCCCGCCGGGGGCGGGGCTCGATCTCAGGACGTTCAGGACGCCTTGGCGGTAGCCTCTTCCACCGTCTCGGCAACCTCTTTGGCGCCGCTGCGCACCCGGTCGCGCGCCCGCTTGGCCACGTCCTTGCCCTTCTCGAACTGCTCCTTGTAGAAGGCGCGCATCTTGCTGGCGTCGAAGTCGAGCAGAGAGCCGCCATCCTCATAGTGCCGGGCGATCGAGCGGCCGACCGCATAGGTCGAGGCGCCGGCCACCACGGGCAGAGACACCATGCCGACCATCCAGCCGATGCCGGGAATGAGCTTCGTGGCGCTCGCGGCAACCGCATAGCCGGCGCCGTAGCCGAGCACGCCGCCCGCCAGCGCGTAGACCACCTTGCGGCCGAGCTTGTCGGAGAACGGCTTGTCGTAAAGCTGGGACAGCTTCTGGATCATCCGGAGCTGGATGGCCACCACGGCGGCGATGTCGAAGATCGCCACCGGGACGATGCTGGCCGCGACGGAGGCGATCACATAGTCCTTGGTGAGGTTCTCGGCCGTCAGGTGACGGGTGATGTCGTCGTCGGAAAGGGCCGCGGCCGCCGGCGCCTCGTCCGCCGCGATGTCCTCGGCTGCCGTCTCGGCTGCAGCGGCCTCGATGCTGCTGTCGACGTCGCTGTCGTTCTCGGCGGCGGTCTTCCCGGCGGGGGTCTTGCTGGCCATCCAAAGTCTCCTGATGTGTCCGAAGGCGCCTGACGCGCGAAGGTTCGAATGTTGCCGCCAGATGCAGGCTGAACGCTCTCTGCGAAAGTCCGATGAAACGGTACTCTGTCGAACGAAAAAAGGAAAGGCTGGCACAGCGACGACGAGCGCTTCCGCGATCTCTCTGGCCGGGCAAGGGAGGCGCGCGGGCCGGTCAGGCCCGGTGGTCGCCGCCGTCCGCCGGCTCGCCCCGTTCCAGCTTCTCGAGGAACACGTCGCCGATCACCCGGGTCAGCGCGACGGCGGAGGCGGCGGTGACCGTCATGCCGACCAGATTGGGGCCGGGCGCCATGCGCAGCAGGCTGGTGGTGGTGAAGCTGGCGATGCCGGGCGCACCGACGCCGGCGAGCAGCGACGCGGTGATCCGGGCGCTGCGGTCCCGGTCGAGCGGCACCCTGTAGCAGCGCGACAGCTCCCGCAGCATCCTCGCGACGAGGGCGGCGACGGCGGCAAGGTCGACCCAGGGCAGCGGCACGAAGCCGGCAAGTCCCGCCAGCGTTGAATGCCGCTCGATGATCAGCCGTGCCCGGATCCGCTGCAGGTCCCGTCCGGCGGGCGGGCGGGTGCTGAGGGCCCGGGTGGGGGGAATCGGGGTGTCTTCGGGTCGTCCTGCTGCCGATTGCGCGGTGCCGGCGGGCTCTGCCTGCCGGGGCGTTTCCGCCGTCGCCGGGCCGCCGGCATCGGGCCGGGCCGCGTCGGACGCTGCATCGAGTGCCGGATCGGCATTCTGCCCGGCTACCTGCCCCCCGGTTGCCTGCCCCCCGGTTGCCGGCTCGGCTGCCTGCCCGGTTGCTTCCTCGGCGTCGGCCGCATTGATCTCCCGGCGGATGTCGTGGATGGTCCGCTGCAGCGTCCTGGGGAGTTTGCGGCTCATGCGCTGCGCGCCTTTCGCGTCGCCAGCAGGGCCTCGACCTCGTCGGCAAGCTCGCGCACGTCCTGTGCCGCCGCCCCCTCGGGCTGGATCAGCGTCGGCGTCGCGCCATAGAGCGCGGCCTCGGCATAGGACACCCGGTTCTGCAGCTCCTGGCGCAGCAAGGGGAACCCGGCCTCTTCCAGCTCCGCCCGGATGTGGCGGGCGATCACGCTGCCCCGCGTCGTCTGCGTCAGCACGCAGCGGAAGGTCGGCGCCCAGCCCTGGACGCCGGCCATCAGCAGGCCGACCGTATCGGTCATCCGGTCCACGTCGAGCGGCGAGGGCTTGACCGGGATCAGCACCAGATCGGCGACCGCAAGGCCCGCCGCGGTGATCTCGCTGTCGAAGCCCGGCGTGTCGACAAGGATGATGTCGTGGTCGCGGGCCTGCTCCTTGACCGCCTTCCACACGTCCCGGTCGGCGCGCCCGATCACCGGCAGGCCGCCGAGCGCCTGTTCGCGCCCCGCCAGCCGCAGCACCGAATGCTGCGGATCTGCGTCGATCAGCAGAACCTTCCAGCCGCGTGCCCGCCAGTGGACGGCCAGGCAACTGGCCAAAGTCGACTTGCCGCTGCCGCCTTTCAGCGACGCGACGGTAATGACCTGCGCGCTCATTGCCGATCCGGTCCCCGCTGATTCCCCGTTTGCGTTCCGTTAACTATAGCGCAGTTCGGCGCGGCGGGATGCCTGTCCCGCAGGCAATCGCAGGCAAACGCGGGCGCGCGGCCTGCGCGCTTGCGCTTGCCGCCCTTCTCCGACATGAACGGACCAGCCGGGGCGGCGTCCGCCGCCCGCCGCGCTTGCCCGGGGCCTTTCATGTCGCTCACCCTCGTTACCGCCGCCGATGCCGCCTTCGCTCCGACGCTGGCGCAATATCTGGGCAGCGTGCAGGCGCGCGGGCTCCACACCGACGCGCGTATCGCCGTCTACGATCTCGACCTGGAGCCCGGCGAGCGGGCGCGCCTTGCCGCGCGCTTTCCCTTCGCGGAATTCCTGCCCTTCAGCCTGGTGCCCTATCCCGCCCATGTGGCGCCGGCGACCGGTACCTATGCCTGGAAGCCGCTGGTGATCGCCGACGCGGCGGAGCGCTTCGGCGGCCGGATCTTCTGGTTCGACAGCGCGACGCTCTTTCACGACACGCTCGCCGAACCGCTGGCCGAGCTTGCCCGCCACGGCGTCTACACCCTGTCGGGCCAGTCCAACCTGGCGCAGCGCTGCGCGGTGTCGATCCGCGAGCGGCTCGGCATCGATCCGGCCTTTCTCGACCGCCGCATCCGGGTTGGCGGGGTGGTCGGCTTCGATCTGGCACAGCCCACGGCTCGCGACCTTCTCATCGACTGGGCGGAGCTGGCGCTCGACCCAAAGGTCTTCATTCCGGCGGCCCGCGACAACAGCCACAATGCCGACCAGGCGATCCTGTCGATCCTGCTGTTCCAGGCCGAGGCCGCCGGCCGCCTGGTCTTGAACGAGGGCGACATCGACATCAGCTCGCCCCGTCCGGTGCGCTGGATGAGCTCGCGCAACAAGCTGAACCCGGCCCGCCCGCGCTGGAGCGATCCGCTCGCCCGCCTGTGGTACCGGCTCTATAAGGCCGGCGACCGGGCGAACCTGCGCTGGCAGGATTTCTACCGCCGCCGCATCCTCGGCCTGCATCGCTGGCCCAAGGAGAATTTCCGCACCTATGTGATGCGGGCGGGCGATGCCGCACCGACGCCGGTGCCGTGCCCGGCGCTCAGCTATTACGCCGATCCCTTCCTCTGGCGCCGCGACGGCCGCCTCTGGCTCTTCGTCGAAGAGTTCCGCTACCGCGAGCAGCTCGGCCGCCTCGTTGCCATGGAGCTCGGCGAGGACCTGCGCCCTGGTCCTCTCATCCCTGTCCTGCCGCTGCGCGAGCATGCCTCCTATCCGTTCCTGTTCGAGGCGGACGGTGCGCTCTACATGCTGCCCGAGACCTGCGCGCTGGAGGCGCTCGACCTCTACGTTTGTGAGCGCTTCCCCGACCGCTGGCGGCGCGTCCGGCGCATCTTCGAGCGCGTGGATGCCGTCGACAGCGCGCTGTTCCGGCACGACGGCGCCTGGTGGCTGCTCACCTGCGAAAGACCGTCGGGGCAGGGCGGCGCGCGCACGCTGGCCCTCTATCGCAGCGAGGATCTGCTGACCGGCGCCTTCGAGCCGCACCCGGTCAATGCCGAGGGCATCTTCGCCGATGGCGACTACGGCTTCGGCCGCGGTGCGGGCAGCATCCTGCGCGACGAGACGGGCCTTTTGCGCGTCATGCAGAAGAACCTGGCCTATTACGGACAGGGCGCCGAGCTCCGCCGCATCACCCGTCTCGATGCGGACGGCTATCGCGAGGAACCGGCCGAGCGCGACCATCCGCTGGCGCGGCTCGCGGCGCTGGTCTCGCCGCACCACATCGCCCTCCACGACGATGTCCTCGCCTTCGATGTCCGCACGCGGGTCGGCTTCGTCTCCGGCCAGCCATGGATCGGCCGCCGGCTCAGCGCGCTCGATCCGGCGGCCAAGCGCTTCCTGGCCGGTGCGCCGGAGCTTGCCGGCGAGATCGCCTCAGTGGTCAGCGCGGCGTGTCGCCGCCTGCGGCCAGTCGATGGCCGCCCACCGTCCAGCGATCCGCCATGTGACGGATGACGATGGTGTTGTGGCGGCTTTCCGGCGTGCCTTCGCCGCGATTGACCTTACCCAGGCTGTTGGCGCGGTAGAACGACTGGCGGGTGAGGAGCTGGAACCCCGCCCGCGCCGCCGGCACCACATATTTGCGCGCCGCGCAATGTCCGGAAATCCACACGTCGTCGACATAGAACGCCGCCGGCGGCGCGCCGCGATGGGTCATCATCCCCTCCATGTCGGGGAAGAAGCGCGGCCGCACCAGATAGCCGGAGAAGCCTTGCAGGATGTCGATCTCGTAGCGCTGACGCAGCCGGCGGGCACGGACCGGCGCCGGCGGCAGCATGTAGAGATTGGTGCGCACCGTCGTCGGCCGGTCGGTGAAGTCGCCCGGCACCACCCAGCCCGACAGGCCGAGGGCGGCGTCCGGATCGGCCTCGGCCTCTCGCGCCAGCACCTTCAGGAAGTCGGGCGGATAGATCCGGTCGTCGTCCACCACCACGATGGCGGCATCCGCATCAAGGGCGGTGAGGCTCGGAAACAGCTTCGTCGCCGGGCCGAAATCCTCGCAGCGCACGATGGTGAGCGTGGCGAGCCCCGCCAGCCAGTCGGGGATCTCGTAGCCGCAGTTTTCCCGGCGCGAGTGATGCGGCACGTTGAGGCGGATCTCCGCCGGCGGCAGCGACTGGTCGAGCAGGCTCTTCAGCGTCATGCCGATATGCGCGATCCGGCTCGGGATCGTCGTCAGCGTCACCACCGGGCCGCGCGCCTCGGCCGCCTGGGCCGTGCGGTCCAGCTCGGCGATGTCGCGCCGTGCCAGCCTGCGGGCGCGGATGAGATCGGCGATCAGCGTCTCGCCTTCGAAGAAATCATGGACGGCGATGGCGGTTGCCGCACCGCCGCCGATGGCGGCCAGCACCAAGCCTGTGACGAACGACATGGGATCCTTTCCTTGGCCTTCGTTTGCTGTCTCGGCGCTCAGAGCGCCTGCTGCCACTCGCGGATCGCGTCGACCGGCCAGACCAGCATCAGCACGTTGAGGGTGAGATTGTCGCGGATGACGGCGAGCGCGACGAGTTCCATGGCGATCGCCAGCAGCACGGTCACCCAGACCGGCAGCCGCAGCGCCAGCCAGAAGCCGACCAGCATCCATAGGACGTCGAAGACCGAGTTCAACACGCTGTCGCCGGTATAGCCGACGGCGATCGTGCCTTCCCGGTAGCGGTCGATGATCCAGGGGCTGTTCTCGACGATTTCCCATGCCGCCTCGATGAAGATCGAGCCGACCGCCCGCCAGCCCATCGAGAGCCGCGGCGTCAACAGGTGGAACAGCCCGTAGAACAGCATCCCGTGGATGATGTGCGAGGGCGTGTACCAGTCGGAGATATGCTGCGAATTGTCGGAAGAGGAGACGTCGGCGGTCCACAGCTTGATCTCGCCGCAGGTGCAGATCGGCACCCGCCCCATCGCCAGCAGGATGACGGCGGTCAGCACGATCAGCGCCAGCGCGGCGAGAAGGGGCAGGGCGCTTTTTCGCGAAAGCGTCATTAAGGGGTATCCTGCATTGGGGCAGTTGCGGGGTGGACTTCGCTTGAGCCGCCAGCTATGGGCGGTAACGCGGCCATGCGCAAGCGGCACTGGAATTTGCCGGCGCAAGCGATTAGACCTTCGCCCACGAAAGCGGGCCTTCGCCCACGAAAAGCGGGCCGCAATCGGCACCGCGCCACGAAATTCCATGGAGAGCGCATGAGCCTCACCGAAGCCCAGGCCGAAAGCGGCCGGGACACGGCGCCGGACGCGGCAAGCCACCTGTCGCGCCGGACCTTCGCCATCATCTCGCATCCGGACGCCGGCAAGACGACGCTGACGGAAAAGCTGCTGCTCTCCGGCGGCGCCATCCGCGCCGCCGGCCAGGTCCGCGCGCGCGGCGAGCGCCGCCGGGCCCGCTCCGACTGGATGAAGATCGAGCAGGAACGCGGCATCTCGGTCTCCTCCTCGGTCATGACCTTCGAGCGCGACGGCATCACCTTCAACCTGCTCGACACGCCGGGCCACGAGGACTTTTCCGAGGACACCTACCGCACGCTGACCGCCGTCGACGCGGCGATCATGGTCATTGACGCGGCCAAGGGCATCGAGACGCAGACGCGCAAGCTGTTCGAGGTTTGCCGCCTGCGCGACATCCCGATCATCACCTTCGTCAACAAGATCGACCGCGAGGGCCGCCATCCGCTGGAGGCGCTGGACGAGATCCAGGAGGCGCTGGCCCTCGATGTGGTGCCGATGACCTGGCCGGTCGGCATGGGCTCCGATTTCTTCGGCGTCTATGACTGGCAGGCGAAGCGCTTCCTCACCTCGTCCGAAGGGCGCGGCACCCGCTTCGACAGCGCCGTCGACGTCGCCGGCCTCGACGATCCGGCACTCACCGACCGGGTGTTCCCGACCGTGCTCGCCGAGCTTGAGGAGAATGTCGAGCTCGGCTCCGAGGCCTATCCGGCCTTCGACCGCGAGGCCTTCCTGGAAGGCCACATGACGCCGGTCTTCTTCGGCTCGGCGCTGCGCGACTACGGCATCGAGGAGATCATCCAGTTCATCGCCCGTTTCGGCCCGGCGCCCCATGCCCAGCCGGCGACGACCCGCGTCATCCGCCCGGAAGAGCCGAAGGTGACCGGCTTCGTCTTCAAGGTGCAGGCCAACATGGACCCCAAGCACCGCGACCGCATCGCCTTCGTGCGCCTGTGCTCGGGCGTCTTCCGGCGCGGCATGAAGCTGAAGCATGTGCGCGCCAACAAGACCATCGCCGTCTCCGCGCCGATCTTCTTCTTCGCCGAGGAGCGCGAGCTTGCCGAGACCGCCTATCCGGGCGATGTCATCGGCGTGCCCAACCATGGTCAGCTCCGCGTCGGCGACACCTTGAGCGAGGGCGAGGAGATCCACGTCATCGGCCTGCCGGCCTTCGCGCCGGAAGTGCTGCGGCGCGTGCGCCTTGCCGACACGATGCGCGTCAAGCAGATGCGCCAGGGGTTGATGGATCTGGCCGAGGAAGGCCTCGTGCAGATCTTCAAGCCGCAGATCGGCTCCAACTGGATCGTCGGCGTCGTCGGCGTGCTGCAGCTCGATGTGGTGGTCGACCGCCTGCGCAACGAATATGCGACGGAAATCGGCTTCGAGGCCGCGCCCTACAGCACCGCGCGCTGGATCGAATGCGACGACGAGCTCAAGCTGCGCAAGTTCCTGGAATCCAACCCGTCCAGCGTTGCCCAGGACCGCGACGACCGGCCCGTTTACCTTTTCAAGAACTCTTGGGAGGTAAATTACGTTGGAGAGAAGAATCCGGATATCCGCTTCCGCGAGACCCGCGAGATCGTGCATACTCCCGAAGGATAGTCCGGTCGGCGGACCGGGACGGACGCGGCGCGGCGGACGACTGGCCTGAGGGATCGGCTGAGGGATCGCAGGCGAGTGAAAAGGCGTAATATGTGCGCCTTTTTCTTGCAATGCACAGCGATGCATCCTATCTAGAAACGAAGCCTCGTTATTTCGACGGCTTCCTGATTCTATGCGATTCGTCAAAGGCTAAGTGATCGAAGGGGGCTTGTTGCCATGGCCCTGGCAGTTCCGACCGTATCCAAGGCGCCCGCGCGCATCTCCCGCGTGATCGAGACCCTGCGCCTGTGGCTCGGCGGCAAGCCGGAGGCGGTGCAGGTCGCGGCCCTTCCCTGGCGGCGCGATGGCGAGGGGCGTCTGCAGGTTCTGCTGGCCACCAGCCGCGACACCGGGCGTTGGGTCCTGCCCAAGGGCTGGCCGCAGAAGGGCCGCTCGCTGAGCGAGACGGCGGCCGCGGAAGCCTGGGAGGAGGCGGGCCTGTCCGGCCGGGTCGGCAGCGAGCCGCTCGGCAGCTATTCCTATCGCAAGCTTCTCGACAATGGGCTGCGCCGCCGCGTGCGCGTGCAGGTGTTTCCGCTGGCTGTCGCCGGCGCGGCGCAGGACTGGCCGGAAAAGGGACAGCGCGAACTGCGCTGGTTCGATCCGGCGGAGGCCGCCCGCAATGTCCACGAGCCGGAGCTGTCCCGCCTGCTTGGCAATGCCCGGCTGCTGGAGGAGTTGCGGTGAGGCGCGTCCGCGCCTGCGGGGGCGGGGGACGCACTTGCTGCCACGGTTGATCGCGGACGTCGCCAAATCGTCATTTGCCGGGCGCAGCATGGCGCCATGAGCGACAGGACCCCCGCCAGGATCCGCACCACCCTCGACAAGGACCTCGACAAGTTCACCTATGTCGAGGAAGCGACCAGCTATCTCTCGCGCTCCTATGTGACGCTCGGCTTCGGCGTTCTCTTCCTCGTCCTCGTCGGCTGTCTCGCCGCCTTGCTGCTGTCGGAGACCTCGCACTGGTTCCTGCTGACCGCGGCCGTGGTGCTTGGCGGCTACATGGCGCTCAACATCGGCGCCAACGATGTCGCCAACAACATGGGGCCGGCGGTCGGCGCGCGCGTGCTGACCATGGGCAGCGCCCTCGTGCTGGCGGCCCTGTGCGAGAGCGCCGGCGCGCTGCTGGCCGGCTCCGGTGTCGTTTCGACCATTTCCTCCGGCATCGTCTCGGCCGACCAGTTCGCCCGGCCGCAGGATTTTCCGCTGGCCATGCTCGCCGCGCTCGTCGCCGCCGCCCTGTGGATCAATCTCGCCACCATGATCGGCGCTCCGGTGTCGACCACCCATGCGGTGGTCGGAGCGGTGGTGGGCGCCGGGCTGGTTGCGGCCGGCACCGTGGCGCTCGACGGGCTGACGCTGACGGCGATCGCCGCCGGCTGGCTGGTCTCGCCGGTGCTGGGCGGCGTTGCGGCGGCGCTGCTGCTGGCCTTCATCAAGACCTTCATCCTGCGCAGGAGCGACCGCCTCGCGGCGGCCCGGCGCTGGCTGCCGGCGATCTTCGCGGCGATGGCCGGCACGTTCACGCTCTATCTGATCCTGGTCGGATTGCCGGCCCTGCGCGGTGCCGGCGCCCTGCCGGTCCTCGGCCTTGGCGCCGTGGCCGCCGGGCTTGCCTATGCGATCTCGCGCCCGGCGGTGATCCGGGCGGCGCGGGGGCTCGACGACAGGAACCAGTCGCTGCGCCATCTCTTCCGGCCGCCTCTGGTCGTTGCGGCGGCGATCCTCTCCTTTGCCCACGGCGCCAACGATGTCGCCAACGCGGTCGGGCCGGTGGCCGCCATCTTCTCCGCTCTTGGCGAGGACGGGGTCGGAGCGCCCGACGGCGTGCTGCTGCTGCCGGTGCTGGTGGTCGGGGCGCTCGGGATCTCGCTCGGCCTGCTGCTGTTCGGGCCGCGCCTCGTGCGCATGGTCGGCGAGCGCATCACCCGCCTCAACCCGATCCGCGCCTTCTGCGTGCTGCTGGCAACCGCCGCCACGGTGCTGCTCGCCAGCGCCGCCGGCCTGCCGATCTCCTCGACCCATACGGCGGTCGGCGCGGTGTTCGGCGTCGGCTTCTACCGCGAATGGTACATGAACCGGGAGCGCCGCGCACGGGCAGCGGCCAATCCCGCCGACCTGCTCGCCCGGCCCGAGGCGGGCGAGGCCGCCGACATCCGCCGGCGCATGCTGGTCCGCCGCGCCCATGTGCTGACCATCGTCAGCGCCTGGATGGTCACGGTTCCGGCCAGCGGGTCGCTCGCCGTCCTCGTCTGGTTCGTCCTGTCGGCGGCCTTGTGAGCGCTGGACGGGACCGCGGGCCGGCCGTTGCCGCGCGCGTGCGCGACCCGTTGCGACTTGACGGGCGGGGCGATCCGTCCTCATGAAGGTCCGACGACCGCGATCCTCACTCCCGACGGGAAGGGCTACGACTTGATGAACCGTGCAGGCTACCTGAAGCAGCTCGAAACGGATCTTGCCCGCTGGGCCGCCAATGGCTGGATCGGCACCGAGGGCCTGGCGAAGATCCGGGCGGAGATCGGCGAGGCGCCGTCCGGCTGGTCGCGCCTTCCCGCGCTGTTCGCCGGCATCGGCACCATCTGCCTCGCGCTTGCGGTCGCCGCCTTCGTCGCCGCCAACTGGGAGGTGATCCCGCGCGCGGTCAAGCTGGTCGGCATCGCGGCGCTGCTGCTGGCCGCCCATGGCTTTGCCGCCGCCATGGCGGCGCGGGGCCTGCGCGCGGTCGCCGACCTTGCGACCATGTTCGCAACCCTCGTCTTCGTCTGCGGCCTCGCTCTCGTCGGGCAGATCTATCATCTGCCCTCGGACTGGCCGGGCGGCGCCCTGCTGGTTGCCTGCGGCGCCCTGGCGGCTGCCTGGCTCTGCGGCTCGCGGGCCTCGCTGGTGGCGGCGGCGGTGGCGTCCCTTGCCTGGCTGTGGTGGATCGGCGACCCGCCGCGCCCGACATGGGCGCAGGTCGCCATTGCCCTGGCCCTGCTGCTGGCCTGCCTCCTCCATGTGGCGCGCATGACCTCCTTTGCCGGCCGCTGGTCGGTGCTGCTGCTGTTCGCGGGCATCTATGGCTGGCTCTTCGCCGCCTGGCTCGACACCAATTACCTGCTGTCCTCCAGCGACATGGAATTCTCGATCCTGCCGATGGGCACGGCGTTCGGCGCCTTGCTGGCGGTCTGGGGCTATGTCCTGTCCGGCGCCGAGCACGGGGCGGCCGAGCACGGGGCGGCCGAGCACCTGGTGGCCGGTCGCCGCGCGGATCTGGTGGCGCTCGCCCAGTCGGCCACCGGCTTCGGCGTTCTGGTCCTGGTCGGCACCGTCGTGCTGACGCTGGTCATCGGCTTCACCGAGACCGCATCGGCTGAGGTCGCCACCGAGATCCCGCATGTCTGGCCGCTGCACCTGACCCTCGCGGTCATGCTTGCCGGCCTCGTCTGGCAGGGCGTGTCGTCGCCCGAATCGCGGCCGCTGCGCACGGTCGCGGCGGCGGCGGTGCTTGCGGCGGCGTCTCCGTTCGTGCTGATCTTCCTGCCGGGCGACACGGTGCTGCTCGCCGCGCTCACCCTGGCCGCGCTGGTTGCGGTCAGCGCCGCCGGCTCTGTCGCCTCGCTTTCGGCCTGGAGCTTCGCCGGCAATTTCGGCCTCGCGGTCGCGCTGCTCTTCCTGCTCTACGAGACCGTCGGCTCGCTGCTCGGCCAGTCGGTGTTCTTCTTTGTCGCCGGCCTGCTGCTGGTGGCGGTGGCGATCGTTTCCGCAAGGCGCCTCAGAAAACGGGCCGCAGCCACCGGGGAGGGCGGACGATGAGCGCGCTTCTTGCCTCTCCCTGGGCCCGCTGGGGTCTTGCCGCCGTGCTGCAACTGGTGCTGATCGGCCTGCCGCTTGCCGACCGTCTGCAGGTGCATTGGTTCGGGCGCGAGGTCACCCTGGCGCTGCGTCCCATCGACCCGCGCGACCTGCTGCGCGGCGACTATGTCATCCTCAACCCCGAGATAGGGCAGGTCCAGCTCGAGACCGGCATGCCGCAGGGCCTTGCGAGCGGCGATGAGGTCTGGGTGGTGGTGGAGCCGGACGATGAGGGAATTTCCCGCGCCGTTGCCGTGCTGTCGGCGCCGCCCGGCGATGGCCGCATCGCCCTGAAGGGGCGGGTCACCGGTGTGCCCGCATCGGCCTCAGGCGCGCTGCGCGTCGACTACGGCCTCGAAACCTTCTTCGTGCCGGAGGGGCAGGGGATCGAGATCGAGCGGATGCCGGCCGACCGCGTCCGTCTGGTGGTGGCCGTCGCCGACGATGGCCGTTCGGCGCCGCTGCGCCTGATGGCGGATGGCGAGGTGCTGCTCAAGGACAGCGCCTTCTGACCACGGCCGGCGGCCTGCTCCAGTTCCCGGCTCCCCGGTTCGCCGCTCCCCGGTCGCTTTGTCGCAGCCCGCCTCGGCCCCTTTTCGGGGCGGAGCGCGTTGAACCGCAGGGCTAAAACAGGTATATGAAATGCATCTTATGGAGAGATGCATGCGCCTGACCCTGCAGACCGACTACGCCCTGCGCATGATGATGCATCTTGCCGTCATGGACGGCGAGCTCGTCACCATCGGCGATGTGGCCGAGACCTTCCGCATCTCGAAGAACCACCTGATGAAGGTGGCCCAGGCCCTGGCCCATGCCGGGCTGGTCGAGACCGTGCGCGGGCGCAGCGGCGGCCTCAGGCTGGCCCGTCCCGCTGATCGCATCCAGGTCGGCGCGATCGTCCGCCGGCTGGAGCAGCAGATCGCGCTGGTCGACTGCTTTCCCGGCGGCAACGGCACCTGCCGCATCACCCCGGCCTGTCAGCTCAAGCCGGCGCTGTTCCGGGCGCGCGAGGCCTTCTTCGCCGTGCTCGACGAGTACACGATCCACGACCTTGTTTCCGGCAATGCCGGATTGAAGGACATTCTGGTGGGAGAAGCCGCATGAGCGAGATCCGCATCCGCAGCGCCGACGAGCGCCGGACCGAGATCCGGGCCGCCGCGGCGCGGCTCGGCATCGACGACGCCTATATCTCGGTGCTGGTCGACACGTTCTATGCCCGCGTGCGCCGCGATCCCGAACTCGGCCCGATCTTCGAGGCCGAGATCGCCGACGACTGGGAGCCGCACCTGGCGAAGATGAAGGACTTCTGGGCCTCGGTCGCGATGAATGCCGGTCGCTACAGCGGCCGTCCGGTGCCCGCGCATGTCAAGCTGACGGGCCTCGAGCCCCGGCATTTCGCCATCTGGCTCGGCCATTTCGAAGAGGTCCTGAAGGACACCGCCCCGCATCCGGACGCCGTCCCCTATTTCATGGAGCGGGCGCGCCGCATCGCGCAGAGCCTGGAATTCGCCATCTCCGGCCTGCCGCCGATCCTCGCCCAGGGAGAGCGCACATGAGCACCGTCGGCCTCGTCGTCATCGGCGCGGAAGTCGCCACCGTCCTGTTCTTCGCCGTCTATCTCGCGGCGCTCACCGTCGCCCTGCGCGAGGACCGCGCCGCCGGGCGCGTGCCGGTGCTGGACGCGACCGGCCGGGCGCTGTTCCGGGCCGCCAGATACGGCTTCACCATCGGCATCGCGGCGGTGGTCCTTCTCACCCTGTGGAACATCGCGGAGAGCATCGCATGAGCACGCCCATCTGCACGCAAGACACCGCCCGGCCGGTCCTCTGGCCCTGGCTGCTGCTGTGGGGCGCCGCCCCCATGCCGCTCTATATCTGGGCGGCCGTCGCGCTGCTGCTGTAGCGACAAAGCGGCGGGCTCAGTCCGCCGCCTCTTCCTCCGCCAGCATCTCCAGCTCCAGCCAGGTGTCCTCGGCGGCTGCGAGCTTGGTCTGCAATTCGGTGAGCTTGGCCATCAGCGCATCGAAGCGCTTCGGGTCGCGGGCATAGAGGGTCTGGTCCTCCAACTCGCCCTGCAGCTTGCCGATCTCCTTGCCCAGCTTCTCGATCTCCTTCGGCAGGGTCTTGAGCTGGTGCTGCTGGGTGAAGCTCATCCGCGACTTCTTCTTCGCCCGCTCCTCGGCGGGCTTCTCCTTCGCCGCCGCCGGCTTGGCACCGCCCGCATCGCCCGCGCCCTTGCGCGCCGAGACGCCTTCGCCGCGCTGCGCCACCATGTCGGAATAGCCGCCGGCATATTCGCGCCACAGCCCGCCGCCCTCGGCGAAGACCGTCGACGTCGCCACCCGGTCGAGGAAGTCGCGGTCGTGGCTGACCAGGAGCACCGTGCCGGGATAGTCGGACAGCATCTCCTGCAACAGGTCCAGCGTCTCCAGGTCGAGATCGTTGGTCGGCTCGTCGAGCACCAGGAGGTTCGACGAGCGCGCCAGCGCCCGCGCCAGCATCAACCGGCCGCGCTCGCCGCCCGACAGGGCGGCAACCGGCGTGCGCGCCTGCTCGGGCGCGAACAGGAAGTCCTTCATATAGGAGACGACGTGGCGCGGCCCGTCCGGCAGCATCACCGTGTCGCCGCCGCTGCCCGTCAGCACTTCGGCGACGGTGTCCTCGTCCTTCAGCGTCTCGCGCGACTGGTCCATCGTCACCATCGTCAGCCCCGAGCCGAGGATCACCTCGCCGCTGTCGGGCTGCAATTCGCCGGTCAGCAGCTTCAAGAGCGTCGTCTTGCCGGCGCCATTGGCGCCGACGAGCCCGACCCGGTCGCCGCGCAGGATGCGGAGGGAGAAATCCTTCACCACCGGCCCGCTGCCGTAATCCTTGGAGATGCCGCGCGCCTCGATCACCCGCTTGCCGGAGACCTCCATCTCGCCGACCGTCAGCTTGACCGTGCCCTGCGGCCCGCGATGGTCCTTCTTCTGCGCGCGCAGGTCGGCGAGTTCGCGCACCCGGCGCATGTTGCGCTTGCGCCGGGCGGTGACGCCATAGGTCATCCAGTGTTCCTCGCGCTTGATCTTCTGCGCGAGTTTCTGCTGGTCGCGTTCCTCCTGCTCGAACACCTCGTCGCGCCAGGCCTCGAAATGGGCGAAGCCCTTGTCGAGCCTGCGCGCGATGCCCCGGTCGATCCACACGGTGGCGCGGGTGAGATCGGCGAGGAACCGCCGGTCGTGGCTGATCAGGACGATGGCCGAGCGCATCGAGGCGAGCTCGCTCTCCAGCCATTCGATGGCCGGCAGGTCGAGATGGTTGGTCGGCTCGTCGAGCAGCAGGATGTCCGGCTCCGGCGCCAGCGTGCGGGCGAGCGCCGCCCGCCGCTTCTCGCCGCCGGAAAGCTGCGCCGGCGCCTCCCGGCCGGTCAGGCCCAGCACGTCGAGCAGATACTGCGCGCGGTACGGGTCGTCGCCCGGCGCCAGCCCGCCGCTGGCATAGTCGAGCACGGTGGCATAGGCGGACAGGTCCGGCTCCTGCGGCAGGTAGCGGATGGTCCGCCCCGGCTGCACGAAGCGCTCGCCGTGATCGGCCTCCACCAGCCCGGCGGCGATCTTCAGCAGCGTCGACTTGCCCGAGCCGTTGCGCCCGACGAGGCCAATGCGCTCGCCTTCGCCGACCTGCAATTCGGCCGAGGTCAGGAGCGGCGTGCCGCCGAAGGTCAGGGCGATGTCGCGAAGGTGGAGAAGGGGAGGGGCCATGGGTGTCCGGGTCGGGGTTGTATCGGAATGTCGGTGCGGGCATGCGCCGGCAGCCTACGGCCGCGCTGCCTGTTGCCTGCGCGGCTCGGCACCGTCCTACAGCATCGGCCGGAAAACCGGAATCGGTTTTCGGACCGCGTGATGCGCAGAGCCGGAGTCGGAAGCCTGTCTCAGTCCAGAGCCTTCACCCGGGTCAGCAGCGCGCGCGTCATTCCCATCAGCTTGCGCATCTCCTCGCGCGCCCGCTCCGGCGCGCGCGCCGCGATCGCGTCCAGCACCTTGGCATGCTGGCCGAGGGCGATCGGGTCGCTGACGCCTGGATGGGAGGTGATGCGGATCGAGGCCCGCAGCGCGTTCTCGATGCAGGCGCCGAGGCCCGACAGCAGCGCATTGCCGCTGGCGGTCAGCATCAGCCGGTGGAAGCGGACATCGGCGGCCTGGGTCGCCGGCGTGCGGTTGCCGTCGGCAAGGCCCATGGCGTCCAGCGCCTCGCGCATTGCCGCGATCTCCTCCTCGCTGGCGTTCTGCGCCGCCAGCGCGGCGGCCTCCGGCTCCACCATCTCGCGGATGCTGACCAGTTCGGCCAGCAACTGGCCCTGCGGCACCACCTTCTGCCGCCAGGTGAGCATCTGGTCGTCCAGATAGTTCCAGTCCAGTTCCGGGCGGACGCTGGTGCCGTGCTTCGGGCGCGAGGTGATCAGCCCCTTGCCGACCAGGATCTGCAGCGCCTCACGCAGGCAGGTGCGGCTGACGCCGAGGCTGCCCAGCAGGTCAGCCTCCGTCGGCAGTGTTCCGCCGGGAGGATAGGTGCCGTCCAGGATCCGCAGCGCGATCGTCTCGGCGACGGTCGACTTCAGGTTGCCGCGCATCGGCGGGGGGACTGCCGGCACGTTGGTCTTGTCTTTGTGCATGGTCCCTGTCGAGCTTGGAGCTTCGCCGTCTATGGCTTCCGCTATTGCATCGGCCAAATCAAGCGAAAGCGGCCGGTCCTCCCGTAGCGGCAGCGTCATCACGCCACATTTATCGGAATTGTGGCCGGCCGTTGCGCGGCTGCACTCGCGAACGGGGCGCCGATCGGATATTGAGGCAGGAGCTTCGCGGGGCGCAGGGCGAAGCACCAGACCGGAGCATGGATTGATACGCATGGACGCCGAAACACCCGACCGCAACCCGATCCGGCTCAGCCGCCGCGCCTTTGTCGTCGGCGCTCCGCTGGCGCTTGCCGCCTGCCAGAGCGACGGCATCGCCACCGCCGGCCTTCCCGTCACCCCGGCCCTCGCCAAGGGACCGCCGCTGCCGGGCGAGGATTTCGACTACGCCTCGGCCTATGCGGCGGTGACCGATTACGACTTCAAGGTTCCCGCGCTTCCCTACAAGAAGTTCGACCGCAAGTTCTGGCGCCAGGTCGTCGACTACGACACCCGCCATCCGGCCGGCACGATCATCGTCGACCCCTACGGCAAATTTCTCTACTGGACCCTGCCGGGCGGCAAGGCGCTGCGCTACGGCATCGGCGTCGGCAAGGCGGGCTTTGCCTGGTCGGGCGAGGCCAAGGTCCGGGTCAAGCGCGTGTGGCCGCTCTGGCGCCCTCCGCGGGAGATGATCGACCGCAATCCGCATCTGGAGAAGTACTGGAAGGACGGCTATCCGCGCGGGCCGCAGAACCCGCTCGGCGCCCGCGCTCTCGACCTGTGGCAGGGCAGCGTCGACACGCTCTACCGCATCCACGGCACCAAGGAGCCGGAAAGCATCGGCCGCAGTGCCTCGTCCGGCTGCATCCGCATGTGGAACCAGGACATCATGGACCTGTTCGAGCGGGTGCCGACCCACACCAATGTGGTGGTGCTGAGCAAGGCGCCGGCCAGCGCCTGAGCCGCATTTACCCCCTGAAGCGGCGCGCCTGCGCCGCCTCTATCCCCTGACGCGGCGCGCCTGCGCCGCCCCTAAGCCATCACGCGGCGCACCTGCGCCGCATCGGCCCGGGCGAGCGAGGCGACGAAGTCGTTGAACCGCTCGCCCTGGATCAGGATGTGCGAGCGCAGCGCGCTTTCCGCCTTGCGGTCGTCGCCGGCCAGGATCGCATCGACGATCGTCTGGTGCTCGCTCAGCGAATTGCCGACCCGGTTGCGCACCCGCAATTGCAGCCGCCGATAGGGCTTCAGTCGGTTCTGCAGTGCCCGCGCCTGTTCGGCGAGGAAGCTGTTGCCGCTGCCGCGATAGATCGTGTCGTGGAACGTCTCGTTGGCATAGAAATAGGCGTCGGGCTCGCCCGCGTCGGCCGCCTGCGTACAGGCCTCATGCGCCGCCAGCAGGTCCCGGTGATCGGCCGCCGTCATCCGCCGGCAGGCCAGCCTTGCGCACATCGCCTCCAGCTCCGCCATTACCTCGAACATCTCGATCAGCCGCGAGACGCCGATCTCCTGGACGAAGGCGCCGCGTCGCGGCCGGATCTCGACCAGGCCGGAGGCGGACAGGGCGATCAGCGCCTCGCGGATCGGTGTGCGCGAGACGTTGAAGCGCTTGGCGAGCGACACCTCGTCGAGCCGGGTTCCGGGGGTGAAAACACCGGTCGCGATGTCGTATTCCAGCGCTTCCCGCAGCACCTGGGCCGTGCGGGGGGCGGGTTTGGGAGTGTTTGGCGAAGCATCCATTCCCGGATTTTATGCAATGATTCCTCTCTTGTATACAAAAACCGTTGACTTGAATGCGCGGACCATGGTCACCTTGAGGAGAGGCGGGCTGCTGTCGCGAAAAAGCGCGGACGCGGGTGCCGTCCGGACATGCAGCCGACCGCCACGCAGAGGGCCGGTCGGCATTGGGAGGAAACAATGTTCAGGAAATTCACCAAGGCCGCTCTCGGCCTGACCACCGCCCTTGCCCTGGCCGTGCCGGCCGCCCATGCCGCCGATGTGGTGCTGAAGGCCTCGCACCAGTGGCCGGGCGGCAAGGGCGACGTGCGCGACGAGATGGTCCAGCTTCTCGCCCGCGAGGTCGCCAACGCCAATGTCGGCATCGAGATCAAGGTCTATCCCGGCCAGTCGCTGTTCAAGGCGAACGAGCAGTGGGGCGCCATGACCAAGGGCCAGCTCGACATCTCCGCCTTCCCGCTCGACTATGCCTCGGGCCGCCATCCGCAGTTTTCGGCGACCTTGATGCCGGGCCTGGTGCGCAACCATGATCGCGCCACCCGCCTCAACACCTCGCCCTTCATGGACGACATCAAGAAGATCGTGAACGATGCCGGCGTCGTCGTCATCGCCGACGCCTGGCTTGCCGGCGGCTTCGCCTCCAAGAAGCAGTGCATCACCTCGCCGGAGAGCATGAAGGGCCAGGTCACCCGTGCTGCCGGTCCGGCTTTCGAGCAGATGCTGGTCGGGGCCGGCGGCTCGATCTCCTCCATGCCGTCCTCGGAGATCTATACCGGCCTGCAGACCGGCGTTCTCGACGCGGCCAACACCTCGTCCGGGTCCTTCGTCTCCTTCCGCCTCTACGAGCAGACCACCTGCCTGACCGCGCCGGGCGCCAATGCCCTGTGGTTCATGTATGAGCCGATCCTGATGTCCAAGCGGAGCTGGGACAAGCTCAACAAGGAGCAGCAGGACGCGCTTCTGGCCGCCGGCAAGGTCGCCGAGGACTATTTCGCGGCCGAGGCCAAGGGGCTGGACGATGCCATGATCAAGGTCTTCAAGGACGCCGGCGTCGAGGTCGTGGAGATGTCGCCGGAGGACTATGACGCCTGGCTCGCCATCGCCAAGGAGACCTCCTACAAGAACTTCTCCGAAAACGTTCCGGGCGGCGAGGAGCTGATCGCCAAGGCCCTGGCGGTCGACTGACCGCCTGACGCCGGCGGCGGCGCGCCGCCGGCATTCGCCCTGCGCGGAGCCGGCCCTGCCGGTCCCGCGCTTTCCAACACCTGCGCTTGCCGACGCCGCCGGCCGTCCCGCCGGCCGGGGAGGGGCTTTGTCCCGGCGGGCGCCGATGCAACCGGAACCCTAAGGCGATGTCCTTCTACATAAACGCGGTTTCGGCCGTCTCGCGCCTCTTCGGAGTGGTCGCGATGCTGCTGACGGCGAGCGCCGCCCTGGTCGTCACCCACATGGTCGTGGTGCGCTACTTTCTCGACGGCTCGACCATCTGGCAGACGGAATACGTGATCTATGCCCTGGTCGCGGCCACCTTCCTCGGCTCACCCTACGTGCTGCTGCACAGGGGCCATGTGAATGTCGACCTGCTGCAACTGCGCGCTGCCCCGGTCGCCCGCCGGGCGATGCAGACCATCTCGGCGCTGGTCGGCATTGCCTTCTGCGCCCTGCTCGCCTGGTCGGGCTGGGAGCATTTCCACGAGGCCTGGTCCTTCGGCTGGCGCACCAGCACCGTGTGGGCCATCCCCTTGTGGATCCCCCTGCTGCCGCTGCCGGTCGGCGTCGGCCTGATGGTGCTGCAATACATTGCCGAAATCATGAAAATTCAGGGAGGCGCGCGATGACGCCCATGCTCTGGGGCGCCGGCGTGCTCGTCTCGCTGCTCGCGCTTCTCGCGGTCGGCACGCCGATCGCCTTCGCCCTCGGCTTCGTCTCGATCATGGCGCTGATCCTCGCCGACGGCTGGGGCAGCGTGTCGATCCTCGGCGAGACCTTCTTCGGCGGCCTGGCCTCCTTCGGCCTGGTGTCGATCCCCATGTTCATCCTGATGGGCGCGGCCGTTGCCTCCTCGCCCGCCGGCAAGGATCTTTACGAGGCGCTCGACCGCTGGCTCAACCGGGTGCCCGGCGGCCTCGTCCTGTCCAACCTCGGCGCCTGCTCGATCTTCGCCGCCCTGTCCGGCTCCTCGCCCGCCACCTGCGCCGCCATCGGCAAGATGGGCATCCCGGAGATGACCAAGCGCGGCTATCCGAACGAGATCGCCGCCGGCTCCATCGCCGCCGGCGGCACGCTCGGCATTCTCATCCCGCCGTCGATCACCATGATCGTCTACGGCATCGCCACCGAGACCTCGATCGGCCGGCTGTTCCTCGCCGGGCTACTGCCGGGCGTGATGCTCACCGCCCTGTTCATGGCCTGGACCATCTACGACTGCCGCCGCCGCGGCGTCGGCCTCGACATGCTCGGCCGCCGCTTCTCGTTCCGCGAGCGTGTCGAGGTGCTGCCGCGCGTGCTGCCGTTCGTCGGCATCATCGTGGCGATCCTCTACGTGCTCTATGGCGGCGTTGCGACCCCGTCGGAGGCGGCCGGCGTCGGCGCGCTGTTCTGCCTGATCTTCGTGGCGCTGATCTACCGGCTGTGGAAGCTGTCGCTCTACAGTTCGCTGTTCCGCGACACGCTGAAGGAAAGCGTCATGATCATGATGATCATCGGCGCCTCGGAACTGTTCTCCTTCGCCCTGTCCTCGCTGTTCATCACCCAGACCATCGCGGAATGGATCGCCGCGCTCGACGTCAACAAATGGGTGCTGATGGCGATCATCAACCTCTTCCTGCTGTTCGCCGGCTTCTTCCTGCCGCCGGTGGCGGTGATCCTGATGACCGCGCCGATCCTGCTGCCGATCATCATCCAGGCGGGCTTCGATCCCTACTGGTTTGCGGTTGTCCTCACCATCAACATGGAGATCGGGTTGATCACCCCGCCGGTCGGGCTCAACCTCTATGTCATCAACGGCATAGCGCCCAGCATCTCGCTTCCTGAGATCCTGCGCGGATCGATCCCCTATGTCGGATGCATGGTTGTCGGTATCGTGTTGCTGTGCCTGATGCCGGAGATCGCGCTCTGGCTTCCGAACCTCGTCATGGGACCCGGCCTATGAGCAGCACCAGCTTCTTCAATGACCTTCTCGCCTCGATCGCCGAGCAGGGACGCCAGCTTCTCGACCTGCGGCGGGACCGCTCGCCGAGCGGCCGGGCGCTCGGCGATCTGTGCGAGGCGCTGCTGTCGGGGCGGGGCGAGGCCTCCGGCGTCGCGTTGGCGCGCGACGTGCTGGCGAGCTACGCGGCGCTGCCGCCGGAGGGGCGGGCCGAGTTCTTCGACGAACTCGCCGCCCGCTTCGGCCCGGACCGCGACAAGGTCGAGGAAGCGGCCCGCGCCGTGCTCGAGGACCCATCGGACGAGGCGCGCCTGCGCCGTCTCCATCGGGTCTCCGAGCCGCGCCGGCAGGAGCTGATCCGCCGGCTCAACCTGGCGCCGGGGGGCACTTCGGCGCTGGTCGGCATGCGGCGCGAGCTGCTGACGGGCCTGCGCGAGCATCCCGGCTGGGCCGATGTCGACCGCGATTTCGAGCACCTGTTCTCGTCCTGGTTCAACCGCGGCTTTCTCGTCATGCGCCGCATCGACTGGTCGACGCCGGCGGTGATCCTGGAGCGGATCATCCGCTACGAGGCGGTGCACGAGATCCGCGACTGGGACGACCTGCGCCGGCGCATCGATGTGCCCGACCGGCGGCTCTATGCCTTCTTCCATCCCGCGCTGGTCGACGATCCGCTGATCTTCGTCGAGGTGGCGCTGATGAGGGCGATCCCCGACGCGGTGCCGCCGATCCTTGCCGAGCAGCGCGAGGGCATCGACGCGGCCGAGGCCAGCACGGCCGTCTTCTATTCCATCTCCAACTGCCAGGAGGGGCTGCGCGGCATCTCCTTCGGCAATTTCCTGATCAAGCAGGTGGTGGAGGAGCTGCGCCGCGACCTGCCGGGGCTGAAGATCTTCGTCACCCTGTCGCCGGTGCCGGGCCTGCGCGCCTGGCTCGGCAAGGCGCTGGCGGAAGAGGGCCATCCGGCGCTCTCCGTCCTGTCGCCGGAGCTGCGCGAGCTCTTGGAAAATGGCGGCGGCGGAGCGCCGCTGCCGGAGGAGGCGCGCGAGCCCCTGCGCGCCCTTTGCGCCCATTACCTGGTGCGCGAGAAGCGTGGCAGCCGGCCGCTCGATCCGGTCGCCCGCTTTCACCTTGGCAATGGCGCGCGGCTGGAGCGCGTCAACTGGCACGCCGATCCCTCGCCCAACGGGTTGCGCCAGTCCTTCGGGCTGATGGTCAACTATCTTTACGACCTCGGCGATATCGAGAAGAACCACGAGGCCTTCGCGGCCCAGGGCACGGTCGCTGCCGCCAGCGCCGTCACCCGACTGCTGAAATCCGTCCCCGAACTCAAGACACAGGCACCGGACCCCGTCGCATGACGCAAGACAATCACCTCTTCTCCCGCATCCGCGCCGCCATCCGCAACGAACAGGCGCCGTTCATCGAAACGCCCTCGGGAGAGGTCATCACCTATGGCGGGCTGCTCGCCCGCTCCGCCGCCTATGCCAATGCGCTCGCTGCCCTCGGCATCATGCCGGGCGACCGCGTCGCCGTACAGGTGGAAAAGTCGGTCGACGCCTTGATGCTCTATCTCGGCACCGTGCGCGCCGGCGCCGTGTTCCTGCCGCTCAACACCGCTTATACCCCGGCCGAGATCGACTATTTCGTTGGCGATGCCGCCCCGGCGCTGCTGGTCTGCGACCCCGCCCGCAAGGAGGCTCTGGCCCCGATCGCCGAGAAGGTCGGCGCCCGGGTCGAGACGCTCGACCCGGATGGGCGCGGCAGCCTCCGCGATGCGGCGGATGCGGCCGCCACCGACTTCGACGATGTCGCCCGCGGCGCCGACGATCTGGCCGCGATCCTCTACACCTCCGGCACCACCGGGCGCTCCAAGGGCGCCATGCTCAGCCACGACAACCTCGCCTCCAACGCCGCCGTTCTCGTCGACGTCTGGCAGTACACGGCGAACGACGTGCTGCTGCATGCCCTGCCGATCTTCCACACCCACGGGCTTTTCGTCGCCACCAACGTGACGCTGCTGGCCGGCGGTTCCATGCTGTTCCTGCCGAAGTTCGACCTCGACCAGATCCTGCGGCTGATGCCGCGCGCCACCACCATGATGGGCGTGCCGACCTTCTACGCCCGCCTGCTCGGCACCGACCGCTTCACCCGCGAGCTCGCCGCCCATATGCGCCTGTTCGTCTCCGGCTCGGCGCCGCTCTCGGCCGAGGTGCACAAGGCCTTCAGCGCCCGCACCGGCCACGCCATCCTCGAGCGCTACGGCATGACCGAGACCAACATGAACACCTCCAACCCCTATGACGGCGACCGCCGTCCGGGCACCGTCGGCTATCCGCTGCCGGGCGTGGACTTGCGCATCGCCGATCCGGACAGCGGCAAGGTGCTGGCTGAGGGCGAGGTCGGCGTCATCGAGGTCAAGGGCCCGAATGTCTTCAAGGGCTACTGGCGGATGCCGGAAAAGACCGCGTCCGAGTTCCGCGAGGACGGCTTCTTCATCACCGGCGACATGGGCCTTATTGACGAGCGCGGCTACGTCTCCATCGTCGGCCGCGCCAAGGACCTGATCATCACCGGCGGCTTCAACGTCTATCCGGCCGAGGTCGAGGCGGCGATCGACGAGATCGAGGGCGTCGCCGAGAGCGCGGTGATCGGCGTGCCGCATGCCGATTTCGGCGAGGGCGTCGTCGCCGTCGTCGCCCCGCACAAGGGCGTGGCGCTGGAGGCGGAGGCGGTGGTCGCCCCGCTCGCCGAGCGTCTTGCCCGCTTCAAGCAGCCGAAGAAGGTCTATGTGCTGCCCGAACTGCCGCGCAACACCATGGGCAAGATCCAGAAGAACGTGCTGCGCGACATGTACAAGGACACGTTCGCCTGAACGTGCCCCGCTGAAGCGGTCGTGACGCGGCCCTGACATGGAAAACCCGGGAGCGTCGGCTCCCGGGTTTTCTGTTTTGCGTATCGGTCGATCAGGCGGCGCGGGTCGGCTTGCCGTGCTGCGCTTGCCCGTGGGCCGCGACGGGCTTGCGCACCTCGTCATACTTGCGAAGCTCCCCGTCGAGGGCCGCCGACAGCGCGTCGAGCGCGGCGAGCACCTCGGCGCTGGCGACATCGAGCTCGGCGAGATGCCGGGCCGTGGCCGCGCTGTCTCCGGCCGCATGCGCCTCCAGCGCGGCCTTGGCCGCGGCGTGGACCCGCTGGTGCGGCGCCTTGACCGAGAGATAGGCGGGGTGCGAGCGGATTTCCGCGGAGTCTAGCGAATCGTACCACTTGCCGAGACGGCATCCGTGGTGGTCGGGTACGGCGGCGGCGGTCCAGTCGTCTCGTCCGATGATCGTGTCGATCACGCGTTTTTTGAACATGACGTGGTCGATCTTGGTCATCTCGCACATCGACCGGTGCGAGGCCGGGTTGAACCAAGCCCGCGCGTTGTTGGAGAAGCGCTCGTTGCTCGATTGCAGCCGGCCGCTCATCGACATGAGCTGGCTGTCGTTCTCCACGCTGAGATCGGCGACGCCGGTGATGCTGCGGGCGATCTCCTGGCTCGCTTCCTTCTGCTGCTGGAGGATCTGCGAGACGTCCTGCATGCGTCCGGACACTTCGCCGATCTGCGCGCTGATCGCGTGCATCCGGTCGTTGGCGCCGGCGATCGTCTCCTGCCCCCGTTCCACCGCCTCGCGGGATTCGGCGATGGCCTGCTGGGTGGTGACCATGCCCTCCTTCAGCGCCTCGATCCGCTGGGTGATGTCCTCGGTCGCCTTCGCCGCCTGGGTGGCGAGGTTCTTCACCTCGCTCGCCACCACGGCAAAGCCGCGTCCGGCCTCGCCGGCGCGCGCCGCCTCGATGGTGGCGTTGAGGGCGAGGAGGTTGGTCTGGTTGGCGATGTTCTCGATGACGCTCAGGAATTCGCCGATCTGCTCCGACGCCCGTTGCAGCGAGCTCAGGTTCTCCGAGCTCTCGCGCGAGGCTTGCGCGATGTCGGACATGCGCTGCGACACGTCCTGCATGGCGCGCAGGCCCTCCGCGACGGCTGCGTTGGTGGCATCGGCCTGGCGGGCGGCGCTGTCGCTGTTTTCGGCGATCTGCTCGACCGAGGTCACCAATTCGGTTGCCGCCGCCGAGATCGCCTGGCCGCTTTCCCGCGCCTGGCGGGTGTTGCGCGACAGGGTCGCCATGCTGACGGCGACGTCGTTGACATCGGCCACCGTGCCGGTCAGGCCGCGCAGCGAGGCAAGCTCGGTCTCGTGGCGGTTCTCCTCCTCGCGTTGCCGCAGCATGCCGTTTTCATAGGCGTTGTAGGAGACGATCATGTCGAGGAAGGTGCGGCTGACCAGCACCTGCAGCGCCTGGGCGAGCTTCGTCGGCTGCAGCCGGTAGCGGCTGGCGAGCGCCGGGATCGCCTCCACCAGCATGCGGCCATAGGAGGCCAGATACCATTTCGGCTCCAGCTTGATGCGCACATGCGCCTCGCCGATCCTGACGGCGCGGGCCTCGAATGCCGCGTCGGCGTCGTGGTTGAAAATATAGTCCCAGTGGCTGGTCTGCGCCGCCTTCAGCCGGGGCACGTCCTGGCCCTTGACGCCGAGCTTCGGCGCCAGCTCGGGGTTCTTGGCGATCGTGTCGTAGAAGGCGTCGAGAACCCCCGGCATGGCCGGCTTCAACTTCTCCCAGACGGCTTTCGCCTGGCCGGTGTCGAAGGCGTTGGCACCGATGAAGCCGGCGATGTCCTCGCTCATGCTTCCGGAATGCGAGGCTGCGCCGCTTGGGCGTTGCGCGGGGGTCATGACGTTCCTCCAGAGACAGGGTATTTCACTCACCATTCGGATTAACGGGTAAACAGCCGCCTAACAGTTCTGACAATGTGAATATTTTACAATCAGATAGCGTACTGCGGGGAGGTCGCACCTTTTCCGGGCGGTCCGCTTTGGCGCGCGGGACGAATCGCCGATAGTCGTCCCGTTCCCGCGAATGGCCCTTGCAATGCGCTGGCCGGGCTGCCATGCCGGCGGGACCGTTCGACTTCGATCACGCGAGACCATCGGCACGAATGACTGTCAGCATCGACATGGGCGAGGTGAGGGGAGCGGGATCGGCCGCCTCCTGCCAATTCGATCTCGAGGAGCTGCTCGCAACGCGCCTGCTGGTCCAGGGCAATTCCGGCTCGGGCAAGTCGCATCTGCTGCGCCGCCTGCTGGAGCAGAGCGCGCCCTGGGTGCAGCAGGTCGTCATCGATCCGGAAGGCGATTTCGTCACCCTGTCGGAGCGCTTCGGCCATGTGGTGGTCGATGCCGCCGGCAGTGAGCGCGACCTTGCGGTCATCGCCTCGCGCGTGCGCGCCCACCGTGTCTCCGTCGTGCTGAACCTTGAGGGCCTTGAGCCCGACCGGCAGATGAAGGCGGCCGCCGTCTTCCTCAACACCTTGTTCGAGGCCGAGCGCGACCACTGGTATCCGGTCCTCGTCGTCGTCGACGAGGCGCAGCTCTTCGCACCCGCCGCCTCCGGCGACACGGGGGAGGAGGCGCGCCGCGTCGCCCTCGGTGCCATGACCAACCTGATGTGCCGCGGCCGCAAGCGCGGCCTTGCCGGTGTCATCGCCACCCAGCGTCTCGCCAAGCTCGCCAAGAATGTCGCCGCCGAAGCGTCCAACTTCCTGATGGGCCGCACCTTTCTCGACATCGACATGGCCCGCGCCGCCGACCTGCTCGGCATGGAAAAGCGCCAGGCCGAAGCCTTCCGCAATCTCGAGCGCGGCCATTTCGTCGCCCTCGGGCCGGCCGTCTCGCGCCGCCCGATGACCGTGCGCATCGGCGCGGTGGAAACCGCCGGTCGCGGCGGCGGTCCGCGCCTCACTCCGCTGCCGCAGGGCCGTCCGGAGGATCTGCAGGACCTGCTGTTCCAGCCTGCCAGCCAGGACGAGCGGGTCGCCGCCGAGCGCCCGCCGGTGCAGCAGGCGATCCCCGCGTCCGAGGTGCTGGAGCGGTTGACCCGCCAGGCGGCGAAGCGCGAGGAGGCGGAGACCGGGCCGCTCGACCGCGAGGCGCAGGACAAGGCGGTGGACGCGGTGATCGCCGAACTGCTCGGCGATGGTGAGGCCGCGTTCCAGCCGATGGCTGCGCTCTACCAGGATTTCCTCGTGCGCTGCCGAATCGCCCGCTTGCCGGGCCGCCCGCTGGAGCTGCCTGAGTTCCGTCAGCGCGTTGCGCTGGCGCGGGCCGGCGTCGAGCCGAGCGACATCGATCCGTCGGTCTGGTCGGCGGCCGAGACCGTCGCCGCCAGCCTTCCCGAGGAGATGCGCGGCGTCTATCTGCTGCTCGCCAAGGCAGCGCTGGAGGGGCGCCCCTGTCCGCCCGACAGCGAGATCGCCCGCGCCTATGGCACCCGCTCGCCGGGCCGCGCCCGCTGGCTCCTCACCCATATGGAGGAGCAGGGCGTTCTGGTCTGCGCCAACGATCTGCGCGGCAACCGCATCGTCACGCTGACCGATCTCGACTGCCGCACCGCGCCGCAATCCTCGCGTGCGGTCGGCTGAGCCCGCCGTCCGCCTGCGGTCACGGGAATTTGACTGCCGTTATTTGGGCAGTTTGCCCGATTGCTCGCCTTGTCAGTGCTGACAGGCCGGTTTAACCTTTTGCGTGAATTCTCATGCACAGCGCGGTTTCGGTCATCAACCGGGGGCTCGGGCCGCATGAACCTCTCCGGTTCGGCAAAGGGGCGCCGACCGGTCAGCCTTGGGGTTGTTGCCAGATGAGCTACCGGAGCGTGTCCGCCATCGGAACCGCCATTGTCGCTTTGGCGGTGGCGGGGGGCGTGGCCTTCGTCAATTGGTCGGACGGGCCGTCCTTCCTCGCCTCCGCAACGTCCACCGTGGCCACCTCGCCCGCCACCGCCTCGCCGGGCACCGCCGCAACGGGCCAACGCCGGGGCGTTGCCGTGGAGACGGCGCTGGTCGGCGTGCGCGACCTTGTCGAGGACATCCGCGCCTTCGGTACGCTGGTTGCCAACGAGTCCGTCGTCATCTCGCCGGAGATCGCCGGCCGCGTCGCGCGCATCGGCTTCTCCGAGGGGCAGGCGGTCGGGGAAGGCGACGTGCTGGTCGAGCTCGACGCGCAGATCCTGCGCGCCGAACTCGACAAGGCGCAGTCCGAGGTGGCGCTGGCCGAGGCCAATTTCGAGCGCGCCCGCAAGCTCGCCGAGCAGGGCAGCGGCACCCTGCGCGCCCGCGACGAGACCTCGCAAGGCTACACCGCCGCCCAGGCCAACCTGGCGCTGGCCGAGGCGCGCCTTGCCAAGACCGTCATCGCCGCGCCCTTTTCCGGCATCGTCGGCTTCCGCAACATCAGCGTCGGCGCCTATGTCAGCCCCGGCGACCGCATCGTCGAACTGGCCAGCGTCGATCCGCTGAAGGTCGAGTTCCGCGTCTCCGAGACCCATCTGCCCAACCTCAGGGTCGGCCTGCCGGTCAACGTCACCCTCGACGCGCTGCCCGGCGAGGCGATCACCGGCACGATCACCGCCATCGACCCGATCGTCGACGTGTCGGGCCGCGCCATCCGCCTGCGCGCCGAGCTGCCCAATCCGGACGGACGCCTGTCGCCCGGCCTTTTCGCCCGCATCCGCATCGTCATCGCGCAGCGGAGCGCCGCGATGGTGGTGCCCGAGGCGGCGCTGTTCCGCGACGAGGGCCGGCTCTATGTCTACCGGCTCGAGGGCGGCAAGGCGGTGAAGACCCCCATCGAGATCGGCCTTCGCAGTCCCGGCGATGTCGAGGTCCGCTCCGGCCTTGCCTCCGGCGCGGTGGTCATCACCGCCGGCCAGTTGCTGCTGCGCGACGGCGCCGCCGTCGAGGTGGTCGACGGCCCGGCCGGGGGCTGAGCCATGCTGGAGTTCTTCGTCCGCAAGCCGGTCTTCGCCTCCGTCGTCAGCCTGATGGTGCTGCTGCTCGGCCTCGTCTCCTTCGTCCGCCTGACGGTGCGCGAATATCCCAACATCGACCCGCCGGTCGTCTCCGTGCGCACCGACTATCCCGGCGCCAGCGCCGAGATCATCGAGTCCCAGGTCACCCAGGTGCTGGAGGGCTCCATCGCCGGCATCGGCGGTGTCGAGGTGCTGGAAAGCCGCTCGCGGCCCGAATCGAGCCGCATCACCGTCCGCTTCCTGCTGTCGGTCAATCCGGACGAGGCCGCCAACGACGTGCGCGACCGCGTCAGCCGGGTGCGCGGCCGCCTGCCGGCCGAGGTGTCGGAGCCGGTCGTCTCCAAGGTCGAGGCCGACGCCCAGGCGGTGGTTTTCATCGCCCTGACCAGCGACCGCGCCTCGCCCATCGAGGTGTCGGACTATGCCGACCGCTACATCCGCGACCGGCTGCAGAACCTGCCGGGCGTTGCCGAGGTCAACATTTTCGGCGAGCGCCGCTACGCCATGCGCGTGTGGGTCGACCGCACCCGCCTTGCCGCCTACGAACTCACCGTCCAGGACGTGGAAAACGCCCTGCGTCAGCAGAATGTCGAGGTGCCCTCGGGTCGCATCGAGAGCTTCGACCGCGAGTTCACCGTGCTCTCGCGCACCGGCCTGACCACCAGCGAGCAGTTCCGCCGCATCGTCGTCAAGGACGCGGGCGGCTTTTCCGTGCGGCTCGGCGATGTCGCGCGGGTCGAGATCGGGCCGGAGGACGAGCGGCGCACCACCCGCTACAAGGGCGAGAACGCGGTGATCCTCGGCGTCGTCAAGCAGGCGACCGCCAATCCGCTCGATGTCTCGCGGGCGCTGAGCGCGGCGCTGCCCGACATCCGCCGCGACCTGCCGGAGGGCATGAACGCCGACATTTCCTATGACCGTTCGATCTTCATCGACCGGTCCATCGAGGCGGTGTTCGCCACCATCGCCGAGGCGGTGGTGCTCGTCGTCCTCGTCATCTTCTTCTTCCTGCGCTCGCTGCGGGCAACGCTCATACCCATGGTGACGATCCCGGTGTCGCTGGTCGGCGCCTGCATCTTCATCTATGCGCTCGGCTTCTCCATCAACACGCTGACGCTGCTCGCCATGGTGCTCGCCATCGGCCTCGTCGTCGACGACGCCATCGTCGTGCTGGAAAACATCCACCGCCACATCGAGAACGGCATGAAGCCGATCCGCGCGGCCATCGTCGGCATCAAGGAGATTTCCGGCGCCGTCGTCGCCATGACGCTGACGCTCGCCGCCGTCTACACGCCGGTCGCCTTCGCCGAGGGGCGCACCGGCAAGCTCTTCACCGAATTCGCGCTGACGCTCGCCGCCGCCGTGCTGATGTCGGGCCTGGTGGCGCTGACGCTGTCGCCGATGATGTGCTCCAAGCTGCTCAAGGAGCACGAGAAGCGCGGCCGCGTCTCGGCCGCCCTGGAGCGGGGGTTCGACGCCCTGAACGACGGCTACCGGCGCCTGCTGCTGGTCTCGCTCAAGGTCCGCTGGCTGATCGTGCTGATGGTCTTCGCGGTGGCCGGCGCCTCCTGGATGCTGCTGACCAGCCTGAAGTCGGAGCTCGCCCCGCTGGAGGATCGCGGCGTGCTGTTCATCTCCGGCTCGGCGCCGGAGGGCTCGACCATCGACTTCACCAGCCGCTACGCCCTGCAGGTCGAGCAGCTTCTCGCCGACATTCCCGAGGTGCGCTCCTATTTCGTCATCGCCGGCTCGCCGGAGGTCACCGACATCACCTCCTTCTCCCAGCTCCAGCCCTGGGAGGACCGCCAGCGCAGCCAGATCGAGATCGGCGCCGAATTGCAGCCGCAGATCCGCCGCGTCGCCGGCCTGCGCGCCTCGGTCAACCATCCCGGCTCCTTCGGCGTCAGCGCCCGCTCGCGGCCGATCGAGTTCATGATCCTGACCTCCGAGCCCTATGAGCAGCTCGACGCGATGGTCAACGACTTCCTCGCCGCCATCGAGGACAACCCCAATCTCGTCAACGTCACCAGCGACCTGGCGCTGAACAAGCCGCAGATCGAGGTGGAGCTCGACCGCGACCGCGTCGCCGACATGGGCGCGGGCGTGCTCACCGTCGGCCGCACCATGGAAACCCTGCTCGGCGGGCGCAAGGTCACCCGCTTCAACATGAACGGCGAGCAATACGACGTCATCGTTCAGGTCGACCCCTCGGACCGCCGCACGCCCGGCGATCTGGAGGACATCTATGTCCGCGCCCAGAACGGCTCGATGGTCCAGCTCTCCAACCTGATCAGCGTGCGCGAGAGCGTCTCGCCCAAGGAGCTCAACCGCTTCAACCAGCTCCGCGCCGCCAAGATCGCCGGCAACCTCGCCCCCGGCTATTCGCTCGGCGAGGCGCTCGACTATCTGGAGGCGACGGCGCAGCGGGTGCTGCCCTCCAGCGCGCGCACCGACTATGGCGGCGTCTCGCGCGAGTTCCGCCAGACCGGCTCCAGCCTCGTCTTCATCTTCGTGCTGGCGCTTGGCTTCATCTATCTGGTGCTGTCGGCGCAGTTCGAGAGCTTCATTGATCCCTTCATCATCATGCTGACGGTGCCGCTGTCGATGCTGGGAGCGCTGGCGGTGATGCACCAGACCGGCGGCACGCTGAACATCTACAGCCAGATCGGTCTCGTCACGCTGATCGGGCTGATCACCAAGCACGGCATTCTCATCGTGCAGTTCGCCAACCAGCTTCAGGAGGCGGGCAAGAGCCGGTTCGACGCGGTGGTGGAGGCGGCGGCGCTGCGCCTGCGGCCGATCCTGATGACCACCGGCGCCATGGTCTTCGGCGCGGTGCCGCTGGCGCTGGCGGAAGGGGCGGGCGGCGAAAGCCGCCAGGCCATCGGCTGGGTGATCGTCGGCGGCATGTCCTTCGGCACGGTACTGACGCTCTTCGTCGTGCCGACCGCCTACACGCTGTTTGCCCGCGACCGCTCGCGCTCGCGCGCAGCCGCCCCCGTGCCCTCCAGCCAGCCGGCGGAATAGGGCGGGCGGAGGTTGGAGAAAACACCCGCCGAGGGTGCCTCTGGTTCCCGGATCTTCGGCCGCGTCCGGGACGACATCCTGAGAACTGGCACGACGGCCTGAGAACTGGCACGACCTGACATCCTCTCGGCCGTCACACCGGGCAAGGCGCAGCCGCGACCCGGTGGCTATTGGCTGCCAGAGCGGTGGCGAGGAGACGCTGGCCGAGCCTCTCGCGCGCCTACGCCGGTTGCATCCCGCGCACCGCCCCCTCTTTCGTCATCCCGCACGCAGCCCCTCCTTTCGTCATCCCGCACGTAGCGAAGCGGAGATGCGGGACCGGCGAGCCGAGGGCCTATGGGGTGCGCTCCCGAACAACACCACGACCGCCGGGGCTCCCCGATCCCGGGTCTCGCGATGCTCGCCCGGGAAGACGCTGGGGAGAGGTTGGAGAAAAACACCTGCCGAGGGGGCCAACGGGTCCCCGGGCGGCACCCGTGCCCCCCCGGAATGACGCCAATGGGGGGTGACGAATCCCCCTCACGCCCGGCTGAGGGCCCGCGCCGCCGATTGCGCCAGCGGCGCGAAGCGCTGGGCGAAGTCCTCCGCCTGCCATTCCGACAGCGAGCCGGCGACATGGATCGCCGCGGTCGGACGGCCGTCCGGCCCGGTGATGGCGACGCCGATGGCGATCTCCCCCGGCACCACCTCTTCCAGCGCCATCGCGTAGCCGAGTTCGCGCGCCTCGCGCACCTTCTGCCGGATCGGCTCGGGCTCGGTGATCGTCTTGACCGTGATCGGCGTCAGATCCGAGCGGGCGAGGATGTCGTCGACCTCCGCATCGGGCAACAAGGCCATGATCGCCCGCCCGCCGCTTGCACAGAAGGTGGGCACGGCATGGCCCACCAAAGTGGCGAAGAAGGTTTCGCGCTTGCTCTGGTTGCGCGCCGCGTAGACCACACGCAGGTCGTCGAAGAGGCTCAGGTCGACGCGCTCGCGCACATTGCGCCGCAATTCCAGCAGCACCGGTGTCGCCCGCTCCACCAGGGGATTGAGCCGCAGGTAGTCCAGCGAATGGTCGAGCAGCCGCAGGCCCGGCACATATCCCCGGTCGGTCGGATCCCGCTCGATATAGCCGAGCTGCCGCAGGGTGTGGACAAAGCGCTGCGCCGTGCTCTTGCCCATGCCGGCGGCCGCGGCGATCTCGGTCAGCGTCAGCGGCGCGTCGGCCTTGTGGAACGCCGACATCACGTCGGCGGCACGGGCGATGGAGCGCACGAACAGCGGATCCTGCGCCTGTTCCTCGGGCGTTCCGGCCTTCGGCCTGGCGCGCGGCGACCAACTGGTCATGTCGGGGTCCCTCGAAAAACGTACTGCTTACAAAACAGCATTGACTCGTCAACTTTACCATTCGTATCGTAAAAAAATAATACGATCGTATTATATTTCAATACGCAGGAGGGCGTATGGTTCGCGGGCGCAACACGGCTCCGAGAGGTCCGGGCAGGACGGCATCCAGCGCGGCCTCCCCTGACGCACCCCGCACAGACCTCCATGCGGCCGGTCGCGCTGCCCGTGGCGGAGGGTTTCGATGAGCCGCCGCGTCGCCCTTGCCGGCTTCCTGCACGAAACCAACACCTTCGCCCCCTCGCTCGCCACCCTGGCCGAGTTCGAGCAGGGCGGCGGCTATCTGCCGCTGTCGCGCGGCGCGGAGATCTTCGCCCGCGCCGAGGGCGTCAATCTCGGCATCTCGGGCGCCATCGCCCATGGCCGCGCCGTCGGCTGGGACATGGTGCCGGTGCTGTGGACGGGCGCGATTCCCTCCGCCCATGTGACGCGCGAGGCCTATGAGCGCATCGCCGGCGAGATCGTCGCGGGCATCGCCGCCGGCGGGCCTTTCGACGGCGTCTGTCTCGACCTGCATGGCGCCATGGTCGCCGAACATCTCGACGACGGCGAGGGCGAGTTGATCGCCCGCGTCCGCGAGGTGGTCGGGCCGGATGTGCCCGTCGCCGTCAGCCTCGACCTGCACGGCAACACCACGCCGCTGATGGTGGAACAGGCCGACCTGCTGGTCGCCTTCCGCACCTATCCGCATGTCGACATGGCGAAGACCGGTCGCCGCGCGGCGGAGGGCCTGGACCGATTGATGCAGCGCGGCCGCCCCTTCGCCCGCGCCTTCCGACGGTTGCCGTTCCTGATCCCGATTCCCTGGCAGTGCACCGTCATCGAGCCCGCCCGCACCCTCTACCGCGAGTTGGCGGAGCTGGAGGGCGGCGAGGTCGCGAGCCTCTCCTACTGGATGGGCTTTCCCGCCGCCGACATCGCCGACTGCGGCCAGACCGTGCTCGCCTATGGCGAGACGCAGGCGGCGGCCGACCGCGCCGCCGAGCATCTGGTGGCACGCATCATGGAGAGTGAGCCCGCCTTTGCCGGCCGCGCCTTCACGCCCGACGAGGGCGTCATCGAGGCGATGCGCATCGCCAGGGGCGCGACCCGCCCGGTGGTCATCGCCGACACGCAGGACAATCCCGGCGCCGGCGGCGATTCCAACACCATGGGCATGCTCAAGGCCCTGCTGCGCAACGGCGCTGAGAACGCCGCCATCGGCCTGATCGTTGATCCTGCCGCCGCCCGCGCCGCCCATGCGGCCGGCGAGGGGGCTGAGATCACCATTCCGCTCGGCGGCCAGTCGAACGTTGCCGGCGACAGCCCGCTGGAGGCGACGTTCCGCGTCGAGGCGCTGTCGGACGGCGCCCTGCATGCGACCGGCCCCTATTACGGCGGCACCCGCATGAATGTCGGCCCCTCCGCCTGCCTTGCCATCGACGGGGTGCGGATCGTCGTCGCCAGTCACAAGACCCAGATGGCCGATCTGGCGATGTACCGCTATGTTGGGATCGAACCGACACGCATGGACATCCTCGTCAACAAGAGTTCGGTGCATTTCCGCGCCGATTTCGACCCGATTGCCGAGACCGTTCTCGTCTGCACCGCCCCGGGGCCGATGCCCCTCGATCCGGCGGATCTCGCGTGGACGAAGCTGCGTCCCGGCATGCGACTGTCGCCCGGTGGGCCGGCCTTCGTGCCGGCCGCTGCCGCGGCGAAGATGCCGCAAGCCAGGGAGGGCTGAGACCGAACCGGCGAGGACGCCTGCAGGGCTTGCGTTGCGGAGCGGGAGGAGTTCCCGCTTCGACAAGAAGAAAAACAAAATCACCTGACCAGAAAAGGGAAGCATCATGCTGCATGACACTGCCACCACCTGCTCCACCCGGCGCGGCAAGGGCTGGGCGCTGAAGGCCCGCCACACCGTCGCCGGCCTGCTTGCCGGCGCGCTGCTTGCCGGCACCGGGCTCGTGACCCCGGCCGATGCCGCCGGCAAGACCATCACCGCGGTGATGCACTCGGGCCTGCGCGTGCTCGACCCGATCATCACCACCGCGCATATCAGCCGCAACCATGCCTACATGATCTACGACGTGCTGGTCGCGGTGGACGAGAATTTCACCCCGCGCCCGCAGATGGCCGACTGGACGATCTCCGACGACGGTCTCGTCTATACCTTCACCCTGCGCGACGGGCTGAAGTTCCATGACGGTGCCCCGGTCACCTCGGCCGATGCCATCGCCTCGCTGACCCGCTGGGGCAAGCGCGATTCCGGCGGCCAGTTGATCTTCGACATCACCGAGAGCCTGGAGGCCTCGGACGACAAGATCTTCGTGTGGACGCTGAAGAGCCCGTTCCCGGCGCTGCTCGACACGGTCGGCAAGCAGTCGGCGCTGCCGCCCTTCATCATGCCCGAGCGCGTCGCCAGCGGCCCGGCCGATGCGGCGGTCACCGAATATGTCGGCTCCGGCCCCTTCATCTTCATCGAGTCCGAGTACCAGCCGGGCGTCTCCGTCACCTATCGCAAGTTCGAGGACTATGTCCCGCGCGACGAGCCGGCGAGCTGGATGGCCGGCGGCAAGGTGGTCCATGTCGACGAGGTCAAGTGGGTGACCATGCCGGACGCCCAGACCGCCATCAACGCGATCATGTCGGGCGAGATCGACTATCTGGAGCAGGTGCAGATCGACCTTCTGCCGATCCTCGCCGCCAGCGACGACGTCACGGTCGAGACCCGCGACGATCTCGGCTATCAGGCCATCGGCCGGATGAACTTCAAGCATCCGCCCTTCGACAACAAGAAGATCCGCCAGGCGGCGCAGATGGCGCTCAGCCAGGCCGACGTGCTCGGCACGCTGATCGGCAACCCGGACTACTACACGGTCTGCGGCGCGATCTTCGGCTGCGGCACGCCGCTCGCCGACGAGTCCGGCGCCGAGACGCTGGTCTCCGGCGGCGACATCGAAGGCGCCAAGAAGCTGCTGGAGGAAGCCGGCTATGACGGCACCCCGGTCGTTCTGATGCAGCCGACCGACGTCGTCAGCCTCACCGCCCAGCCGGTGGTCGCCGCCCAGGCCTTCCGCAATGCCGGCTTCAATGTCGACATGCAGCCGATGGACTGGCAGACGCTGGTGACGCGCCGCGCCAGCCAGGCCAAGCCGTCCGAGGGCGGCTGGAACATCTTCTTCACCAACTGGCTGGTGCCGGAGGTCAACTCGCCCCTGATCAGCCCGATGCTCAACGGCCGCGGCGACAGCGCCTGGTTCGGCTGGCCGGCCGACGACGAGATCGAGGCCCTCAAGGCCGAGTTCATCGCCGCCGACACGCCGGAGAAGCAGAAGGAGGTGGCGGTCCGGATCCAGAAACATACGCTGGACACCGTCCTCTACATCCCGCTCGGCCAGTACGCGTCGCCCCAGGCGCGCAGCAACAAGCTGACCGACATGCTGCCTTCGCCGGTTCCGGTGTTCTGGAACGTCAAGAAGGCGGACTGACCGGGCCGTGACGCCCGCCGCCCGGCCCTTTCGGCCGGGCGGCCAGCCTCGCCGATCCCGCATCCGGCCGGTGGCGGAGCGCGGCATGTCCGCCGTTTCCGTCACCGGACCCGTCCGGGACACCGAACCGTCAGGAGCAGCAACCCGCGATGCTAGGCTATATCCTGCGGCGCATCCTCGCCGTCATTCCCGTGATGGTGATCGTCGCCGTCTTCGTCTTCCTGCTGCTGCGGCTGACGCCGGGCGACCCGGCCGCGATCATCGCCGGCGACATGGCAACGCCCGCCCAGCTCGAGCGCATCCGCACCTCGCTTGGCCTTTCCGAACCGCTGCACGTCCAGTTCTTCACCTGGGTCGGGCTCCTGCTGCAGGGCGATCTCGGCACCTCGCTGATCTCCAACACCGCGGTCACGACGATGATCGGCCAGCGGATCTGGCCGACGATCAACATCGCCGTCATGACCATCCTGCTGTCGGTGGCGATCGCCGTGCCGATGGGCGTGCTCGCCGCCTGGCGGCACCGCACCTGGGCCGATTACGCGGTGATGAGCTTCTCGGTGCTCGGCTTCTCGATCCCGGTCTTCGTCATCGGCTACATCTTCATCCAGGTCTTCTCGATCAATCTGCGCTGGCTGCCGGTGCAGGGCTACACCGCCCCGTCCGACGATTTCGGCCGCTTCCTGGCGCGCGCCATCCTGCCCTGCCTGACGCTGGCGACGATCTATGTGGCGCTGATCGCCCGCATGACCCGCGCCTCGATGCTGGAAGTGCTCGGCGAGGATTACATCCGCACCGCCCGCGCCAAGGGCGTCAGCGAGCGCATCGTCCTGTTCCGCCATGCGCTGCGCAACGCGGCGGTGCCGATCATGACCATCATCGGCACCGGCTTCGCGCTGCTGATCGGCGGCGTCGTGGTGACCGAGAGCGTCTTCAACATCCCCGGCATCGGCCGGCTGACGGTCGATGCGATCCTCGCCCGCGACTATCCCGTGATCCAGGCGATGATCCTGCTGACCAGCGGTCTCTACGTCTTCATCAACCTGCTGATCGACCTGTCCTACACCCTGTTCGACCCGAGGATCCGCTACTGATGTCCCGCCCGTTCCAGCAGCGCGCCTCCAGCGCCCACACGAGGGGGAGGGCGCGCGATGCAGGCTGACCGGCACCCCGCCTCCCGCATGCAGTGGCTGTTCGGGGCGATCGCCCTGCCGGCCGGCTGGCGCCTCGGCGTCGGCCCCATCATCGCCGCCATCGTGCTGGTGGCGATCGTCGCCTCGGCGCTGCTCGCGCCCCTTATCGTGCCGCACGATCCGTCGACCATCGACGCGGTGCAGCGGCTCAAGGGCCCGAGCGAGATGTATCCGCTCGGCACCGACGCCTATGGCCGCGACGTGCTCTCGCGCGTCGTCACCGGCGGGCGCATCTCGCTGCTGATCGGCGTCGGCGCCGCTGTCGTCAGCGTGCTGATCGGCCTGATGATCGGCCTCGTCTCCGGCTTCTTCCGCACCGCCGATGCCGTCATCATGCGGGTGATGGACAGCCTGATGGCGATCCCCTCGATCCTGCTGGCGATCGCGCTGGTCGCGCTCAACGGGCCGAGCATCTGGTCGGTGATGGCGGCGATCACCATCCCCGAGATCCCGCGCGTCGTGCGCCTCGTGCGCTCCGTCGTGCTGTCGGCGCGCGAGGAGCCCTATGTCGAGGCGGCCATCGCGCTCGGCTCCTCCATGCCCAAGATCCTGTGGCAGCACCTGATGCCCAACACCTTGGCGCCGCTGACGGTGCAGGGCACCTATATCTGCGCCTCCGCCATCCTCACCGAGGCGATCCTCTCCTTCCTCGGCGCCGGCGTTTCCACCGAGATCCCGACCTGGGGCAACATCATGGCCGAGGGCCGCGTCTACTTCCAGCTCAAGCCTTCGCTGATCTTCTGGCCGGGCCTGATGCTGTCGCTGTGCATCCTGTCCATCAACCTGCTCGGCGACACGGCCCGCGACGTGCTCGACCCGCGCCTGAAGAAGCGGGAGGCCTGACCATGCTGTTCAAGACCCGCACATTCGACGAGGCACAGAGCGTCCTCACCATTACCGACCTCACCGTGCGCCTTGCCGGCAATGCGTCCGCCATGCCGATCCTCGACGGTATCTCGCTGCGGATCCGCGAGGGCGAGACCGTCTGCCTCGTCGGCGAGAGCGGCTCGGGCAAGTCGGTTACCTCGCTCGCCGTCATGGGCCTGCTGCCCAAGGGCGCGCTCGAGGTCGCCGGCGGCCGCATCGAGCTGGAGGGGCGCAATCTGCTGGAGTTCTCGCCCCAGGCGATGCGCGACATGCGCGCCAGCAAGATCTCGATGATCTTCCAGGAGCCGATGACCGCGCTCAACCCGGTGATGCGCGTCGGTGCCCAGATCGAGGAGGTGCTCGACACCCATGCAAGGCTCCCGGCGCGGGAGAAGAAGGCCCGCGTCCTCGACATCATGAACCAGGTGCACCTGCCGGACGTGGAGCGCATCTACCGCTCCTATCCGCACCAGCTCTCCGGCGGCCAGCGCCAGCGCATCATGATCGCCATGGCGCTGATCCTGGAGCCGAAGCTCCTGATCGCCGACGAGCCGACCACCGCGCTCGACGTCACCACCCAGCAGCAGATCCTGAGCCTCATCGCCGAATTGCAGGAAAAGCACGGCACGGCGGTGCTGTTCATCACCCATGACATGGGCGTGGTGGCGGAGATCGCCGACACGGTCCATGTCATGCAGTTCGGCAAGCTGGTCGAGCACGCGCCGGTGGAGGAGCTGCTGCGCCGGCCGAGGGAGGACTACACCCGCCGCCTGCTGAAGTCGGTGCCGAGCCTGACGCCGCGCGCCGCCCGGCCGGTGCCGCAAGGCGCCCCGGTGATCTCCGTCGACGGGCTGCAGAAGGTCTACGGCTCGCATGGCGTCTTCCGCAAGACCAAGGAAACGCTCGCCGCCAGCGACGTCTCCTTCGCGATCCCGAAGGGCCGCACCCTCGGCATCGTCGGCGAGAGCGGCTCGGGCAAGTCGACCGTCGCCCGCTGCGTCATGCGGCTGATCGATCCGACCGACGGCACCATCCGCGTCGCCGACAAGGAGATCGCCAGGCTGTCGCGGCGCGAGTTGCGGCCGTTCCGCCGGCACATCCAGATCGTCTTCCAGGACCCGTTCCGCTCGCTCAACCCGCGCTGGACCATCGGCCGCAGCCTCATCGAGGGGCCGCTCAACCTCGGCACCGACAAGGATGCGGCGCTGGCCCGCGCCCGCGAGCTGCTGAAGCTGGTCGGCCTGCCGGACGATGCGGTCGGCCGCTACCCGCACCAGTTCTCCGGCGGCCAGCGCCAGCGCATCGCCATTGCCCGCGCCATCGCCATGGAGCCGGACGTGCTGGTCGCCGACGAGGCGGTCTCCGCTCTCGACGTGTCGGTGCAGGCGCAGGTGCTGGAGCTTCTCGACGAGCTCCAGGCCAAGCTCGGCATCGCCATCCTCTTCATCACCCATGACCTGCGCGTTGCCGCGCAGATCTGCGACGAGGTGGTGGTGATGCAGCATGGCCGCGTCGTCGAGCACGACACGGCCGAAAAGGTCCTCGCCGACCCCAAGCATCCCTATACCCGTGCCCTCATCGAGGCCGCCCCCGGCCGCGCCTGGGATTTCGCCAATTTCCGCGAATTGCGGACGGCCTGATCCCGCGCCGGCAACCCTGTCTGGAGGTTCCAATGCCCGTTCTGCCGCAGATCGCCGGTTATGCCGACGAACTCACCGCCATCCGCCGCGACTTCCACGAGCACCCGGAGATCGGCTTCCAGGAGGTGCGCACCTCCGGCATTGTCGCCGAACTGCTGCGCAAGTGGGGCGTCGACGAGGTCCATACCGGCATCGGCAAGACCGGCGTCGTCGGCATCGTCAAGGGCAATGGCGAGGGCGGGCGCACCGTCGGCCTGCGCGCCGACATGGACGCCCTGCCGATGGATGAGCTGACCAACCTGCCGTATGCGTCCAAGACCCCCGGCGCCTTCCACGGCTGCGGCCATGACAGCCACACCGCCATGCTGCTGGGCGCGGCGCGCTATCTCGCCGCCACCCGCAATTTCTCCGGCACGGCGGTGCTGATCTTCCAGCCGGCGGAGGAGGGGCTGGGCGGCGCCCGCGCCATGATCGCCGACGGGTTGTTCGAGCGCTTCCCCTGCGACGAGATCTACGGCATGCACAACAACCCGCTCGCCCCGCCGGAGCAGTTCGGCATCAAGCCGGGCGCGGCGATGGCGGGCGCCAGCTTCTTCGACATTACCATCAACGGGATCGGCAGCCACGGCGCCATGCCGCACCATGCGCGCGACCCCATCGTCATTGCCAGCGCGCTGGTGCAGAGCCTGCAGTCCGTCGTCAGCCGCAATGTCGAGGCGACCGAGCCCGCCGTCTTCTCCGTCACCCAGATCCATGCCGGCTCGGCCTACAACGTGGTGCCGGACAAGGCGGTGATCTCCGGCACCATCCGCTACTTCTCCGACCATGTGCGCGACGTCATCCACCGGCGCGCGGAAAAGATCTGCGCCGGCTTTGCCGAGGCCTATGAGGTCGAGATCGTCGCCGACCTGCGCCCGACCTTCGACGTGCTGGTCAACGATGCCGATCTTGCCGAGGCCTATCGCGAGGCGGCGAGCGAGATCGTCGGCGCCGCCAAGGCGACCGTCACCAGGGACCTGGTGACCGGCAGCGAGGACTTCGCCGACATGCTCAAGGTGGTTCCGGGCGCCTATTGCACCCTCGGCCACAAGGGCGAGGTGCCGGTCCACAATCCCGGCTTCCTGCTCGACGACGACATGCTTCCCGTCGGGGCCAGCATCATGGCGCGCATCGTCGAAAAGCGCATGCCCCTGTGAGTTTCCGCCCCCCTGCAACCCTTCAGGATCTTCCCATGAGCTATCTTGATCTGCCGTTCGACACGGACACGATGCTTGCCGCCCTCCGGCCCTGGGTCGAATGCGAGAGCCCGACCTATGATGCCGCCGCCGTCGACCGGATGATGGACCTTGCCGCCTATGATCTTGCCGCCGCCGGCGCCGAGATCGAGCGCATTCCCGGCCGCATGGGCTTCGGCGGCTCGGTGCGTGCGCGCATGCCGCACAAGGACTTCGGCAAGCCCGGCATCCTCGTCTCCGGCCATCTCGACACCGTGCACCCCATCGGCACGCTGCAAACGAACCCCTGGCGCGTCGAGAACGGGCGCTGCTACGGCCCCGGCATCCAGGACATGAAGGGCGGCTGCTACGTCACCGTCGAGGTGCTGCGCCAGCTCGCGCTCGCCGGCATCGAGACGCCGCTGCCGGTCACCGTCCTGTTCACGCCGGACGAGGAGGTCGGCACCCCCTCGACCCGCGAGCTGATCGAGATGGAGGCGCGCAAGAACAAATACGTCCTGGTGCCGGAGCCGGCTCATCACGACGGCTCCGCCGTCACCGGCCGCTTCGCCATCGCCCGCTTCAACGTCAGGACCTTTGGCCGGCCGAGCCATGCCGGCTGGGCGCTGAAGGACGGCCGCTCGGCGATTGCCGCCATGGCCCGCAAGATCCTCGAGATCGAGGCGATGACGACGGAGGACTGCACCTTCTCCGTCGGCGTCATCCATGCGGGCCAGTGGGTCAACTGCGTGTCCTCCTCCTGCGAGGCGCAGGTCCTGTCGATGGCCAAGCGCCAGCACGACCTCGACGAGGGCGTCAAGCGCATGCTGGCACTGAACGGCGAGGAGAACGACGTGGTGATCGAGGTGACGCGCGGCGTCACAAGGCCGGTCTGGGAGCCGGACGAGGGCACGCTCGCCGTCTACGAGACCGCGCGCGGCATCGCCGGTGAGCTCGGCTTCGACCTCACCCATTGCAGCGCCGGCGGCGGCTCGGACGGCAATTTCACCGGCGCCCTCGGCATCCCGACGCTCGATTCCATCGGCGTGCGCGGCGCCGGCCTGCACACGCTCACCGAACACATCGAGGTCGACAGCCTCGTCGAGCGCGGCAAGCTCATCGCCGGCCTGCTCCTCAAGCTGAAGTAACCGCGCGGCGTCCCGCCCCATCCACAGGTCGTCACACCGGGCGCGCGTTAGCGCGACCCGGTGCCCATTGGCTGCCAGAGCGGCGGCGAGGACGCGCCAACATCTCCCCCCGCGTCATCAACTCATATCGTTGAGGTGGTCTCTCGTTCTGGCGTTGAGGATGACGACGATCTTTCGCATGAGGGCTGTGAGGGCGACGATTGGCTTCTTTCCGTTTGCGATCAGCCTGTGGAAGACGGGTCGCAGCGGCCCTTTGCAGCGTGCGGCGCTGAGGGCAGCCATGAAGAGGATGGAACGGATCTGC
>NZ_FYAV01000088.1:0-35034 GCF_900185745.1 Stappia sp. TSB10GB4 | reverse complement strand
GGTCCGAAACCTGCTCAAGCTCCTCGCAGCCCGGTATGCAACGACGCAGAACATCCGCATCGTTCAGCGCCAACCAAACAGCCCCACGGCCCGCCAACAATCGATACTCGCCAACCAAATCCATGGACCGCCAATCCCTTGTTGCGACGCCCGCCTCGCGGGACGTCGACCCTTTCCCTAAGCTTGGCCAAGCTGCCTCCGCCTTTCAAGTGCTTGCGAGAAAATCGGCGACAAACTTCTTCTTGCCGCAGCGCAGCACAGGCCTTGCCCTGCGAGGCGATTGACCCGCGCCGTGAACCGCCCTAAGGCCAACGGAAACGGCGCCACCCGAAGGTCGCCGTCAGTTCCTGCCCGGCCGGCCGCCGGGCCGTTCGAGAAGGCAGTCCGTTCCCGTGTCCGTTCGCCCCGCCCTGCCCGGCTCCGATCCCGCTCCCGCCCCCGCCGGCAAGCCTCCGGCCGCCTGCTGGCCGCTGATCCTGGAGACGCGCGGCTGGGACGACTATGCGCTGCTCGACTTCGGGCACGGGCGCAAGCTGGAGCGCTACGGCCGCATCGTCGTCGACCGCCCGGAACCCCAGGCGATGGGCGCGCCGCGCCTGCCGGAAAAGCGCTGGCTGTCGGCCGATGCCGTCTTCACCGGCAATGACGAGGACGACGGGCCGGGACGCTGGCGGCTGAACCGCGACCTGCCCGAGACCTGGCCGATGCGGTTTCACGACGTCCACTTTCTCGGCCGTTTCATGTCGTTCCGCCATGTCGGCGTGTTTCCCGAGCAGGCCGCCCACTGGCAGTGGATGGCCGAGCGGGTGGCAGCGCGCAAGGCCGCCGGCGGCAAGCCGATGCGCATCCTCAACCTGTTCGGCTATACCGGCCTTGCCTCCTTGGTGCCGGCCGCCGCCGGCGCCGAGGTCACCCATATCGATGCCTCCAAGAAGGCGATCGGCTGGGCGCGCGAGAACCAGGCGATGTCCGGCCTCGACCATCTGCCGGTGCGCTGGATCTGCGAGGACGCGGTGAAGTTCGTCGCCCGCGAGGTCAAGCGCGGCAACCGCTATGACGGCATCCTGCTCGATCCGCCGAAATACGGCCGCGGCCCCAAGGGCGAGGTCTGGGACCTTTACGAGAGCCTGCCGGCCTTGATGCCGATGATCGAGGAGATCCTGTCGCCGGAAGCCGATTTCCTGGTGCTCACCGCCTATGCGATCCGGGCGAGCTTCCTGTCGCTGCACGAGCTGATGGCCGAAACCCTGTCGCGGCGCGGCGGCGTGCTTGCCTCCGGCGAGCTGGTGCTGCGCGAGGAAGGCGGCAGCCGCGCGCTTTCCACCTCGCTCTACAGCCGCTGGAGCGCCGCATGAGCACCAACCTCCCGCGCCCCGGACAGGTCAAGCAGGTCACGTCCTTCTCCAATCCGCTGGTCAAGGACATCAAGGCGCTGATCGCCCAGCGCAAGCACCGGCAGAAGAGCGGGCGCTTCGTCGCCGAGGGGCTGAAGCTTGCCACCGACGCGCTGGCCGCCGGCTGGGAGATCGACATGCTGGCGCTCGGCCCGGAGGCGCGGGACAGCGCCCCGGCGCGCGAGGTCGCGGCGACGGCACGGGCGCGCGGCGCCACAATCCTGGAAGTCTCCACCGCTGTGCTCGCGGCGATGACCCGGCGCGACAACCCGCAGATGGTCGTTGGCGTCTATGGCCAGCGCCTGCTCTCCGCAGCGGCTCTGGAGAAAGCCTTCGCGGCCGCGCCGCAGGGCGTATGGGTGGCGCTCGACCAGGTGCGCGATCCGGGCAATCTCGGCACGATCATCCGCACCGCCGATGCGGTCGGGGCGTCGGGCGTCCTTCTGGTCGGCGACACCACCGATCCCTTCGCGGTCGAGGCGGTGCGCGCCACCATGGGTTCGCTGTTCCATGTGCCGCTCGCCCGTCTCACCCGCGAGGCCTTCCGCGAGATCGCCGCACGCTGGCCCGGTACGGTCGTCGGCACCCATCTCAAGGGCTCGTCCGACTATCGCAGCATCGACTATCGCCGGCCGGCGCTGCTGCTGATGGGCAACGAGCAGTCCGGCCTGCCGCAGGAGATGGCGGAGGCCTGCAGCGCGCTCGCCCGCATCCCGCAGGCGGGCCAGGCCGACAGTCTCAACCTCGCGGTCGCGACCGCGGTGATGCTCTACGAGATCCGCCGCGGCGACCTGTCGCTCACCTGACCAGATCCTTTCGGGAGCCAGATCCATGCGCCTTTTCGTCTTCGGCCTCGGTTATTCGGCGGATGCCTTCGTCCGGCGCGTCTCCAGCCGCTGCGAGACGATCACCGCGACCACCCGAAGCGCGGAGAAGGCCGCGCGGCTGGCGGAGCGGGGCATTGCGCCGGTTCTCTTCGACGGCACGGCGCCCGGCAACGAGGTGCGCGAAGCGCTTGCCGATGCCACCCATGTGCTCGTCTCCATCGCGCCGGGCGAGGCGGGCGACCCGGTGCTTGCCCATCACGCTGACGATCTCGCGGCCGCGCGCCCTGAATGGATCGGCTATCTCTCCACCGTCGGCGTCTATGGCAATCACGACGGCGGCTGGGTCGACGAGGAAACGCCGTGCCGGCCCGTCTCGCGGCGCTCGCGCCAGCGGGTCGAGGCGGAGGAGGCCTGGCTCGCCTTTGCCGCCGAGCATGGCATCCCGGTGCAGATCTTCCGCCTGTCGGGCATTTACGGGCCGGGGCGCAATGCCTTCGTCAATTTCGAGAAAGGCACGGCTCGCCGACTGATCAAGCCGGGCCAGGTGTTCAACCGCATCCATGTGGAGGACATTGCCGGCGCGCTGGAAGCGGCGATCGACACTGCTCCGACGACGCGGATCTTCAACGTCACGGACGATGAGCCGGCGCCGCCGCAGGACGTGATCGCCCATGCGGCGGAGCTTTTGGGCGTCGCGCCGCCGCTGGAGCAGGATTTCGAGACCGCCGAGCTGTCGCCGATGGCGCGCTCCTTCTACGGCGAGAACAAGCGGGTCTCCAACGACCGGGTGAAGCGGGAGCTCGGCTACGCGTTCCGCTATCCCGACTACCGCACCGCGCTCGCCGCGCTGCACCGCGACGGCTGGCGCTGAGGCGCGGCCAGGGTCTGGGTGTCGGTGTGGGTCACGCACTGCCGCCGACCGGCAGGGGCGGCGCCGGTTTCCGACCCCGGCGCTGCGCGACGGCGGTGGCGGCAAGGCTGCCGACGACCAGCACCATGGCCACGGCCAGCGTCAGCGTCGGCGTCGCTCCCAGGAACAGCACCGACAGGACCACCGCGGTCACCGGGCTGAGGCCGAGAAAGGCGGTCACCACCGCCGCCGGCAGCCGGCTCAGCGCGTAGAGCCAGAGCAGGAAGCCCGCGCCGCTCGACAGGCCGACGAAGCCGACCAGCATCACGGTGCGCCGCGACCAGTCGGCCATCGGCAGGCCCTGCCCTTCGAGAAGAGCCATGACACCGAGCGGCAGCAGCGAGGCGAGCATGGCGATGACGCTGACCTTGGCGACGCCGCAGCGCTGCAGATAGGGCCGGTAGAGATGCGAGCACAGCGCACCGGTGAGCGTTGCCAGCGCCGCGCAACCGACGCCGATCCAGTCGGAGGCGAGCATCCGGCCCGTCAGCGCCTCGCCGGCCAGCAGGATACCGACGCCGACGACCGACAGCAGGATCGAGGCGAGTTCCAGCGGCGAAACCCGTCCGACGGCAAAGCGCAGACCAACAGCCAGCGTGACGATGGGCAGGGTCGCGAAGACCAGCGCCACCCGCGGCGAGCCGGTATGCAGCACGGCGACGTTGAGCAGGCCGACCAGCACGCCGAACTGGCCGATGCCGATCAGGGCCACGGGAAGCATGTCGCGCCGGGCCACCGGCGCGCCGGAAGAGAAGAAGGCCACCGGCAGCAGGATCAGCAGGGCGATGGCATAGCGCAGGAAGCCGAGCCGCCCCGCGCCGACCTCGGCAACCACCGCTTCGCTCGCCACGAGGGCCGCCCCGACCTGCAATCCGGTGAAGATCGCGCCAAGCACGGCCCCTCTCACAGCTCGCGCCCCCAGTTCTGGCCGACCAGATCATGGCCGAAGCTGTGGTGGTGTTCTTCCTCCAGCAGTTCGAAGCCGGCCGCCTCGTAGATGCGCCGTGCCGAGGTGAGGATGTCGTTGGTCCACAGCACCATGCGCCGATAGCCGGCACCGCGTGCAAAGCGCAGGCATTCCTCGACAAGGGCACGGCCAAGGCCGCGCCCGCGCGCCGCCGGATCGACATAGAGCAGGCGCAGCTTGGCGACCTCGTCGTCCTGGCGCACGACGAAGACCGAGCCGACGGCCTCGCCCTCCATCTCGGCGATCCAGCAACGCTCGCGCGCGGGATCGAACTCGCGGACGAACTTGCCGGCGATCTCGGAAATCAGCCCTTCGAAGGTCCAGTCGAAGCCGTATTCCTGCGCATAAAGCGCCGCCTGCCGGTAGATGACCCAGCCAAGATCGCCGGGCCGCGGATCGCGCAGGATGAAGGCGCGGGTGTCGGGCATGTCGCCAAGCAGCCGGCGGATGCGGGCCATCGCGCCGGTCAACTGGCCGCGTGCCTCCGCCGGCAGCCCCGAGAGCAGGCTCGCGACCTCGCGCGCGGAAGCCTCGTTGAGCCCGGCGAAGACCTCCCGGCCCCGCTCGGTCAGCGTCAGCGCCAGCCGCTTGGCGTTCTCGGGCGAGGGCGTGCGGGCCAGCAGCCCGTCGCTCTCGAGCCCGGACAGCAGCCGGCTGAGATAGCCGGCATCCATCTGCAGGATGTCGCCAAGGTCTCGCGCCGAAGGCGGCGCATCGGGCCGGGCGTTGGCGAGTTCGTAGAGAATGCGCACCTGGGCGAGTGAATAGTCGGAGGCGAGCATCCGCTCGTTCAGCGCGCCGACGAGGCGGGTGTGGAAGCGGTTGAACTGGCGTATGGCGGCGACGTCCGGATCCTGCAGCGGCGAGACAGGCATGTTGACGATCTCCTGACTATATTGCTTCAGTCAACTTATCGGGCGAGCCAGCCGCCGGTCAACGAAAATGACGGGATCGGAACTGCGGGAAAGACGAAGCGCGGAGCCTTGGTGAGGCTCCGCGCGGTGTTCTCAAGCCTGCACTGTACGGCACGCCGGCCGCCAGGACTCCCGCGTCAGGCGGCGCTGCGGGTCCGGCGCACGGCATCCTGCCAGCCGGCATAGAGCGCCGCCCGCTCCGCCTCGGCCATGCCCGGCTCGAAACGGCGGTCGAGATGCCAGTTGCCGGAAAACTCGTCCATTCCCGGCCACACGCCCGCCTTGTAGCCGGCAAGCCAGGCCGCGCCGAGCGCGGTCGTCTCCAGCACCTGCGGCCGGTCGACCGGTGCGCCGAGCACGTCGGAGAGGAACTGCATCGTCCAGTCCGAGGCGGTCATGCCGCCATCGACGCGCAGCACGATGCTCGCCGTATCGATGCCGCCCGTGTCGATGTCCGCCGCATCGGCCCGCATCGCTTCGATCAGGTCACGGGTCTGGTAGCCGACGCTTTCCAGCGCTGCGCGGCAGAAGTCGGCCGGGCCGCTCGCCCGCGTCAGGCCGAACAGCGCGCCGCGCGCGTCCGGGTCCCAATAAGGCGCGCCCAGGCCGACAAAGGCCGGCACCAGGTAGAGGCGGTTCTCCGGGTCGGAAGCCTCGGCCAGCTTCTGGCTTTCGGCCGCCGTCTCGATGATGCCGAGCCCGTCGCGCAGCCACTGCACCGCGCTGCCGGCAACGAAGATCGAGCCTTCCAGCGCATAGGTGGTGCGCCCGTCGAGGCGATAGGCGATGGTCGACAGCAGCCGGTTCCGCGAGGCGACGCGGGTCTCGCCGGTATTGAGCAGCGCGAAGCAGCCGGTGCCATAAGTCGACTTGACCATGCCGGGGCGGAAACAGGCCTGGCCGACGGTCGCCGCCTGCTGGTCGCCGGCAACCCCGAGGATCGGCAGTGCCGCGCCGAAATGCTCCGGATCGACCGTGCCGAACGCGTCGGCGCTGTCCTTCACCTCCGGCAGCATCGACAGGGGCACGCCGAGCAGGCCGCACAGTTCCTCGTCCCAGCGGTTCTCGTCGATGTTGTAGAGCAGCGTGCGCGAGGCATTGGTCGCATCCGTCACATGCGAGCGGCCGCCGGTCAGCTTCCAGATCAGCCAGCTATCGACGGTGCCGAACAGCAGTTCGCCGCTCTCCGCCCGCGCCCGCGCGCCTTCGACATTGTCGAGGATCCAGGCCAGCTTGGTGCCGGAGAAATAGGGATCGAGCAGCAGGCCGGTCTTGCGGGTGAACAGGTCCTCGTGGCCCTGGCGCTTCAGGGCGGCACAGAAGTCCGCCGTGCGGCGGTCCTGCCAGACGATGGCGCGGTACACGGGCTCGCCGGTCTTGCGGCTCCACACCAGCGTCGTCTCGCGCTGGTTGGTGATGCCGACAGCGGCAATCGCCGACGCCCCGCCCTCGATCCCGGCCAGCGCTTCGCGGCAGACGGCGAGCGTCGAGGTCCACAGATCCTCCGGCTCGTGCTCGACCCAGCCGGAATGCGGGAAATGCTGAGGGAACTCCTGCTGCCCCACGGCAACCGACCGGAAGGCGCCGTCGAAGACAATCGCCCGGCTCGATGTGGTGCCCTGGTCGATTGCGAGTATGTGTCCGCCGCTCACGCGTCTCCTCCGAATGTTCGCTTTCTTTCTTTATTTTCCAGTTGGACAATCAAATGAAACCAAAAACCCGTCAATCGAAAATCATCTCTCCCTCTGAGCCGCCAGTTGCAGGACGGGTGCGCGTGATCGACGCAAGGCCCGGGCACTGATAGTCTCGCCAAACTGCCGTACCGCCGGATCGCCGGCAAGCCTCCCGACCGGCCGCCGCTCCGCCATGTCCAGTGCCTCCAAGACCCGCTCGCTTTCCCTGCTGACCCTTGCCGTCATCGCCGCACTGTCGCTGTGGTTCGTCTCGGCCGCGATCCTGCCCGAGATGCTGGCCGAGCATCCGATCACGCCGGTGCGCCAGGCGCTGCTGTCGAGCGCCGTGCAGGTGGGCTTCGTCGTCGGCGCGCTCGCCTCGGCCATTCTCGGCCTGCCGGACCGGCTGCATCCCGGCCGGCTGTTCGCCGCCTGCGCCGCGCTGGCGGCGCTGGTCAACGCGGCGCTGCTGGTCCTGCCCATCGGCGGCACGGGAGCGATTCTGGCGCGGGTCGCCACCGGCGCCCTGCTGGCCGGTGTCTATCCGGTCGGCATGAAGATCGCGGTCGGCTGGGGCTTGCGAGATCGCGGCTTCCTTGTCGGCCTGCTGGTCGGCGCGGTGACGATCGGCTCGGCGCTGCCGCATGTGATCGCACTCGGCGGCGGCGCCGACTGGCGGGCGACCGTGCTCATCGCCTCCGCAGCCTCGCTCATTGCCGCGAGCCTCGCCCTTGCCGTGCGGCTCGGGCCATATCACGCAAGTTCGCCGCGCTTCGATCCGGCGGTGATCCGCCGCGCCTGGACCGACCGGCGCATCCGCCTCGCCTATGCCGGCTATTTCGGCCACATGTGGGAGCTCTATGCCATGTGGACCTGGGCCGGCGCCGCGATGGCCGCCGCCTTCATCCCGGTGCTGGGGGATGGCGAGGGCTTGCGGCTCGCGCGCCTCGTCACCTTCGCCGCCATCGCGCTCGGCGGGCTCGGCTGCATCGCCGGCGGCTGGGTCGCCGACCGCATCGGCAAGGACACGGTGGCGCTCGTCGCGCTCGCGGTCAGTTTCGCCAGCGCGATCGCGGCAGCCCTGTGCTTCGGCGGTCCGGTCTGGCTGCTGGCGGCGATCTTCCTGCTGTGGGGCGCGTCCATCGTGCCGGACTCGCCGCAGTTTTCCGCGCTCGTCGCCGATTTCGCTCCGCCGGAGCAGGCCGGCAGCCTGATGACGCTGCAGACGGCCATCGGCTTCGCCCTGACCTTCGTCACGGTACAGGCGGCCCCCGTCGTCGCCGAACACTCCGGCTGGCCGGTGCTGCTGGCGCTGCTGGCGCTCGGTCCCGCCGTCGGTCTGGTGGCCATGCTGAGGTTGTGGCGCCTGTCGCGCGCCTGAGGGGGATTGCCCCCTTAAACGCAAAAAGCGCCGTGCCTTGTCCGGGCAGCGGCGCTTCGCGCATCACGCAAGTCTTGCGTGAAGGGACGGCTTCGGCCGGGTTCTCCCGGCCGGCGCGTTACAGGACGCGCAGGTTCTCCGCGACCGTGTGGCCGCGCAGATAGGCGAGATCATAGGCCACAAGCTGGCCCTCGCGCAGGCTCGGAACGCCCGACTTGCGCAGTGCCGCCATGTCCACGTGAACATAGTCGCCTTCGTTCGGTTCGATCGCGCCGATACCGGCCTTGTTGTCGAACCACTTCACATTTCCAAGTTCCATAGTCAGTCTCTTTCTTATCGTTCTTGTTTTCGCTTGCACCGCTTTGCGGGTGCCATGCCGTCGCCTGCCCGCCTCCGCCATCGCGAAAGCCGGGCTGCAACAGGTCCATCGCGGTGCGGAACGTATCGCACCGTCGCATGACGATCTGCGCCAGGGTCGTTTCTCGGAACCGCCCGTCCCTCATTTTGCAATGCGAGGGTGACAGGCTTGCGACACCGTTCGGCGCGCGTGGTCGTCGGTCAATGATGAACAAGCACCGTTAACAAATGGTGAGCGCATTCCATTTTGCAAGCCCGATCAAGCCAAGCACCTTGCACACCCCCATCACAAGCGCCGCCGGGTCTGCTATGGTCGCCGCAAGGACCCTCGATCCCCCGAAGGAATTGCGTGAGAATGCGACCAGCCGTCAAAGTCCTGCTGCTCTACCCGCGCTTCCAGGCGGGCTCCTTCTGGAACTACCAGGAGACCTGCAACCTGGTCGGCGCCAAATACCCGGCACCGCCCCTCGGCCTGATCACCGTCGCGGCGATGTTGCCGGAGAGTTGGGAACCGCGGCTCATCGACCGCAACACGGCGGAACTGCGGGACGAGGACCTTGCCTGGGCCGATGTCGTCTTCACCGGCGGCATGCTGCCGCAGCAGTCCGACACGCTGGCGATCATCGCCCTGTGCAAGGGCGCCGGCATTCCGGTGGTGGTCGGCGGACCGGACGTGACCTCGAGCCCGGATCACTACGCGCAGGCCGACTTCCGGGTCATCGGCGAGGCCGAGGGCATCTTCGGCGCCTTCCTCGAGGCGTTCGAGCGCGGCGAGCGGAGCGGCACGTTCGAGGCCGAGAAGTTCAAGGCCGACGTCACCACCACACCGGTCCCGCGCTTCGACCTGCTGAACTTTTCCGATTATGTGCAGGTCAACGTGCAGTTTTCGCGCGGCTGCCCGTTCACCTGCGAATTCTGCGACATCATCGAGCTCTACGGCCGCAAGCCGCGCACCAAGGGCAGCGCGCAGATCCTGGCCGAGCTTCAGGCGCTGTACGACCTGGGCTATCGCGGCCATGTCGATTTCGTCGACGACAACCTGATCGGCAACAAGAAGGCGGTGAAGGCCTTCCTGCCCGATCTCATCGCCTGGCAGAAGACGCATGGGCGCCCGTTCGAACTGTCCACCGAGGCTTCGCTCAATCTGGCGGACGACCAGGACCTGCTCGAAATGATGCGGCAGGCCGGGTTCTTCATCGTCTTCGTCGGGATCGAAAGTCCGGACCCGGACGTGCTGGTCGCCACCCGCAAGAAGCAGAACACCCGGCGCGACATCGCCGCCAGCGTGCACAAGATCTACGAGGCCGGGATTTTCGTCATCGGCGGCTTCATCGTCGGCTTCGACGAGGAGAGCGACCGGGTGGCGGACGAGATCGCCGGCCTCATCGAAGAGGCCGCCATTCCCGTCGCCATGACCGGACTGCTCTACGCCCTGCCCAGCACCCAGCTCACCCGGCGGCTGGCGGCACAGGGCCGGCTGCATGCCGAGTTCGACGTCGCCGATCCCAACCACGAGCAGGGCGACCAGTGCACGGCGGGGCTCAATTTCGAGACCCTGCGCCCGCGCGCGCAGATACTGGGCGACTACCGGAAGGTGATCGAACGGGTCTACTCACCCGAGGCCTATTTCGGCCGGCTGCGCAAGATGGTCTCGCTGCTCGACATGAGCGGCCCCAATGGCGACGTGCTCAACGCCCGCCTGCCAAGCGATGTAAGGAAGCTGGGCAAGCTCGTCTGGTCGATCACCCTGCGCAAGCCCGAGCATCGCGGCCACCTGTGGCGAATGATTGCCTTCACGCTGCGGCACAACCCGCGCGCCCTCAACCCGATGCTGCACATGGTGGCGCTCTACGTGCATCTCGGCCCGTTCTCGCGCTTCGTGCTGCAGCAGATCGACACGCAGATCGCCGAGATCGAGGCCGGCAACTGGCAAGCGCCCGCCCTCGTCGCCGCCGAATAGGCGGCGGCGCAAGGCAGCGTGCGGGTCAGGAATCCATCTTCAGGGCCTTGATGAAGGCTTCCTGCGGGATCTCCACCTTGCCGAACTGGCGCATGCGCTTCTTGCCTTCCTTCTGCTTTTCCAGAAGCTTGCGCTTGCGCGTCGCATCGCCGCCATAGCACTTGGCGGTGACGTCCTTGCGCAGCGCCGCGATGGTCTCGCGGGCGATGACCCGGGCGCCAATGGCCGCCTGGATCGGGATCTTGAACATGTGCCGGGGAATCAGGTCCTTCAGCTTCTCGCACATGGCGCGGCCGCGCCGGTCGGCCTGCGTGCGGTGGACCAGCACGGAGAGCGCGTCGACCGGCTCGGCATTGACCAGGATCGACATCTTGACGAGGTCGCCCTCGCGATAATCGGTGATCTGGTAGTCGAAGGAGGCGTAGCCCTTGGAGATCGACTTCAGCCGGTCATAGAAGTCGAAGACCACCTCGTTCAGCGGCAGGTCATAGGTGACCATGGCGCGGTTGCCGACATAGTTGAGGTCGATCTGCACGCCGCGCCGCTCCTGGCACAGGGTCAGGATCGCGCCGAGATACTCGTCCGGCGTCATGATCGTGGCGCGGATCCACGGCTCCTCGATCGTGTCGATCTTCACCGGGTCCGGCATGTCGGCCGGATTGTGCAGCTCCTTCAGCGTGCCGTCGGTCAGGTGCATGCGGTAGACGACCGAGGGCGCGGTGGCGATCAGGTCGAGGTCGAATTCGCGCTCCAGCCGCTCCTGGACGATCTCCAGATGCAGGAGGCCGAGGAAGCCGCAGCGGAAGCCGAAGCCGAGCGCCGCCGACGTCTCCATCTCGAAGGAGAAACTGGCATCGTTGAGGCGCAGCTTGCCCATCGCCGCGCGCAGGTCCTCGAAATCGTTGGCATCGACCGGAAAGAGGCCGCAGAACACCACCGGCTGGGCCGGCTTGAAGCCGGGCAGCGCCTGCGCGCAGGGCTTGCGGTCGTCGGTGATCGTGTCACCGACGCGGGTGTCGGCCACTTCCTTGATCGAGGCGGTGATGACGCCGATCTCGCCGGGGCCGAGGCTGTCGACCGACAGGAATTTCGGCGTCATGACGCCGACCCGGTCGATCTCATAGGCCGCGCCCGTGCCCATCATCTTGACCTTCTGGCCCTTCTTCATCGAGCCGTCGATGATGCGCACCAGCACCATGACGCCGAGATAGGCGTCGTACCAGCTATCGACCAGCAGCGCCTTCAGCGGCGCGCCGGGATCGCCCTCGGGCGCCGGCAGGCGGTTGACGATCGCCTCCAGCACGTTCTCGACGCCAAGGCCGGTCTTGGCCGAGATCATCACCGCTTCGGAGGCATCAAGGCCGATCACGTCCTCGATCTGCTGCTTGACGCGCTCGGGCTCGGCCGCCGGCAGGTCGACCTTGTTGAGCACCGACACGATCTCATGATCGTTGTCGATGGCCTGGTAGACATTGGCGAGCGTCTGCGCCTCGACGCCCTGGCTGGCGTCGACGACGAGCAGCGACCCTTCGCAGGCGGCGAGCGAACGCGACACCTCATAGGCGAAGTCGACATGGCCCGGCGTGTCGATCAGGTTCAGCTTGTACTGCTTGCCGTCCTTGGCGTTGTAGATCAGGCGCACGGTCTGCGCCTTGATGGTGATGCCGCGCTCGCGCTCGATGTCCATCGAATCGAGCACCTGCTCCTTCATCTCGCGCTCGGTCAGCGTGCCCGTCATCTGGATCAGGCGGTCGGCCAGCGTCGATTTGCCGTGGTCGATATGCGCCACGATCGAGAAATTGCGGATGTCGGAGATTTTCTGCGTGCTCATGCGCGCCCATTTACCATCGCCGGATGCGCCGGCAAAGCGGATTGCGCGGCGCAGCATCCAAAAAACACGGCAAAACCACGCGACCGGCCCGATCGCGCCGCAAGCCGCGCCCGCAAGCGGCCAACACCCTCACCTTGCCACCAGAACCTCGGTGCAGGCCTCGGGCAGGGCCGACAGGGTCATGTGCTTCTTCTGCACCGGGGCCGCGGGCTTGTCGGTCTTTTTCGGCTTCTTCGGCACCCAGGGCTCGTCGGACAGCCAGGAGACCAGTTCGGCGCCGCAGCCGTCGCCCGGCGGCGGCGCGTCCTGATCCTTGCAGCCGACGCTGCCCGCCGGACAGGCGATCCGCACATGGAAGTGGTAATGGTGGCCCCACCAGGGCCGGACCTTGCGCAGCCAGCCGCGCTCGCCGGTCTCGAAGCGGCACAGCGCCTGCTTGATGCCCGGATGGACGAAGATGCGGGAGACCTGCGGATCCTGCGCCGCGCGGCGGATCAGCCGCGCATGGCTGTCGGTCCATTTCGCCGGATCGACGCCGCGATCGGCGCCCGGCAGTTCGGACGGCCCCTTCAGCATCGAGATCGCCGTCATCGTCTCGCGCTCCTCGCGCGACAGGGTGCGGCCGGGCATCGGCGTCAGCCAGATATCGGCGTCGAGGCCGATCTGGTGGCTCGAATGGCCGGAGGTCATCGGCCCGCCGCGCGGCTGGGCGAGGTCGCCGACGAGCAGGCCGCTCCAACCGAGCGCCGGGGCGTCGCCGGCCAGCCGCTGCAGCATGGCGACCAGGTGCGGATGGCCCCAGTTGCGGTTGCGCGACAGGCGCATGACCTGCCAGGTCGGCCCGTCGACGGCAAGCGCCGTGGCGCCGGCGAGACAGCCCTTGGCATAGGAGCCGATGGCGCGGGCGGCGAGCGGGGCCGGCGCGCGCACCGCGCCGAAAAGGTCCTTGGCGACGGCGCCGGGCCGCACCGCCGACGCCGGCAGGCCGGAGGGCGCGGCGGCAAGCTGCAGGGGCGCGGCGGCGGCCGGCTTCTCGCGCGGCAGCGGCGTCGCATGGGCGGCCGACACGGCGGCGAGCGCCGCCAGGGCGCCGGCCAGCAGCGGCAGGCGCGACAGGCCCGCCAACAGGCCCGGCAGGCCCGGCAGGCGCACCAGTCGACCCCGGCTGGCAATGGCTGCTGCATGCATGCGCGTCATGGCCGGCTCCTTTCGCTGCCCGCACCGGCGGTTTCCGCCAGTGGTGCCCCGGACAGTGTCGCGCCGGAGCGTTTACGCCTGGTTAACCATACCGCACCGAAGCGGCGCGCGGGTCAGTCCTCGCGCTCGCTCATCTCCTCCGCCAGCCGGTCGAGCAGCAGCGTGTTGTCGCGGATGATGCGGTCGGCGACGCCGTTCAGCTCGATGATGTTGCCGGGGCGGGTGTTGTCGATCGCCTCCGCGCCCTCCGGCAGTTCGCCGTCGAGGCGCACGATCTCGCCGATGCCGGCGGCCGGCAGCAGCCGCTCGGCCTGATAGGCGGCGGTGGTCGACTGGCCATGCGCGAGAATCGACAGCAGCGGCACGCCGTTGGCCGGCAGCAGCCAGCCGAGCGGCCCCCAGGACGCCGCCTCGCGGAAGCTCCAGGACCGGTGCCTGTCGGCGCCGGTGCCGAGCGACAGGATGGTGATCCCGCCCGGCTCCCAGTCGAGCTTCATCGCCTCCAGCCAGACCGCCAGGGTCGGGTTGTTCATGACGACGCCGCCATCGATCAGCACCCGCTCGTCGCCCTTGGTCAGGTTCTCCGCGCGCATCGGCTCGAAATAGACCGGCGCGGCCGTCGTCGCCCGCACCGCCTGCCAGAAATAATAGTCGTCCGGCCGGCTGCCGTCGCTCTGGCGACCGTTGGTCATGAACACCGCCTCGCGGCGGCCGATGTCATAGGCGGTCAGGACGACGCGGGTCAGCGCCGATTGCAGCGAGGTCCAGCCGAGCTGGTCCTTGAGCATGCGCTCCAGCGGCCGTTCGTCGTAGCGCTCGTCGAGAAGCGCGCGCGGGTTGGCGACGAACCGCTCGAACAGGCTCTTGCGGCGGAAGATCTCGCGCGCCTCCACCTCGAAGAAACGGCGCAACTCGGCGATGCCGGCCGCCGGAGCGCCGCCGGTGTCGTCGGGGCGCGGGGCGGCAAGGCCGGCGGCGATCAGCCCGCCGATGGAGCTGCCGCCGATCATGTCGACATAGCGGTGCAGCGGCTTGCCCTTGCCGCGCATGCGCAGCCGCGCCTCCAGCGATTCCAGGATCCGCAGCGGAATCAGCCCGCGAATGCCGCCTCCGTCGATCGCCAGGATGAAACGCCTGCGTGCTGCCGCCATGGATTGCTTGCCTCCGCTCGCTGCCCCGTATCGCCCGCCGAACCGGTCGACGGATGCCGATCATGCCGCGCCAAGCCTTTGCGCGAAATACGACAAACCGATGACCCGAGCTGCAGAAAGAGCAGGCAGGCGGAGGGAGGCGGGTGCGACGGATCAGCCGGCCTTCGCCTCGGCCTCGGCGGCGCGAACCTCGACGGCGGCAATCAGCCGCTCGATGTCCTGCGGCCGCGACAGCCGGTGGTCGCCGTCCTTGATCAGGGTCAGCACCACATCGTCCAGCGCCAGGCACTCGGTCAGCCGCAGCGCGTGGCGCCAGGGCACGGCATCGTCGCGCTGGCCCTGCAGGATGGTGACCGGGCAGCCGGTCTCGATCAGGCCGCCGAGCAGCAGGTTGTCGCGGCCGTCCTCGATCAGGGCGCGGGTGATCACATAGGGGCTGTCGTCATATTCCGACGGGCGCTCGAAACGGCCCTCGCGCAGGATCGTCTCGCGGATCTCGTCGGTGAACTCGTGCTTCCACATCAGCTCTTCGGTGAAGTCCGGCGCCGGGGCGATCAGCACCATGCCGGCGAGCGGCGCGGCCGCCACCGGCCGGGCGGCGAGCGCGCGGGCCAGCAGCAGCGCGATCCAGCCACCCATCGACGAGCCGACGACGATGGTCGGCTCGCGGCAGAAGGCCTCGTGCACCGCCCGCGCCTCCTCGGCCCAGCGCGAGATCGTGCCGTCCTCGAACGCGCCGCCCGAGAGGCCGTGGCCGGAATAGTCGAGGCGCGTGATGGCGCGGCCGGTGGCGCGCGCCCAGGTGGCGAGCTCCTCGGCCTTGGTGCCGGCCATGTCGGACTTGAAGCCGGACAGCCACAGCACGCCGCAGCGCCCCGGCGCGCCCTCCTCGCGCAGCACGGCGATGCGCCGCCTGTCGGCGCCGACCTCGATATGGCGCACCTGATCCTGAGCCTCTCCGTCCATCGCTGCCTCCGCCTGCCTCGCTCTCTTGCCTGATTGCCGCCCGATGTGGCACAGGTCGCAAGCCTTGAAAAGTCCGCGCCAGAAAACTCCGCGCCAGGCTTTCGCTCGCCCCATCCGACAGGAGCCGCCGTGACCCGCCGAACCGTGCTGCAAGTCATCCCGGACCTCGACACGGGCGGCGCCGAGCGCACCACGGTCGACGTGGCGCGGGCGCTGGTGGCGGCCGGTCACCGGGCGATCGTCGCAAGCCGCGGCGGCCGGCTGGTGGCGGAGCTTGAGGCGGCCGGCGGCGAGCATGTGACGCTGCCGGTGGGACGAAAGTCGCCGATTGCGATCTGGCGCAATGCCGGCACGCTGGCCCGCCTTGCGCGGGCGGAGGGGGTCGACCTGATCCATGCCCGCTCGCGCGCGCCGGCCTGGTCGGCACTGATCGCCGCGCGGCGGCTGGATCTTGCCTTCGTCACCACCTATCACGGCATCTACAATCAGACCAATGCGTTGAAAGGGCTCTACAATTCTGTGATGGCGCGGGGCGACGCGGTGATCGCCAATTCCCGCTACACGGCCGCGCTGATCGCCGAGCGGCACCCTTTCGCGACAGACCGCCTCACCGTCATCCATCGCGGCTCCGACCTTGCCGCGCTCGATCCCGCGTCCGTTTCGCCCGAGCGCCGGCAGGCGCTGGCCGATGCCTGGGGCCTTCAGGCCGGCGAGCGGGTGATCCTCAACCTTGCCCGCCTGACCCCCTGGAAGGGCCAGACGGTGCTGATCGACGCGCTGGTGCGCCTTGCCGCCTCGGGCGAGGCGCCGGCCGGCTGGACGGCGATCCTGGCCGGCGACCCACAGGGGCGCGAGGCCTATGTGGCGGAGCTGAACTGGCGAATCGCCAATGCCGGCCTCGGGAACCGGGTGCGGCTGGTCGGCCACTGCGCCGATGTCGCCGCAGCCCTTGCCCTTGCCGATGTCGCCGTTGTCGCCTCGATCGAGCCGGAAGCCTTTGGCCGGGCCGCCGTCGAGGCGCAGGCTGCCGGCGTGCCGGTGGTCGCGACCAACCTTGGCGCCGTGCCCGAGACGGTGCTGGCGCCGCCCGATGTCGCGGAGGACCAGCGCACCGGATGGCGCGTGCCGGCGAACGATGCCGCAGCGCTGGCCCGGACGCTTTCCGAGATGCTGGCGCTCGCGCCGCAGAACCGCGCGGCGCTGGCCGCACGGGCGCGCGCCCATGTGCGCCGCGACTTCACGGTCGAGGCGATGTGCGGGGCAACGCTCGCCGTCTACGAACGGCTGCTCGGCGCCGGCTTGTCCCCGGACGATCCCGGCGCGGCGGCCAGCCGGCGAAGCGAAAGCGGTTGACTCCGCGCCGGTTTCGCTTGATTTTCTTGGCATGGCGCCCTGCGGCGTGCCAAGTTTTCCCCGGCGCCCGGCGTTCGGGGTATTTGTCGTTGCAGGGCAAAACCGCCGGCCGCGCGCCGGCTTCGCCAAGTCGTTGAAACGTTAGAGGAGATTGCGACCATTCGCCGTCCATACCGCGCCCCGCCGCCGACCAAGGAAGGCCCGCGCACAAACCAAGAGATCCGCGTTCGGGAAGTCCAGCTCATCGACCAGGACGGACAGAACCTCGGTGTCACGCCCACGGAAGACGCCTTGAGGATGGCCGAAGAGGCCGGTCTGGATCTTGTCGAGATTTCTCCGAACTCTTCGCCGCCCGTCTGCAAGATCCTTGACTATGGCAAGTACAAGTATCTGAGCCAGAAGAAGGCGGCAGAGGCGCGCAAGAACCAGAAGATCGTCGAGGTCAAGGAAATCAAGATGCGTCCGAACATCGACACCCATGATTATGAGGTGAAGATGCGGAACATGAAGCGTTTCTTCGACGAGGGCGACAAGGTCAAGGTCACCCTGCGGTTCCGCGGACGCGAAATGGCGCACCAGGACCTGGGCGTCGCGCTGCTCAACAAGGTGCGGGACGAGACGGCCGAGTTCGCCAAGGTCGAATCCCACCCGCGGCTGGAAGGCCGCCAGATGGTGATGGTGCTGGCGCCGATCGCGCGCTGACGCCTGCCACCCGACACGGCCGCGACACGCGGCGGTTTTTCGCGGAACCCGGCCTTGAAAAGGGCCGGGTTTCGCAGTTTCACGGCAAGGGTCGGCGAACGGGCCGCAAAGGGGCGGCACGAGGCCCGGCAAGTCCGCCGGAGCGCTTGCGTTTCGCCCCGGCTTTGCCTATAAGCCCCTGTCCCGAGCCGCCCGGCTTCGCGGGACCGGCCGTGTTTCGGCCGACATCCGCGACAAAAGGGCATGCCGTGGCGGCTCACAAACGGCTTCCAACAAAAGCCGGCGGTTCAGCCCCGCCGGGCCAAGAAAGGATGCAAAATGCCCAAGCTGAAGACGAAGTCCGGCGCCAAGAAGCGCTTCAAACTGACCGCGACCGGCAAGGTCAAGACCGCTCAGGCGGGCAAGCGTCACGGGATGATCAAGCGTTCCGCCAAGTTCATCCGCAACGCACGCGGCACGACCACTCTGGCCGAGCCCGATGCCCGTATCGTCAAGAAGTTCCTGCCCTACGGCTGAACCTGACGACGTTCTAGACTTTTCAAGGAGTTACATCCCATGTCGCGTGTCAAAAGGGGCGTTACCGCCCACGCCAAGCACAAGAAGGTCCTCAAGGCCGCCAAGGGCTACTACGGTCGTCGCAAGAACACGATCCGCGTTGCCAAGCAGGCGGTCGAGAAAGCCGGCCAGTACGCCTATCGCGACCGCAAGGTTCGCAAGCGGAACTTCCGTTCGCTCTGGATCCAGCGCATCAACGCCGCTGTCCGTGAGCACGGCCTGACCTACGGGCGCTTCATCGACGGCCTCAACAAGGCCGGCATCGAGATCGACCGCAAGGTCCTCTCCGACATCGCCATCCGCGAGCCGGATGCGTTCAAGCTCTTGACCGATCAGGCAAAGGGCGCCCTCGCCGCCTGAGGCGCGAGAGCCCGACCCGCCCTCGCGGGATCGACAGACAAACGGAAGGCGCGCCCCGCAAGGAGCGCGCCTTTTGCGTGCCGGCAGCCGTGCGGCTCAGCCTGTCTCGACCAAGTCGCCCGCTAGTGTGGTGAATTTGAAATACGCCTCTTTTTTGCAGCAACCATCAGGGCGTATTTCAAATTCGAAAACCACACTAGAAACATAAGCTTGCTAGTCACCCTCTTGAATCTGAAGTTCGTTGAGAGCATGCCGCCAAATGTGACGAACTTCAGCTTCGGGTGACTAGATGCAGCTTGACGATGCCGGTGAGGTTGTCTGACCCAAGGCCAAGGGCCGCAGCCTGCCGGTACAGCCGCTCGGCCGCAGCGGCCATCGGCAGCGACAGGCCGGCCGCCTCGCCCGCGGCACGGGCGAGCCCGAGATCCTTGACGATCAGGTCGACAGGCGCCTGGGGGCGGAAGTCGCGGGCGAGCATCGCCGCGCCCGCGCCGCGCAGCGAGGGGCCGGCGACCGGCGTGTCCGCGACGATGGCGAAGGCTGCGGCGGGATCGAGCCCAGCGCGCGCCGCCAAGGCCAGGCCTTCCGCCAGGGTCGCCACCTGGGACGCCAGCAGCACGTTGACCATCAGCTTGACGAGGGTGCCGGCAGCCGGGCCGCCGGCATGGTGGACGGCGCGGCCCATGGCCCGCAGCACCGGCTCCGCCGCCGTCAGATGCTCTGCCGCGCCGCCGACCATGAAGACCAGCTCGCCCGCCTCGGCCTGCGGCCGGGAGCCGGCCAGCGGCGCATCGAGAAAGGCAAGGCCGCGCGCGCCCGCCTCGTCATGGAGGCGGCGCACGTGATCGGGCGACAGGGTGGCGCAGTCGAGCGCGACCGCTCCGGGCCGCAGGCCGGCGAAGGCGCCGCTGTGCGGATCGAGCCAGACCGCCCGCGAGGCCGCATCGTCATAGACCATGGCAATGACGAAGGAGGCCCAAGCCGCCGCCTCGCGCGGGCTGCCCGCGACCCGCGCCCCCGACACCGCCAGTTCCGCCGCCAGCTCCTCCGCCGGTCCCGGCGAGCGGTTCCAGACGACGAGCTCATGACCGGCGGCAAGCAGCCGGGCCGCCATCCGCCGGCCCATGGCGCCGAGCCCGAGCACGGCAACGCGGCTCATCGGACACGCTCCGCCAGCGGTCCCGCCAGAGGGCTGACAGGATCGGAGATCGTCCTGGCGGCAAGGCGGGATTGCGAGGCTTCCGGGGCAGTTGTCGCGTCATGCAGGACAAAATCGGACATCGACTGATTTCCTTCAGGTTTTCGCAGGACAGAGCCGGCTGCGAAGCGGAAACGGGCCGGCGGAGGGAACGCTATAGATGCAAAGACCTCCGAAAAATGATGATTTCATCCGGACATTGATGCAGGATCTGCATCAATGAACACGCAGGACATCGCCCTTTTCCTGGAGGTCGCGCGCAGCGGCAGCTTCGCCGAGGCGGCGCGGCGGCGCGGCCTTGACCCTTCGGCCGTGTCGCGGGCCGTCGCCGGGCTGGAGACGCGGCTCGGCCTGCGGCTGTTCGAGCGGACGACGCGCCGGCTGTCGCTCACCGAAGCGGGCGAGACCTGCCTTGCCCGGATGGCGCCGCTGGTCGAGGAGCTGGAGGCGGTGGCCGCGGCGGCGCGCGACAGCACGACCCGCCCGAGCGGCCATTTGCGGCTGTCGGCCTCGGTCAGCTTCGGCCAGCGGGTGATCGTGCCGCGGCTGGCGGCCTTTCGCGCCGCCTTCCCGTCCGTCACGGTGGAGGGCCTGTTCAGCGACGCCAATGTCGACCTGGTGGCGGAGCGGATCGACCTCGCCATCCGGCTGGCGCCGGCGGTCTCCGGCGACCTCATCGTGTCGCGCCTGATGACGACCCGCTACAAGGTGGTGGCCTCGCCGGCCTATCTTGCCGGAGCCCCGAGGCTGGCGGCGCCCGCCGACCTTGCCGGCCACCGGGTGCTGCGCTTTCCGTTCGCCGGCTATCGCGACCGCTGGCTGTTTCGCGACCGGGCCGGAGCGATCGCCGAGCAGCCGGTCGGCGGCGATCTGGTGCTGGCGCCGGCGCTGGCGCTGCTGGAGGCGGCGCGCGGCGGGCTGGGGCCGGCGCTGCTGCCGGACTGGCTGGTCGACGACGATCTGGCCGGCGGCCGGCTGGTGCACTGCCTGACCGAGTGGCAGGCGACGGCGACGGATTTCGACACCGCCGCCTGGCTGGTCTATCCGAGCCGGGCTTACCTGCCGGCCAAGACCCGGGCGATGATCGACTTCCTGCGGGCCGAGCTGCAAGGCTGACGCCGGGTTTTTCAGGGCTCGCGACCGCTTGTCGGATTTTGAGAAATTTCGAGACGGATTTTGCAAAATTCCGTCTCGAAATCGGCCTTTCGCGTCTCAATCGTCGCAAAATCGCCAAACCGCGGCGCGGACGTCCAGCGGGGACAGGACGGGGATAGCGGCGGGGACAAGTGCGCGAGGCGGGAGCTCGCGCCGGCCCCGGACCACCCTCCCGAGGCAAGCCCCTCTCCCGCTCCTGTCTTCGGCCCTGTCTTCGGCCCTGTCTTCGGCGCTATCCCCGTCCGCTCGTCATTTAATCCCCGGCCAGCAGGCCCGTGATAAGGTCGAAGACGATCCTGATGCGCCGGCTGGTGTGCAGCTCGCGATGGGTGACCAGGAAGACCGGGACGACAAAGGGCGGCATGTCCGGCAGAACGCACTCGACCTCCGGCGCCTGGCGGGCGACCGCCTCGACCATGACGCCGACGCCGAGCCCGGCCCGGACATAGTGCCAGGCGACGACGCCGTTCTCGCTGACGATGGGGAAGCTGCCCTGGGTCAGCGACAGGCCCTCCGTGTTCAGCGCCAGGCGGAACCGTTCGGAGCGCTCGAAGCCGATGAAGGGCCAGGCCGACAGGGCGGCGGCATCGCGCGGGTGTCCGCCCTGCCGGGCGATGAGATCGCGCGAGGCATAGATCCGGGCCAGCATGTCGGGCATCCGCCGGACGATAAGGTTGCCGTCCTGCGGCTCGACATGACGGATGGCAATGTCGGCCTCGCGGCGCAGCAGGTCGCTCAGACTGTTGGAGGCAACGACGTTGACCGAGATGCCGGGCGCCGCCGCGCGCAGCCGCGCCAGCATCGGCGGCAGCAGGAAGGCGGCGGTGACGTCGCTGGCGGCGATCGAGACCTCGCCCTCGACCGCCTCGACCCGGCCGGAGGCGGCCAGCGAGACGCGGTTCGCCGCCTCGCCCATGGCGCGGGCATGCTCCAGCAGTTCCAGCCCCGAGCGGGTGAGGCTGAGGGAGCGGCCGACCCGCTCGAACAGGATGACGCCAAGTTCGGCTTCCAGCGCCGCGACCTGGCGGCCGAGCGTCGGCTGGGTCAGCTTGAGGATGCGGGCGGCGGCCGAGAGCGAGCCTTCCTCGGCGGTGACGAGAAAGGCGCGCAGGCGGTTCCAGTCGAAGGGGGGGCGGAAATTCATGCAAAAACGTATAACGAGACTGCATTTTTATGCAATTTCATTTGGTTCGCCGCCACGCTAAGCCAGAGACGCAAGCGAAACCGACAGCGGAGCCGGACGACATGCGCAGGCAGGACGACTTCTGGGACAAGGCGGCGCGCAAATACGCCGCCAGCCCGATCCGGAACGAGGCGGCCTATCAGCGGACGCTGGAGGCGACGGCAGCACATCTGACGCCGCAGGACCGGGTGCTGGAGATCGGCTGCGGCACCGGCACGACGGCCTTGCGGCTGGCCGGACATGCGGGCCGCTATCTCGGCACCGACATCTCGGGCGAAATGATCGCCATTGCCCGCGAACGGGCGGCGGCGGCCGGCATCGAGACGGTCGACTTCCGCAAGACGGCGGCGAGCGAGGCCGGACGGGCGGAACTGGACGCCGGCGCGCCGCCCTTCGACGCGGTGCTGGCCTTCAACCTGCTGCATCTGCTGGAGGACCTGCCGGGCACGCTCGCCGCGCTGCGCGAGAAGCTGAAGCCGGGCGGGCTGCTGATCTCCAAGACGGTCTGCCTGAAGAACTGGGGCTGGTACATCCGCCCGCTGGTCGCGGCGATGCAACTGGTCGGCAAGGCGCCGCATGTCGGCTTTCTCAGCATCGCCGAACTGGACCGGACGATCACGGACGCCGGGTTCCGCATCCTGGAGGCGGACCTGCTGCCGGCCTCGCACAAGGCGCGGTTCGTGGTGGCGCAGAAGGTGTGAGGCGCGCGCCGCCTTCTCACGGCGCAGCGAGGAATCGGTCGAGGATCGCTTCAGTCATTTCGCGGACGGTCTGGCGGGCGGCCTGCGGCGACAGGCGGGCGACGTCGATCAGCGCGATCATCGCCTCGGTGCCGGTGGCCGCCGACAAGGCGCCGACCAGGAGGGCGAGCCGATCCGCCGGCAGGGCCGGGCGATGCCCGGCAAGGGCCGCCTCGAACATGGCAACGCGGCGGGCACCGCGTCGCGTCGCCTCCCCTCCCCCTTCCGCCAGCCAGCAGTCGAGACTGCGCGCCAGGAACTGGCGAAAGGCCGGCTCATGCGCCAACGCCAGATCGAACATGTAGAGGCTGACGGCCAGCACCTTCGCGCGCGGCGTGTCGCAGCCTTGCACGATCTCGGCATAGTCGCGCACCTCCACGGCAAGGCCCGCCTCCGCCGCCAGCACCGCCGGATCGGAGAAATAGCGATAGGCCGTCGCCTTGGAGATGCCGCTTTCGGCGGCGGCGGCCGTCACCGTCACCGGCTCGCCGCGCTCGATGAGCGCACGGGCGCCGGCCAGGATCGCCTCGCGGGTGCGGGACTTCTGGGAGATGCGTTCGCGGGTCGCTGTCATGCCTTCCTCATAATAAGACACTTGTCTCATAAAAAGACTTGTGTATCATAAGGGCATCGCTTCCTTCTCACAAGTGGAGACAGACCGTGGCAGACAGTCGCGCCAGAACCTACGAGACGCTCGGCATCCTGATGAAATTCCATGCCTTTCCCGGCGAGACGATGGGCAAGTTCTGTCTTGTCGAGGCGGTGGTGCCGCCGGGGCTCGGCGCGCCGCCCAACCACCATGCCGGCGAGACCGAGGCCTTCTACGTGCTGGAGGGCGAGATCGAGTTCATGGTCGCGGGCGAAACGCGGATCGCCGGGCCGGGCAGCCATGTGGCGATCCCGGACGGGGCTGTGCATGCCTTTTCGGCCCGTGGGCCAGCGCCGGCACGGGTGCTGATCCTCAACGCGCCGGGCCACATGCACGAGCGCTTCTTCACCGAACTGGGCCGGCCGGTCGCCGACGAGACGCGCGCGCCGGCGCCGATGGACGGGCCGCCGGACGTGGCGAAGGTGATGCAGGTGGCCGGCGCGACCGGCATGACCATCCTGCCGCCGCCGGCCTGAGGCGGGCGGGAAGCCGGAGCCCTCCTCGCCGGCTGCTACAGCGGCCAGACGAGCAGCAGCAGGGGCATGGCGACGGCCATCACCAGCAGTTCCAGCGGCAGGCCGAGGCGCCAGTAATCGCCGAAGCCGAAGCCGCCGGGACCCAGGATCAGTGTGTTGTTCTGGTGGCCGATGGGGGTGAGGAAGGCGCAGGAGGCGCCGATCGCCACCGCCATCAGGAAGGCATCGGCGCTGACCCCGAGCGCCAGGGCGATGCCGATGGCGATCGGGCACATGACGGCGGCGGTCGCCGCGTTGTTCATCACGTCCGAGAGGAACATGGTGACGACCAGCACCATGGCCAGCGCGGCGACCGGGTGGCCCTGGGCGACGCTGCCGACCAGGAAGGAGGCGATGAGCCCGGCCGTGCCGGTCGCCTCCAGGGCGCCGGCAACGGGAATGAGCGCGGCGAGCAGCACCACCACCGGCCAGTCGATGGCGGTGTAGACGGCGCGCAGCGGCATCGTCTTCAGCACCATGGAGGCGAGCACGCCGGCGGCGAAGGCGACGGAGGCCGGCAGCAGGCCGACCGCCGCGACCAGGATCGACAGCGCCAGGATCACCGCCGACAGCAGGGCGAGGCGCTTGTCGGGAATGCGCAAGTCGCGCTCGGCCAGCGGCACGCAGCCCATTTCCGAGGCGAAGACGGTCAGCACCTCGGCCGGCCCCTGCATCAACAGCAGATCGCCCGACTGCAATCTCAGGGTGCGCAGCCGCGTGGTCTCGCGGCGGCCGTCGCGCGAGACGCCGAGCAGGTTGAGCCCGTAGCGGCTGCGCAGGGCGAGATCGCGCGCCGAACGGCCGACAAGCTGCGATTCCGGCCGCACCACCAGCTCGCGCAGCACCACCTCGTCCGCCTCCCCGTCGCGGCGAACCTCGCCCCGCTCCGCCTCGCCGGACCGGGAGGAGGCGCCCTGCCCCTTGCCGCCGGCCGCCGGCTCCGGCCGGGGCTGGGGCTGCGGCTGAGGCGCCAGCGCCACGTCGCCAAGGGCGGCGGCCTCGTCGATCTCGCGGCGGCGCACCTCGTCTTCGGCGCGGCGGGCCTGCAGCTCGCGGGCGCGCTCCTTTTCCTCGCGCTCCTCGTCCTGCGCCTTGACCTGCTCCTCCAGCTTCAGGTCGAGCTTGGAGAGCGCTTCGGCGATGCCCTCGACATCGGCCTCCAGCACCAGGACGTCGCCGCCCTGGACCCGGCGGTTGCCGCGCGGGGCGCTGATGCGCAGGCCGCCGCGCACCAGACCGACGACCTGGGCATCGGCCTTGTCGAGCTCCGCCTCGATCTCGTGCAGGGTCATGCCGTCGGCCTTGCCCTTGTCGACCACCCGCACCTCGGTGAGATAGGAGCCGACCTCGAAGGCCTCGCCGGCGGCGGCGCGGGTGACCGGCACCAGCCGCCAGCCGATGGTGACGACGAAGGCAATGCCGGCCAGCGCCACGGCGACGCCGACCGGCGCGAAGTCGAACATCGAAAAGCCGCTGCCGGAATTGGAGACGCGAAAGCCGGAGACGATGAGGTTCGGCGGGGTGCCGATCAGCGTCGTCATGCCGCCGAGAATGGTGCCGAAGGCAAGCGGCATCAGCATGCGGCCCGGCGTCATGTCGAGGCGGCGGGAAAGCTGCAGCGCCACCGGCATCAGGAGCGCCATCGCGCCGACATTGTTCATGAAGCCGGAGAGCGCCGCGCCGAGGCCCACCAGAGCGGCGAGGCTGACGGTGCGCCCTGCGGCGGCCGGCAGGACGGTGCGGGCCAGCAGGTCGACGGCGCCGGAGGTCTGCAGCGCGCGGCTGAGCACCAGCACGCAGGCGACCGTGATCACCGCCGGATGACCGAAGCCGGCAAACGCCTCCTGCGAGGGCACCAGGCCGGCGACGACACAGGCGATCAGCGCCCCCATCGCCACGATGTCATGGCGCAGGCGGCCGGACAGGAAGGCGGCCATCGCCAGGGCGAGAATGGCAAGGATCGCGATCTGGTCGCCGGTCATGCAGTGCTCCGCTCGTGCCTTGCAAACGTCTGTAGCGCCTTGCAGGTTGCACGAAAACCGTGGACATGGCGACGGGGTCGAAAACGGACGGGCCCATGTCGCGGCCGCGGCTATGCAACGCAGGGCAACTGACTTAAGACGGCCGGCGGGGACGGGCCAACAGGACGAGACCGGCGCAGATGGACGACAGCGGCGACACGGGACGGGCAGCAGCCCCCCAGGCACCCGCCGACACGCTGGCGCTTTTCGACGCGGGGGCGGCAACGGCGCTGCTGTTCGCCCAGCCGCGGCGGATCATCGCCTGCCATGAGGTCGGCGGCGTCGAAGCGGCGCTCGCCGAGGCGGAGGCGCAAGCGCGCGAGGGCTTTCACGTCGCCGGATACATCGCCTATGAGGCGGGCTTCGCCTTCGAGGACAAGCTGCAAAGCCTCGCGCCGAAGGACCCGGCGCTGCCCTTGCTGCGCTTCGGCGTCTATGAGGAAGCCGAGCGGCTGACGATGAGCGAGGCGCTGGCGCGGATCGGCGCCGGCGACATCGCGCAAGCGGGGTGCGGCGGGGTCGAGGCCAGGGTCGACGGCTTCGAACTGAGCCGCGAGGAGTACGACGCGGCCTTTGCCGCCGTGCGCGAGCATCTTGCCAAGGGCGACATCTACCAGGCCAACCTGACGATGCGGGCGCGCGGGCGGATCACCGGCGATCCGGCGCATCTGTTCGCCCGGCTGCTGCTGTCGCAGCCGGTCGGCCATGCCGCCTTCCTGAGAACGGAGAGCCGCACCGTGCTGTCGCTGTCGCCGGAGCTCTTTCTGGAGCGGCGCGGAACACGGGTGACGAGCCGGCCGATGAAGGGCACGGCGCCGCGCGGGCGGACGGGCGAGGAGGACCGGCGCATCGCCCGGCTGCTTGCCAGCGACCCGAAGTCGCAAGCCGAGAACGTGATGATCGTCGACCTGATGCGCAACGACCTGTCGCGCATCGCGCAAACGGGCAGCGTCAAGGTGCCGCGCCTGTTCGAGGTCGAGCCTTATGCGACGCTGTTCCAGATGACCTCGACGGTAGAGGGAAAGGTGCCAGCCGGGACCGGCTTTGCCGCCTGCATGCGCGAGCTGTTTCCCTGCGGCTCGATCACCGGGGCGCCGAAGCTCTCGGCGATGCAGATCATCCACAAGCTGGAGAGCGGGCCGCGCGGGATCTATACCGGCGGCATCGGCCATCTGGAGCCCTCCGGCGACTTCCGCTTCAACGTGGCGATCCGCACGCTGGTGGTGGAGGCGGACGGACGGTTCGAGGCGGGCGCGGGGTCGGGGCTGGTGTTCGATTCCGCCAGCACGCCGGAATATGACGAGTGCCGGCTGAAGCTCGCCTTCCTGGAGCGCCGGGCGCCGGACTTCTCGCTGTTCGAGACGATGGCCTGGCAGCCGGCGGAGACGGGGGAGCCAGCCGAGGGGTATCTGCTGCTGGAGCGGCATCTTAGCCGGCTCATCAACAGTGCCGCGCGGCTCGGTTTTCCGCTGGATGTTACGGCCGCGCGCGCGCTGCTGGCGCGGCGGGCCGGCGCGTTCGAAGGCCCGCGCCGGGTGCGGCTGGAGCTGGCGGGCGACGGAAAGCTGTCGCTGGAGGATCGCGACCTGCCGCCGGCAGTGTCGCACTGGACGGCGGTCCTCGCCGACGTGACGATGCCGGCCGGCGATCCGCTGCTGTGGCACAAGACGACGCGGCGCGAGATCTATGACGGCACGCGGGCGCGGCTTTGCGCTGCGACCGGCTGCGACGAGGTGATCTTCGCCAATGACGAGGGTTATCTGACGGAAGGCAGCTTCACCACCCTGTTCGTGGCGCGCGGCGGACGGCTGCTGACCCCGGCGCTGCGGCACGGGCTGCTGCCGGGCACGCTGCGGGCCGCGCTGCTGGAGAGCGGGCGGGCGGTGGAGGCGGACCTGCGGCCCAACGACCTTGCCAGCGCGGACAAGATTTATCTGGGGAATTCGCTGCGCGGGCTGGTCGAGACGCGGATCCAGTCGCGGGCAACGCTCGCCGCCGGCTGATCCGCCGTCTCGCCGCTCTCGCCGGCGCCCGGTCCGGCAGCCTCGTCCCGCGCGCGGGAAGTCCCGAAGTCACCCGCGACGAGGCGGGCATAGCGGTCGCCCGGCAGATGCCGGCGGAACGGGCTCTGCCGCAGCAGCTCTTCCCGGTGCGAGGGGCGATGCGAGAGCGTGTGCGGGACAGCGGGCGGGGTCTCGCCCGGATCGTCCTCGTTCGCCGGCGCGGGAGAGGGTTCGTCGACACGCGGCGCGGCGCGCGGCGCCCGGTCCGACGGCCAGGGCACGATTTCCAGCTCCGGCCAGGCGGCCTTCATCCGCAGCGCCTTGTCCAGATAGGTCGCCGAATTGTCGAGCGCCGGATTGGGCACCAGCCGCATGGCGAAGATATCGGCGAGACCAAAGGGCGCGGCGAGCGACAGGCGGCCGTCCGCCTCCAGCCGCACGGCGACCGCATGGGTGCGCGCGGCATAGTTGAGGAGCGCTTCGTCGGTGCAGGAGAGCGGCGGATAGTCGATGCCGTGCTTTTGCCGGAACCAGAGGGGCACGCGCGCCTGGTTGCGGATCTCCACCGGTGCCGGCAGGCCGGAAAAGCGCGGGCGGGCGCGGGTGATCACCCGGTCCTCGGCCTCGTAGCTGGTATCCCCGTCGAAATAGACCAGATCGAAATCGCGGATGCCATGGCCGGCGGGGCGGCCGGTCAGCGCGTTCCAGACGGTCTGGTAGATGGCGCCGCTGGCAAGGCGCCAGTCCGGCAGGGCAAGGCCGCGGGCGATCCGCAGAACCCGCATCACCACCGGATCCATGCGCAGGATCAGCTCCAGCACGCGCCTGCGGTCATCCTCGCTGGCAAGCGCAGGATCGCCCAGCGTGGTGCGCCCGAAGGCAAGGCCCTGGCCAAGGGCGGGAGGCACGGCTTGCGCCGGCTTCATCGCATGACCCTCTCCTGTTGCACGTCCCGGTCCCTCGCGCGAGCAGTCCCTCGCGCAACAGGCCGCGCCGCGCGTCGCCCCTGGCCCGAAGGATGGGGGGCAAGGGCGCGCGGCGCAAGTCTCGTCAGCGGCAGGTGCCCGGTTCGGGCGCCCCGATCAAGTGCGCAAGGTGCCGCCGGTCGCCTTTTCCACCGCGGCGCGGATCTTGGCGCCGACCGCGTCGATCTCCTCCTCGGTCAGGGTGCGCTCGCGCGGCTGCAGCGTCACGTCGATGGCCATCGACTTGTGCCCTTGCGCGATGCCGGCGCCGCGATAGACGTCGAACAGCGTCACGTCGGCGATCAGGCTCTTCTCGGCGCCGCGCGCGGCCTTGATCAGCCGGTCGGCGGTCACCGCCTCCTCGACGACGAAGGCGAAGTCGCGGCGCACCGGCATCAGGTCGGAAGCCGCGAAGGCGCCCTTGGAGCGGCCGGCCTTGCCCTTGGGCAGCGGCACCGCGTCGAGATAGACCTCGAAGACGGCGAGCCGGCCGTCGAGATCGAGCGCCCTGGCGATGCGCGGATGCAGCTCGCCGAAGCGGGCCAGCACCGTCTTGGGACCGAGGCGCAATTCGCCGCAGCGGCCCGGATGCAGCCAGGGCGCGCTTTCGGAGAAGATCATCAGCTTGTCGACCGACACGCCGATGGCGGCGAGCGCGGCTTCCGCATCGGCGCGGGCGTCGAAGACGCCGACCTCAGGCGCATTGCCGGCCCAGTGGCGATCGGCGCCGGTCATCACCGCCGTGCCGCGGCGCAGGCCGGCGGCAACCATCGACTGGCCCTGCGGCGTGTCATCAGTGAAGACCTGGCCGACCTCGAACAGGGCGACATCCGGATAGCCGCGATCGGCATTGCGCTGCGCCGCCGTGGCAAGGCCCGGCACCAGGCTGGGGCGCATGTCCGACATGTCGGCGGAGATCGGGTTGGCAAGGCGCAGGGCCGGCGAGCCGCCGCCGAAAGCCTCGGCCTGGTCCTGCGGGATGAACGACCAGGTGACGGCTTCCTTCATGCCGCGCACGGCGAGCGCGCGGCGCGCCTGCGAGCGGCGGACCTGCGCCGGGGTGAGCACCTGGCCGGTGACGGTGGCGCCGCGCGGCAGCGGCGTCGAGGCGACCGAATCGAGGCCGACGATGCGCACCACTTCCTCGACGAGATCCGCCTTGCCGTGGATGTCCGGACGCCAGGAGGGCGGGGCGACGCGCACGGTATCGCCGCTGCCGGTGACCCAGAAGCCGAGACGGGTGAGCACGCCCTTGATCTCCGCGTCGGAGAGCTTGAGGCCCGACAGGCGCTTGACCTCGGCGAAAGGGAACTCGATGGTGCGGTCGGTCTCCGGCACATGGCCGGCAAGCGTCACCTTGCTCGGCGTGCCGCCGCACAGGTCCATGACCATGCGGGTGGCGAGTTCCAGCCCCGGCAAGCAGAAGGCGGGGTCGACGCCGCGCTCGAAGCGGTAGCGGGCATCGGTGTTGATGCCGAGCCGGCGGCCGGTGCGGGCAAGGTTGGTCTCGTCCCACAGCGCCGATTCGATCAGCACGTCGGTGGTCTCCTCGGTGCAGCCGGAGAGCTCGCCGCCCATGATGCCGGCGAGCGATTCCAGGCCATTGTCGTCGGCGATGACGCAGACGCTCTCGTCCACCTGGTAGGTGCGCCCGTCGAGCGCCAGCAGCTCCTCGCCCGCGCGGCCGCGGCGGACGACGAGATCGCCCTTGACCTTGGCCGCGTCGAAGACATGCAGCGGCCGGCCGCGGTCGAAGGTGATGTAATTGGTGATGTCGACCAGCGCGTTGATCGGGCGCAGGCCGATGGCCCGCAGCCGTTTCTGCATCCACTCCGGCGAGGGGCCGTTGTTCACGCCGCGCACCAGGCGCAGGGCGAAGGCCGGGCAGAGCGAGGGCGTGTCGCCGAACTCCAGCCGCACCCCGACCGGGCACGGGCCGCTGCCGGGCACCTGTGCCGGGCGGTTTTCCTTCAGCTTGCCGAGGCCGGCGGCGGCAAGGTCGCGGGCGATGCCGGAAACGCCGGTGCAGTCCGGACGGTTCGGCGTCAGGCCGATCTCGATGACCGGATCGTCGAGCCCGACATAGGCGGCATAGGAGGTGCCGACCGGCGCATCCTCGGGAAGATCGATGATGCCGTCATGGGCCTCCGACAGTTCCAGCTCGCGCTCCGAACACATCATGCCGAAGCTTTCGACATCGCGGATCTTGCCGACCGACAGGGTGACGTCGATGCCCGGCACATAGTCGCCCGGACGGGCGAGCACGCCGACAAGGCCGGTGCGGGCATTGGGCGCGCCGCAGACGATCTGCAGCGGCGGCTTGCCGTCGCCGGCATCGACGGTGAGGACGCGCAGGCGGTCGGCATTGGGGTGCTGGCGGGCCTCCAGCACCCTGGCGATGGTGAAGGGCTTCAGGCGGTCGGCCGGATTGGCGACATGCTCCACCTCCAGGCCGACGCGGGTCAGCGCCTCGACGATCTCGTCGAGGGTGGCGTCGGTCTCCAGATGTTCCTTCAGCCAGGACAGGGTGAATTTCATGGGTCGTGTCTCTTCAGGTATCGTGACGGGACCGGCGCGGCGGGGCTCCGCGCGCCGGCGCGGCTGCGTCAGTTCTGCGGCGTGAAGCGGTCGAGGTCCGGCACGATGGAGGCGGCGCCGTAATTCTTGGCGAAGCGCAGGCCGATCTCGTGCAGCCGGTCGGTCCAGCGGCGGATCATCGCCTCGTCGAGGCCGCGCCCGCTGGCGATGGCATGGGAGGCCTCGACCTCCACCTGATCGCGCAACAGGCCGAGCTCGAGCATCGCCGCATCCTCCGCCCGGTACTTGTCGAGCCAGCCGAAGGTGAGGATCGCCACCATCACCAGAACGGCGGCGGCCGAGGTGACCGACGACCACTTGGCGATGCCGTCGATGCGGCGCTCCGCCGACACCAGCACCATGGTGGCGATCGACAGGAAGGCGACGATGGCGACCGCCGTCAGGAAGCTCTCGTAATTGCTCTCCGCATTCATCTCCTGGCTGGCGCGCAGGGTGGTGATGCGGTCGCGCAGGTAGAGAACCGTGTCGGCCTGGGGACCGAGCGCATCGCGGAAATAGGCGTCGCAATAGCGCAGCCGGCCGCGCTCCTGGGTCTTGTCGGCGCAGACCTCGACAAAGGAGGCGGGCTGGGCCGCGACGGGCGCCAGCGGCAGCAGGCCGGCCGCCAGCACGGCGAGCGCCAGCAGCGGCAGCACGAGGGCGCGCAGGCGGGCAATCATCGACCGCGGTCTCATCGCGACAGTCCTCCGAACAGGGTCGGCAGGTCGAGCGGGCGGAAGCCGTAATGCTCGATCCAGCGGACATCCGCGTCGAAGAAGGCGCGCAGGTCCGGCATGCCGTATTTCAGCATGGCGATACGGTCGATGCCCATGCCCCAGGCGAAGCCCTGGTAAACATCCGGATCGAGGCCGCAATTGCGGATGACATTGGGATGGACCATGCCGCAGCCGAGGATCTCCAGCCAGTCGTTGCCCTCGCCGATCTTCACCTCGTTGCCCGAGCGGTCGCAGCCGATATCGACCTCCATCGACGGCTCGGTGAAGGGGAAGTAGGACGGGCGGAAGCGCATGCGCACCTCGTCGACCTCGAAGAAGGCCTTGCAGAACTCCTCCAGCACCCATTTCAGGTGGCCGATATGGCTCTGCTTGTCGATCACCAGGCCCTCGACCTGGTGGAACATCGGCGTGTGGGTCTGGTCGCTGTCGCAGCGATAGGTGCGGCCCGGGATGATCACCCGGATCGGCGGCTGTTGCGACATCATCGTGCGGATCTGCACCGGCGAGGTGTGGGTGCGCAGCAGCATGCGCTCGCCATCCGCCTTTTCGGGCAGGAAGAACGTGTCGTGCATCTCGCGCGCCGGATGGTCGGGCGGGAAGTTGAGCTGGGTGAAGTTGAGGTGGTCGGTCTCGATGTCCGGACCTTCGGCGATGGAAAAGCCCATGTCGGCGAAGATCGCGGTGAGTTCGTCGATGACCTGGCTGACCGGGTGGATGCGCCCGGCCTCGGCGGGCGCGGCACGCAGCGGCAGGGTGACGTCGACGCGCTCGCGCTGGAGGCGCGCGTCGAGGGCGGCGTCCTGCAGCAGCTCGCGGCGGGCGGCGAGCGCATCGGTGACCCGGGTCTTCAGGCCGTTGATCGCCGGGCCCATCTCGCGCCGCTCGTCCGGCGACAGGGAGCCGAGGGTCTTCAGCTTCTCGGACACGGACCCTTTCTTGCCGAGGGCGGCGATGCGCACCTCTTCCAGCTCGGCCTCGTTCGACGCGGCGGCGACGGCCGCGAGGATCGCAGTTTCAAGGGATTGCAATTCGGACATGGCACCGTCGTGACTGGCAGCGCGCGGCCGGCATGCCGGCGCGGCACGTGAGAAGGGAGTTCGGGGGGTCTTTTACCAGACTTTCCGCCGCTTTCCAGCGGCAGGACGAAGACCGGCGGCAGAGACGGCTCAGTGCGGCAACTGCCTAAATCGGCCGCAGGCCGGACCCTGATGCAGGGCCTGGAACGGGGAGGACCGGCCGGCAAGGCGGCACCCACCGGGCAGCACGGAGCGGCCGGCCGAGGACGGCCGGTCGGTCGGTGCCGCGAAAAGGGCGGCCGGAATGTCACCGAGGCTCACGTCTGGTCCTGCCGGGTTGCCGTTCGACGGCTTCTTCCTTCGCAGATCGGCGCAAGGAAGGCAAGCGCCGGAAGCGCGACGGGACACGCTTCCGGCGCCGGCTCCGGCGGCACTCGCGGGGGAGGGCTCGCGGCAGGAGGCCTATTTGGTCAGCAGCAGCTTCTCGAATCGGGTGATCGAGAGGCGGTAGACCATGTCCTTGTGACGGATATGGACCTCGCGGGCGCCCTGGAACAGGGCGGAGCTGTCGAGTTCCAACGGTTCCTGGACGACCTTCGCCGTTTTGGGCAGGGTCAGGGTGCGCTGCTGGCTGCGCGACCGGCGATAAGCGGCAGCTTGGACCTGATGGGCGGGGGTCGCAGACTGGGACATGATCGACTTGCTCCTTCGATCGCTTGGGTCCTTGGGCGAAATGGCCGGAAACTCCGGTTCTTCCGTCCGCGGTTTGGAATTGCTCTAAACTTGCGAACCGTTCGCAAGAATATTCTTGACTGAAATACTCATGTTTTATAGGAAAGGCAATGTCCGTTTCGCCTCTCGCTGTGCCCGGAGATGGCAGACGGAGATCCAAGCGCCAGCCAGCACCCCGTCCACTCCCTCGACGGCCAGCAAGCCACGCTCTTGACCAAGCCAATTCGTAACCAAGCGTTTTCAACCTGTTTCGGGAGGGGCACGGCTCCATGTGCGCCAGGGATGACAAGCTGCGAAAGGCGATCGAGGATGCGGTCGCCGCCCATTCGGGACGTGCCCCTTTCGCCTGCGAGGAGGCCGGGGGCGATGCCCAGGCCGGACGCCGGCGGATTGCCCTGTGGGAGCAGGGCGACAGCGTCCACTGTTCCATCGTCGGTACCTGTGCCAGCGTCGCGGACCTGCGCCGCATCGCCCGCAAGGTCGGCATCGACGTTGCCCCCGACACGCCCGACTACGACGTGCACGGCCATTTCGTACGCCTGTCGACCACCGACTGCGCCTTCACCCGCGCCTTCCAGAAACTGCTCGACGGCCGCTACGAGGGCGCGCTGCGCCGGGTCGGCCGCGCCCGCAACGCCGCGGAGCTGGACGCGCTGTGGCGCGACATGTGCGACCGCGGCCAGGTCGGCCCGGCCTATTGGGCGTTCATGACCCATGCGCATGTGCCGGGCGCCTTGCGCGCGCGGATCTTCGGCGAGGTGCATATGTGGTCGCACCTGGCCGGCGCCTCGTTCCGCCAGAAGAACGAGGAGGCGGCGACCCTGCGCGACCAGTTGCAGGAGGCCGAGGAGCGGGCACGGCGGGTGGAGGCGGGCCTGCGCGAGGCGCTGACCCAGCGCGACCGGGAACTGGCCGAATTGCGCGCGGCGCTGGCGAGGCTCAAGGCCGGGCGGGCGGCGGACGAGGCGCGGGCGCCGGAGACCGGCGACGCCGGGCCGGAGGCGGCGGCGCTGCGCCGGCGGCTTGACAAGGCCGGACGGGCGCT